>CAYGAW010000025.1:0-37078 GCA_964347945.1 uncultured Anaerolineales bacterium
CTCCGAACCCCTTCAGCAGCGCTATGGTCACGAGAAGCACGATGACCCAGGCAATCGTCACCGCGCGCCTAGCCCGCGCGATGTTCAATCTCCACACTACTAGCGTGACCATCGCCATCACCACGAATAGGCCGACGCTGGCCCAGACACGCCACACCTCCGAGTAGGGGTATCTTCCGATCATGAAGACCTTGATGTTGGTCGTGACCACGCCCCATTTGGCACTGGTCAAAGCCCACTTGGTAACCCCATACAGCACTCCCGAGATGAACGCCAGCGACCCCAACGTCAGCAGGCCGTCGTACCAGGTGCTGAAAAGGTTCTTCTTGAGCCAGCCCAATACCCCGACTTCGGTGCGCGGCGGCTTCATGACTTCAGACACAGTCGTCATCTCATCTCTCCGCCAGAGCCAGTCTGCGGTTGACATAATTCATCAACATAGAGATAGTCAGACTCATGGACAGATAAGCTGCCATGACCATCAGAAAGACCTCAACTACCCGACCGGACTGAAACAACATCGTGTTGGAAACGGCGTACAGGTCGAGGAAGGCGATGCCGATGGCCAAACTGGAGTTCTTGGTGAGATTCAGATACTGACTGATCAGGGGCGGGATGATGATACGCAAGGCTTGTGGGAGAATGACCAACTGGAGGATCTGCATCTCCGTGAAGCCCTGAGCTCGCGCCGCTTCCGTCTGTCCCCGGGGCACGGCCAGGATCCCGGCACGAACGACCTCGGCGATGAAGGCAGCGGTGTATATCACCAGACCGATCAAGATAGCAGCGAACTCCGGTGAGAGAGTGGTGCCCCCCACGACCTTGAGGCCCTCCACGGCGGGTCTGTCAAGATAAAGAGGGTTTCCTGGTACCAGGAACCAGCTTACCAGAGGCACTGCCAGTGCAATGAAGGTCCACGGCAGGCGTGATGCAGGCCGTCGGGTGCGTCGTTCAAGTAATACACGCCAGCCATAGACGCCGAGTGCTACGATGACTGCGCCGATGAGGAAAGGCAGCCAATAGGCAAAAGACCCGGTCGGCCGGGGCCAGGTGAGATTGACGCCGCGAATGCTTATCAGGATCGGACCCGGCAGTACGATACGGTCCTGGAGGGACGGGAGTTTCAATATGACAGCGAAATAGAGGAAGAACAGCTGTACCAACACCGGCGTATTGCGGATGATCTCAATATACACGCCGGCGATGTTGCTGATCAGCCAGTTAGTGGATAACCGGGCGACACCGGTTATTGTGCCCAATATTGTGGCCAGAATGATTCCGACGACCGCGACCTTTAGGGTGTTCGAGACCCCGACTAGGAAAGCCTTCCAATAGGGATCAATGGGGCTGAAGGCCATCCCCTCAGCGAGGTCGAAACTGGCTTCCTCGCGCAGGAACCTAAAGGAGAAAGTCAATCCCCGGCCCCTATAGTTGCCGAGGCACCATGCCACGAAAAGCACCACCGCGATGGCGAACACAGCCTGGCCCAGCGCTCTGAGGAACCGTTCATCGCGCAGGACGCGCAGGCTCCGCTCGCGAGCGCCTGCTATCGCTGACATACAGTTTCACCTCTCAGGAAAGTGCAGCCCGACATGGCGTCGGGCTGCACTCAGTGGCACAGGAGCAGGGTCCTACCGAACGGCCATGGCGTAGATGAGCCCACCGTTGGTCCACAGCTCATTCGGGCCCCTCGGGATGTTGAGGCCAGCAGGCCCCAGCCACCGCACGTAGACCTCACCGTAGTTGCCAACCGCCCTGATCACCTGGACCATCCAGTCGTTGGGGATGCCCAAGGAGCTACCCAACTCGCCTTCGACGCCCAGCAGCCTCCTGATGGTTGGGTCGTCGCTTTGCAGCATCTCGTCAAGGTTCACGGAGCTGACTCCGGATTCCTCCGCCTGGATCATGCCCCACACGACCCACCGCACGACATCGTTCCACTTGTCGTCGCCGTGAGCCGTCAAAGGTCCCAGAGGTTCCTTCGACATCGTCACGTCGAGGATGACGTGATCGTCGGGACGCTCCATGGCCGAACGCAGAGCTGCCAATTGTGACTTGTCGGAAGTCTGGGCGTCACACCGTCCCTCCTCGTAGGCTGTCGCCGTATCCTGGGTCTTCTCGAAGAGAAGCGGGGTGTAGTCCAGGCCACGCGAACGGAAGGCGTCGGCCAGGTTCATCTCCGTGGTGGTGCCCGTGGTGGAGCAAACAGTGGCTCCCTCCATGTCTTCGAAGGTCCTCCATCCGCTGGCTTCCGGCACCATCATACCCTGGCCATCGTAGAAGGTCACCGCCGCCCAGTCCACCTCGTTTGCGGTGTCCCGAGTGAGCGTCCACGTGGTGTTGCGGATGAGGACGTCGATCTCACCCGTCTGTAGGGCGGGGAGACGCTCGGCAGCGGTCAAGGGTCGGTACTCCACTGCGTTGGCATCGCCGAAGACAGCAGCGGCAATGGCCTTGCAGAAATCAACGTCGAACCCCTCGAACTCACCCGCCGGATTGAGATATCCAAAGCCCGGAAGTTCGGCGTTGCATCCACAGATGATCTTTCCACGGTCCAGGATGGTCTGGAAGCGCGCTCCCATCACTACAGGCGGTGCTTCCTCCTCCTCAGGCGGCGCGGCGGGTGCACAGGCCGCTAGCAGGGTTCCCAAGATCAGAAGACTGACGATTATCCAAGTTATCGCTCTCACAGTGTTCCTCCTTCCTTAGCTTGTGCACTAGAGCTTGTGCACTAGCTTCCTCACCGCGAACGGACACCTAACTCGTGCTGTTGGCCCTCACCTCCTTTCCGACAACTCCACAACGGGCCATCCCGCAAATCACACGCAACATCGCTGTCACTTCCCAAGGGCAGTCCGCACGGATTATACCACGATTGGCACATGCTGGCAACCGACGCCAATCACATCGTCAGTCGCAGTGGCATGAGCTTCCGTGCAGCGGTACGGCGTGGGATCCTCCGTCACCGTGCACTGCCAACTTTCCTGGAGGCACCCTGGAGATCCAGCTCGTGAGGCCGACGGCGCTCAATTGGGTCCGAAAGGCCGTGAGAGAGGGCAGGGCTCCGAATAGGAAGAGGTGGGCAGCACAGCCGCAATCGGAGGAGCCGAATCGTGGCACTGGTAAGGTCGCTCCGGTCAGGTGAAGCAGGGCTTCCGCCCACCGACATTCGAGTCTCTCAAAGGAGGATGCCCGCCAGATCTCTGTGATAGTTGCCACCTGCAGCAGATAGTCAACATGCCAGCGGGGGCGCTTTCTCGCGCGCAGATGGCGGGCCAAGCGGGCCTGCAAGCCTCCTGGTCCCCTGGCGCTGCCAACGTAGCAATAGTAGCCAGCAGGGAAGTCGAAATCGCCCAACCGTCCGATGCTCAGTGTAGTTTCGTGGTCGAGGTGGGCGAATAGTATGTAGGTCCCAACTGGCGCCGCGTGTGTTCCGGGTTTGACCATGATGGATACCGCCTCCGGCAAGGAACAACACATTATAACACAAAATCACGTTGACAACTCCGCCGAACTGCCTTAGAATTCTTATAGATGCGTCCCCGTACGGACATGGAGGATTGTGCGTGTGAAGAACTACAAGGCGGAGCAGCTCAGGAACCTTGTTCTCTTGTCTCACGGCGGAGCGGGTAAGACCTCATTGACCGAGGCCATGCTCTACGACAGCGGCGGTGTCAGCCGCCTGGGCAAGGTCGAGGACGGGACCACAGCTGCCGACTATGACCCTGAGGAGATACGACGGAAGATCTCGGTCAACACCGCTGTCATCCCATGTGAGTGGCGTGAGCAGAAGATCAACGTGCTTGATACTCCTGGATACGCCGATTTCGTGGGGGAGGTGAAAGGGGCTCTGAGGGCGGCCGACGGAGCGATCATTGTCCTCGATGCGGTATCTGGCGTGGAGGTGGGCACGGAGTTGGTGTGGGGCTACGCCGACGAGGTAGGCCTGCCCCGTATGCTGTTCGTCAACAAGATGGACAGGGAGAACGCCGATTTCGGCCGGGCTCTCAGTCAAGCCAAGGAGATCTTGGACCGAAGCATTATCCCTTTCCAGCTGCCCATTGGTGCTCAGGAAGCCTTCGAAGGCGTGGTGGACCTGGTGAGCATGAAGGCCTACCGTGGTGACAAGGCCGAGGAGGGAGACATACCAGATGAGCTGCGTGCCGAAGCGGAGTCATATCACCTAGAGTTGATCGAGGCCGCAGCGGAAACGGACGATGCGTTGCTGGAGAAGTATTTCGAAGAAGAAACGCTGACAGACGAAGAAATCCGCCAGGGTCTGACTGCGGGCATCAGGAATCGAGGCATTGTGCCTGTCTTCTGCGGTTCAGCTCTCGAGAACATCGGAGTGTGGCCTTTGATGGATGCCGTCGTCGAGTACCTACCGTCCCCTGCGGACTCAGCTGGGGTTCGAGCCACGAACGCGGCTACGGGTGAGGAGGAGGTGCTCGAGCCTGTTGCGCACGCGCCTCTGGCTGCTTTGGTGTTCAAGACTCTGGCGGACCCCTACGTCGGAAAGCTGACTTATTTCCGTGTCTTCTCCGGTGCGATGGAGTCTGACTCGCGGGTCTTCAACTCCAGCAAGGGCGAAGAGGAAAGAGTGGGACAGTTGTTCTTCTTGAAGGGTAAGGAGCAGGCACCGGTAGATAAGATACCCGCCGGAGATATCGGTGCGGTGGCCAAGCTCCAGGAGACGACGACGGGAGATACACTATGTGACAAGGACCATCCCGTCACCTTGGCGCCCGTCAACTTCCCCCATCCCATTTTCTCGGCGGCGATTACACCCAGGACCAAGGCGGACATGGACAAACTCGGAACTGCCCTGTCTCGCCTGACAGAGGAGGATCCCACTCTGCGCGTGGAGCGCGAGGCCAGCACCAGGGAGACAGTTCTCTCCGGAATGGGAGAATCACACATAGACATCGCTGCCCGCCGATTGGACTCCAAGTTCGGGGTGGAAATAGTCACTTCGGTACCGAAGGTGCCCTACAGGGAGACTGTTACCAGGGTTGCCACCTCTCAGTACAGGCACAAGAAGCAAACCGGTGGAGCCGGACAGTTCGCTGAGGTCTGGCTGCGGGTCGAACCCTTGCCACGAGGAACTGCCTTTGAGTACGAGAGCGAGGTGCGAGAAGGCCACATCTCAAAGAGCTTCATACCATCCATCGAGAAGGGCATCAAGCAGGTGTTGGTACAGGGGGTGATGGCAGGTTATCCGGTGGTGGACGTGAAGGCGGTCGTCTACGACGGCAAAGAGCATCCCGTCGATTCCAAGGACATTGCCTTCCAGATAGCTGGCCGAGAGGCCTTCAAGGAGGCCGTCCGGGATGCAGGGCCCGTGATCCTGGAGCCGATAATGATGTTCGCAATCACCGTTCCTGAGGCAAACATGGGTGACGTGCTTGGGGATCTCAACACCAAGCGAGCTAGAGTGGTGGGTACAGAGCAGAAGGGCGACAAGAGCGTCATCACTGCCCAGGCGCCCCTGGCAGAGATGCAGAACTACGCGACTGATCTCCGGTCCATGACTCAGGGACGGGGAATCTTCAGCATGGAATTCCTGCGCTACGAGGAAGTCCCGAAGCACCTGGCCGACGAGATCATCGCCAGAGCGCAGGTGGAAGAGGAGAAGGACTAGCTCCGGGGCATTACTGCCCTCCACCATTGCAGGGCGCAGTACTCAAGAGTGGTAGCTCACTGGGCGCGTGTGAGCATATTCAAAGGGATCTGTACCAGGCGACGTAGCGTCCTCTCCTTGATCCCCGGGGCCTCGGCGGTGGCCAGACTCAGGTCATAGAAGTGCAGGGCCTCGAACCACCGCGCTTGCCCCAAGTGGATGCGGCTTATGGCCCGGAGGGTGGCGGATTCCATGCCCTGCTCTCCCGACTCGTCAAACAGGTCAGCAGCCGTCCTTAGATTCTCGACAGCTTTCTGTTTGTCGCCCTGGTGGCGATACATGGTGCCGAGATTGCCCAGGGTTTGCGCCTCGCCCTTCTTGTCTTCCAGCGATTCGAATATCGACCTGGCTTTGCCGAACGCCTCGGCTGCCTCATCCCAGCGCCCCTCTTGGGTGTGCACTGCTCCCAGGTTGTTCAGCATCTCGCCCTGACCCTTCCGGTCGTCCAGCTCAACGTAGAGGGCGTGAGCCTCCTCGAAGACTTCTGCAGCTTCTTCGTACTCGCCGAAACGGAACAGCTTGATCCCTTGCTCTTTCAGCGAATCTGCCTTCGTTGACTTGTCTTCCCTTTCCATGGAATCTCCTCCTCAGGGGATTGCACCGTGTCGGAATCTACTGACAATCCAGGGACTGAGTCGACACGTGGTTCGAGACGCGAGTCTCACGACTGGTCTGTTTGCTCGCGTGCGGGGAGTTTGAGGACGATCTCGGTACCCCCATGCGGTCTGGATTGGATGGTGAGATCAGCCTCTATGAGTTCGGCTCTCTCTTGCATGCTGACCAGCCCCAGGTGACCACCTTGATCGGCGTTGTTCCGCGTGGCCTCAGGATCGAAACCACTGCCATCGTCTTCGACGGTAATTCGCAAGTAGTCTTCGTCCTGTGCGAAGTTCAGCCAGATGTTCTCGGCGTTGGCATGCTTTCTAGCATTGTTGATGGCTTCTTGAAGGATTATGAAAGCCGTGGCTTCGACCTCCTCGCCTAGTCTTCCGTCGAAGCCGCCGTCGTCGAAATGGAAGATGGGTGGTCCTTCTCCCTGTAGTTGTTCGATGTATGCCTCGATGGCTGGCACGAGGCCCTGGGTTTCTAGAACAATGGGACGCAACTCAAACAGCAGGATGCGCGCCTCCCGCGAGGCCTGTAGGACCGTCTCTTGAATGCGCTCGAGCTCCTCCAGGGCTGCATCCGGTTGGTGCTCCAGGAGTCGCTTGACGTAGTCAAGGCTCATAGCGGTGGAAGAGAGCCTTTGGAGTGTGGTGTCGTGCAGGTCGCGAGCCAACTCGCGCCGCGCTTCCTCCTGGACGCGAATGATCTTGTCTCTCTCCTCGCGGAGACTCCGGTACAGGCGTGCGTTCTCGATTGCGATGGCTGCCTGTGCAGCTAAGGTGCTGAGCAATCGCAGGTCGGCCTCGTTGAAACCCTCGTCGGACATCTTGTTGAGAGCCTCAAGGACACCGATGGTTCGCTCCTTGATCTGCAGTGGAACACAGATGACGGACTGGGTCAGGAAGCCGGTGCGGGTGTCTGCTCCTCTGTCAAAGCGCTCATCTTGGGCGGCATCGTTCACGATAGCGGGCTCACCGTGAACGGCGACCCAACCGGCTATTCCTTGATCTATGGACATCCGATAGCTGCGCAGGATCTCCCGCTTCTCGCCGTGGAGAGTATCGAAGACCAGTTCGTTGGTCTCCTCGTCGATCAGCATCAGCGTGGAAGCCTGGGCATTCAGTGTCTTGGTCGCCAGTTCCATCGTGTTGTCCAATACCTCTCTGAGGTCCAGGGTCGAAGTAAGAGCCTGGCTGGTCTGGTGCAGGAAGCTCAGTTGCAACAAACTATCCCGGGTGACAGTGAGCTGTTCGACCATCCTCGCCAAGTTTCCTATGGTCCTGGCGCACCACGTCAGCACGCGCCGCTGAGACATGGTGAGTGTGTGGCCAGGCGAAAACACAAGAGTGAGGCAACCCGTGACCTTGTCATCGTGGAGGAGCGGCGTGTTCACCAGCAGGTGCTGAGTAGCGTCCACGACTTGGGAGGAGAGCGGCAGGGTTCCTCCGTCTTCGATCTGCGAGGAGAGGGTGCGCAACCTGTCTTGAAGACCATCTTCCCAGACCGAAATCTGTCTTTCGATCTCCAGCGACAGGTCTCCTTCCCTCGCCAGTCTCGGCTGATCGGTGACAAGCAGGAGGGAGCCCGCCTGGGCGTTCGTCACTTGGATCGCCTCGTGTAGGGCAGAGGGGAGAAGCTGCTCGATATCTCTCTGGCTGGTGAGCTTGGCCATGGCATCAAGGAAAGGCTGCCCTTGGTCAGAGGCACCAGCAGAACTGGGGACACTCATTGCACTTCCGCCACCGACTTCTCTTCTGTGGACAGAATCGCCTCGGCAAGTTGTCTCAAAGAGTCCCTGGGTAGTTCGTACAACCTCAGCGCCATCTCCAGGTACGGGAGGCTTTCGGGGTTGCGAACGAACTCCTCGATGTCTGGAGGGAGAGTGGTCGCAGTATCCCTAGCAGGTAGCACGTCTGTGCCGCTTCTCGAGATGGATATGCGGCTTGTGAGCAACTCCTTGTCCAGGAAACTGGCGAGCGACACCCCCAAGAAAGTGCCCAGCAGCTCCAATTGAGAAAAGGGCACAGCTTTGGTCCCGTACTCGTATCTGGATATTGTGTCGGTCGACACTCCCAATCGGTCCGCGCACTCCTTTTGCGTCTTGCCCGCGTTCGTACGTGCCTGGCGCAAGAGTACTCCGATCTCCTTCTGTCGGAGTAGTATGACCTTCTCGATGGGAGGCCTTTCCGTTGGTTGCTCCAGGACGGCTTGATCGTCATTCCATAGCTGGTTCACAGGCGTATCGAATAGACTGGCTAGCAATTCGAGTTCGGGCAGGGAGATTCCACGACGACCGTACTCATACTGAGTTATCATGTGGGGGGAGCAACCCAGCCACTCGGCACACTCCTTTACGCTCCTGCGGGCTCCCTGACGGGCAGCGCGGAGCAGGACTCCAATCTGCTTCGAGCGGACATCGAGGGCCTTCGTTCCGTGAACCATCGGGCTTCCCTGATTCTGATATCTCACACTGATTATATCACAAGACTGGCAGGGTGACAATATCCAGAATTGACATGCCGGATGGATTGTGGGATAATGCGCCTCATGTCGGGCTCCCATGCCCCCCGGTGTGAAGCATGCTCAGGGACAGCTCTTGGCCAGCACGTCTCATACCAGGGTGCGTCGACGGCTTACCAGTCATCGGCGGGCGCGACGACCGGGGTGGCTTGGGCAAGTCTATGCCCGTCAGACGAACTCTCAGGTTGCTCTTGCTGGAGGAGTGGGGCTCTGGATGTTCAGGGTGGATCTGCACGTTCATACATGGTACTCCGGAGACGCCCTCATGTCACCTGAGGAGATTGTCAGGGGCTGCCAAGAGAAGGGCTTGGGCGCTGTGGCGATCACGGATCACAACACGACGGTGGGAGCGTTGGCTGTCCGGAGCATCGCACGGTTTCCCGTCATTGTTGGTCAAGAGATCTCGACCACGCACGGCGAGGTGATAGGGCTGTTCCTGCAACGTGAAGTGCCGAGGGGTCTGTCGCCTGGCGAGACGGTTGCGGCGATTCAAGAGCAGGGAGGCTTGGCCGGGGTGCCCCATCCCTTTGACAGGCTGCGCGGCGAGACTTTGGAAGGTCGATGCTTGCAGGAGATCGCGGGACAACTGGATTTCGTGGAAGGTTTCAACGCTCGCGTCACGCTCTCGCGAGACAACCGCCGTGCTCGAAGATTCGCACGATCTAGGGGGTTGCCATGTACGGCGGGCAGCGATGCGCACAGTCTGTACGAATTGGGCCGCGCATACATAGAGTTGTCCTCGTTCAACGACAAACACGAATTTCTGGAGAGCCTCTGCACCGGGCGAATCGCAGGGAGCTTGAGCCCTTTCTGGGTTCACTTCTTCAGCATTCAGGCCAGGATGCGCCGGAGGCTGGTCAGAGGCTGATGCATGCAGATCCTGTTGCTCATCCTCTTCGCAGGCCTCACCATTTCGGCAGCTGTTGTGCCCGCAGTGCTCTACAGTCTGCTTGTCTGGTGGCTGGATAGGTACGAGAAAGAGCCATGGGGTTTGCTCGCGGCCACATTCATATGGGGAGCTGTGCCCGCCGTAGTCCTGTCCCTCGCGGGGGAGTTCCTCTTTGGGGTTCCCTTCTCTGGACTACTTGGCGAAACTGCCGGACAGATCATCGGTGGCAGCGTGGTAGCCCCTGTGGTTGAGGAGATGGTCAAAGGCCTTGCCGTGTTCCTCCTTTTTCTCATCTTCAGGCGGGAGTTTGACGGTCTGTTGGACGGAATAGTCTATGGCGCTCTCGTGGGGCTTGGTTTTGGCATGACGGAGAACCTGCTCTATTTCCTCGCAGGGTTTCTGGAAGGCGGGGCTCGCAACTGGTTGACGGTGGTCTTCTCGCGCACCACGATCTTCGGCCTGAATCATGCCATGTTCACCAGTATCACTGGCGTCGGCTTCGGCTACGCCAGCATCGCGAGCAACGCCTGCAGCCGGTGGCTTGCACCGCTCGTGGGATTGGCCGCGGCCATATTGGCCCATTCAGTGCACAATGTGTCCACACACCTGGCTGCGGACCTGTGTTGGCCTGTTGTGATCAGTCTCGTAAACGCGTGGGGTGGTGTCGTGGTTATCCTAGCCACAGTCTTCTTGTCTTGGGACAAAGAGAGTCGCTGCATAGTGGAGGAACTTGGTGACGAGGTGGGTGCTGGGACGATTTCCCCTGCCGAGTACGAGACGCTGGCGTCCTACTGGCAGCGCGTGGCTGTGCAACGGAGAGCTCTGTCCAGGCACGGATTGCCAGAGGCCCGATTGGTGAGGAGGTATCACCAGTTGGCTACCGAGTTGGCTTTCAGAAAGCGTCGCCTGCGCGGCGCGGATGCTTTGGCCAGAGATGAGACGGACATCAGACGGCTTCGTGAGCAAATCAAGGCTGTGCGGGCCGAGATATCCGAGGAGTGAACTGAAAGGGGATACTCGATATGAACCTAGATGGAAACCGCTGCCCTGCTTGTGCAGCACTCAAGCCTGACAGCGCCAAGTTCTGCCCCAATTGCGGCTTGGCCTTGGGTATGCACCGGGCCGCCAGGCGACGACGCAGGGTCGTGGTAACCGGACTTGGAGCCGTCACTCCTCTTGGCCTGACCGCGGAGGAGACCTGGCAGGGTCTTCTGGAGGGACGCTCTGGCATAAGTTTGATCACGGAAGTCAACGTCGACGACTATCCGACCAAGATAGCAGGTCTGGTCAGAGACTTCGATCCGGGCCAGTACATGGACCGCAAGGAGGCCAGGCGGATGGGTCGATACAGCCAGCTGGCCGTGGCGGCGGCACAGATGGCGCTAGAAGACGCCGGTGTCTTGGACGACAACCTCGACGGCGAAGAAGTGGGTGTCATCATGGGGACCAGCGGCGGTGGCGCCATTGAGGAGTGTGAGAAGGCGTGTCGGATCATGTTGACAAAGGGCGGGATGCGTATCTCTCCCTTCTTTCCCGTTACGGTGAGCGTAAATGTGGCGGCACATCACATAAGTCGCCTCCACGGGCTTGAGGGGTACAACTCTACGGTGGTTACGGCCTGCGCGTCGGGCACTCAGGCAATAGGCGAGGCGGCCGAGGTGATCCGCCGGGGCGCAGCAGAAATCATGGTGGCTGGTGGAACGGAATCCGGTATCTGCGAACTGAGCGTGGTGGCCTTCTCGGTGGCGCGCGGCTACTCACGGCGGAACGACGAGCCGGAAAAGGCGTCTCGCCCCTTTGATGCGGAGCGCGACGGCTTCGTCCCCGCAGAGGGGGCCGGGGTGCTGATCCTTGAGGAGCGGGACCGCGCAATACAGCGGGGAGCTCGCATCTATGCCGAAGTGCTGGGGTACGCTGGCACTGCCGACACCTACCATCTCATCGCCCCGGATCCGGAAGGGAAAGCGGCCGCCCGTGCCATGGTGGGGGCAGCACAAGATGCTCAGATTGCCATGGAAGACATCGACTACACTAACGCCCATGCTACATCCACCCCGTTGGGGGACGTCGCTGAAACCGTCGCGATCAAGAGAGCCTTTGGAGAGCATGCCTATCGAGTGCCCATAAGCGCCACGAAGTCTATGACGGGACATCTGATCGGGGCTGCAGGTGGTGTCGAGGCCATCGCATGCATCCTGACTATCCGAGACAACACCATGCATCCCACCATCAATCTGGATAACCCTGACCCGGAGTGCGATCTGGACTACGTTCCCCACGTGGCTCGGAAAGCACAGGTAGACATCACTCTTTCAAACTCGTTCGGCCTCGGAGGACAGAACGCTTGCGTGATCTTCGGCAGATACGGTGATTGAGACTACAGGCAACTTGATCTCGAGCTTCAGTGTCTGCTCGTCCCAATTTGACATCTTCACCGTTTTGTGGCATACTGTGCAAAACGCGCAAAGGCAGTGATGGAAACGAGTAGGCGGCCAACCGTCGTTCAGAGAGTCTGGATGAGGTGTGAGCCGGATACGAGGGCCCCGCTGAAAATCCTTCCGGAGCCGCCAACCGAAATGGCAGTCAACAAACAGCCAGAGTAGACTTGGCCGGGAACGTTGCCCGTTATCAATGACGAGGGTATGAACACGTACCCTTGAGGAGTGAGCGGGATACCGCTAAATAGGGTGGTACCGCGGGAGTGGAGGCTCACCAGGAACGCTCTCGTCCCTATAAGGGGCGAGAGCTTTTGACATCTTGGAGGGCGTGTGGTATCTGTCCGCGAGGCTCAGTTGCGTGATCTCTCTGGGATCGGGAAGCTTCACAGGCGGGCCAGCGAGTCTCAAGCGCGTCTGGATCCCAGACTGGCTCCTGAGCCTGAGGATTCTGAGCGGTCCGCGAAGGCGCTTCAAACGACAGTGGGAGGATCATCGGGTATTGCCTTCGTGGCGGAAGAGAGTGACACCGGAGCGCTGCTCGGCTTTGCCACTGGCAAGATCGTGGACAACAAGCCTTTCGCCCATCCAGAGTTCGGCCACGTGAGCTGCCTGCACGTTGATGAGGTGTGTCGCGGCGAAGGAGTCGGTGATAGCCTGTGGAGAGCGGTAGACGATTGGTTCAGAAGAGAAGGGGTAGCTGTGGCGCAGGTTGATGTGCCCCACTGCAATCCCATACTGAGACGCTTTTGGCAGGACAGGGGGTTCAGTGGTTTCTTGGATCATCTCTGCTGCGAAGCGCGGGTTGAGCTGACCAAAGATGATGATACCCCTGTGTCGGTGCGTGGGGCACGGAGTGGTGACGCGGATTCCGTCCTATCTCTGTGGGAGGAGATGATGGACTATCATGCACCCATCGATGAGCGTCTCAGAGTAGGGGCCAACTGGAGACGACATGTGGCTCGGGCGACATGGCAGTGGCTGACTCGCAGCAGGACCCGCCTGTTGGTGGCTGAGGTTGGGGACGATGTAGTCGGCTTTGCGGTCGGAGGTCTCGTCGATAGCGGCCTCGGGCTCAAACCTGGGCTCTATGGCCACATCGCGCACATGTGCGTCAATGAGCAGTGGAGGAGACGTGGCGTGGGTCGGCAGCTGTTTGCGTCGCTGAGGGACTCTTTCGTAGAGTGGGGTGTCTCATCGATCCACGTGTACGTGTCCCAATTCAACTCTGTCTCACAGCATTTCTGGCGCAGCCTGGGCTTTGAGGAGTACATCGAGCGGCTCTGGTGCGATCTAGCACCGCGGAGGTCGTGATGACTGAATTGCTTCATTTGTCTGACTCTTACTTGCGGGAATTCGACGCCACAGTGACAGCGCTAGGGGAACACGCGGTGGTCTTGGACCGGACAGCCTTCTATCCCCAAGGCGGAGGACAGCCCAGCGATGTCGGAATCCTCCGGGACGTTGAGGGACGGGAGTACACTGTCCGCATGGTTCAGAAAGCCAAGGGTCAAGTGCTGCACAAGTTGGAGGGCGAGCCTCCACCGACGGGCAGCGAAGTCCGGGGCTTCATTGACTGGGATCGTCGATACAAGTTGATGCGTACACACACCGCCCTGCACATACTGTGCGGCGTCATCTGGCGTGACTACGGTGCGTCGGTGACGGGCGGCAACATGCAGCCTTTGAGGGCACGAATGGATTTCGAGTTGGAGAGTATGAGCGCCAAGTTCTCCGATGAAGTGGAGGCCAAGATTAACGACGAGGTGGAAGCGGCCCGGTCTGTGGAAACCAGGATATTGCCTCGTGAGGAGGCCTTCCAGATTCCCGATTTGATCCGCACCAAGATAAACCTGTTGCCCGAGAGTATACAAGAGGTAAGGGTCGTGGAGATAGAAGGTCTGGACTTGCAGGCCGATGGCGGCACCCATGTAGCGAATACTAGCGAGGTAGGCCGCATAAGGGTTACAGGTCACGAGAGCAAAGGGCGCATCAACAAGCGGTTGCGCATCGAACTGGACGAATAGCGGGAGGATGGCTTGATGTTCCGAGAAGTTCCAAGCAAGGTGGATTTCCCTGCACTAGAGCGGCGGATACTGCAGTGGTGGGACGAGACCGACGCTTTTGACAAACTGGTGGAGAAGAACAAGGGCAAGAAGCGTTGGTCGTTCATAGATGGACCCATCACGGCCAACAACCCCATGGGCGTTCATCATGCCTGGGGCCGCACTTACAAGGACCTGTATCATCGGTACAAGGGGATGCAGGGACATGAGATGCGCTATCAGAATGGCTTCGATGGACAGGGACTGTGGATCGAGGTCGAAGTGGAGAAAGAGCTCGGCTTCACCTCCAAGCGTGACATAGAGACGTACGGCATCGGTCCCTTCGTGGAGAAGTGCAAGGAACGTGTGCGCAAGTTCTCCGACATCCAGACGCAGCAGTCTATCCGGCTTGGTTACTGGATGGACTGGGACAACTCCTACCACACGATGTCCGATGAGAATAACTACACCATCTGGTTGTTCCTCAAGCGTTGCCATGACAGGGGCTGGATCTACAAGGGCCGGGACGTCATGCCGTGGTGTCCACGGTGCAGCACAGCCATCTCGGAGCACGAGATCGTCACCGAGGGGTATCAGGAGCTGACCCACCCTGGCGTGACCCTTTTGTTCCCTCTGGTTGGTCGTCAGAATGAGTCACTCCTGATCTGGACCACTACGCCTTGGACCCTGACATCGAATGTTGCGGCAGCAGTCCACCCAGCATTGACCTACGTCAAAGTGAAGCAGGGCGACAACCACCTCTACGTCGCTCGCGAGGCTCTGCCGATACTCAAAGGATCGTACGAAGTGGAGGAAGAGCTATCTGGCGCGGAGATGGAGGACTGGATCTATCATGGCCCCTTCGATGAGTTACCTCCGCAGGAAGGAGTGGAGCACAGGGTTATCCTTTGGCAGGAGGTGAGCGAGGCGGAAGGTACGGGGATCGTGCACATCGCCCCTGGTTGCGGCAAGGAAGACCTGGAGCTTGGCAAGGAATATGACTTGCCGGCCATAGCTCCCTTGGACGAGTTCGGCGATTTCGTTGAAGCTTTCGATTGGCTTGCCGGGCTCAACGTCGCCGACTCCGCTGACCCCATCTTCGACGATCTGCGCAAGAAAGGGCTCTTGTACCGGGTCGATGACTACACCCACCGGTATCCGGTTTGCTGGCGCTGTCAAAGCGAGCTCGTCTTTCGCCTGGTCGATGAGTGGTTCATCTCCATGGATGAGCTTCGACATCAAATCATGGATGTGGTGCGCCAGATCAGGTGGATCCCTGAGTTTGGTATGGAGCGCGAGTTGGATTGGCTCCGCAACATGGAAGACTGGATGATCTCCAAGAAGCGATACTGGGGCTTGGCATTGCCTATCTATGAGTGCAGCTGCGGCCACTTCGAGGTCATCGGGAGTGAGGTGGAGTTGAGGGAGAGAGCGGTCGAAGGTTGGGACCAGTTCGAAGGCCATTCGCCCCATCGTCCCTGGATTGATGCTGTGAAGATACGCTGTCCGGAGTGTGGAAACGCGGTGTCTCGCATCGTGGACGTGGGGAACCCGTGGTTGGATGCTGGGATCGTTGCTCTGTCCACCCTCAACTATCGGCACGACCGGGCGTATTGGGAGAAGTGGTACCCAGCCGATTTCATCACGGAGTGCTTCCCGGGTCAATTCCGCAACTGGTTCTATGCCTTACTGGCCGAGAGTACGGCCATGGAGAATCGACCGCCGTTTCTCACGGTGTTCGGGTATGCCCTCGCCAAGGACGAATACGGGGAGGAGATGCATAAGAGCACGGGCAATGTCATCTGGTTCGACGATGCTGCTGAGACGATGGGTGTAGACGTAATGCGTTGGATGTATTGTTCCCACAATCCACGCGTGAACCTGCATTTCGGATACGGGCCTGCGGATGAAGTGCGCCGCCGCTTTCTCATACCTTTGTGGAACATCTATTCGTTCTTCACGACGTACGCCAACATAGACGGATGGACGCCCCAGAGAATGGATTCAGGCATCGGCGTAGGCCGACCGGACAATGTCTTGGACAGGTGGATCCTATCAAGGCTACAGGTTCTGATCAAGGTAGTGGAGGAACGCCTCGAGAACTATGATGCAGCCTCCGCCACGCGCAGCATAGAGTCATTCGTGGACGATCTCTCCAACTGGTATGTGCGTCGTAGTCGGCGGCGCTTCTGGAAGAGCGAGCAGGACGAGGACAAGAACATGGCGTACTGGACGCTCTACCGGTGCCTGTTGACCTTGATCAAGCTATTGGCGCCGTTCATACCTTTTGTTTCTGAGGAGATCTACCAGAATCTGGTACGCTCCGCTGATGCCGATGCCCCGGAGAGCGTGCATCATTGCGACTTCCCGGTGGCGGATGAGACGATTGTGGACGAGAAGCTCATCGCCGACATGGATCTGGCCATCAAGGTGGCGAGCCTGGGGAGATCGGCCCGGGGCTTGGCTGGTATCAAGCTACGGCAACCGCTATCTCTGGCGGTGGTAGCAGGACCCTTTGGCGGGAGAGAGGACCCCTTGGGCCCAGTGGCAGACCTGGTGCTCGATGAGCTCAATGTCAAGGAGCTTCGCTTCACTGCCGACCCAAGCGAGCTGGTAACCTACGTCCTCAGGCCCGATCCAGGCCTTTTGGGTCCGAAATACGGATCTGTGCTGCCGACAGTGCAGCAAGCTGTCGCATCTCTGGATGGTACCGATGCGGCAAGGCGGTTGGAGGCGGGCGAGGCGATATCAGTCGCCGTGAATGGCGAGACCATTCGGTTGCTGCCCGAAGAGGTCACGGTGGAAAAGAGGCCGCACGAGGGATACGAAGTGTCCGAAGAAAGCGGCTACATAGTGGCGGTGAACGTCTCTCTAACTGATGAGCTCCTCCAGGAGGGACTCGCTCGCGAGCTGGTGCGCCGCATCCAGAACCTTCGCAAGGATGCCGGTTTCAGGATCGAAGACAAGATAGTCACCTACTATCAAGGCGACCTAGAGTTGGTGAGGGTCATGCGGGACTACGCAGCATACATCGGCCAGGAGACCTTGTCGTTGGAGATGGTAGAGGATGCAGGGCCAGAGGCCGCCCACGCTGGAGAGTTCAAGATTGACGGTATGGAGATTACATTCCAGCTCGTCCGCGTGGAAGCCGAAGGCGGGTCGGAGTGAGATTGGTGGATTTGCTTTCGGGTTAGGAATGGGCTAGAATGTTGGAGTGGTTCGGGCAGAATGTGTGGAAACCTGCGCCCTTGTAATGCATGGGCGGCGTGACACTTGCCCATCGCGGCGATGTCGGGAGCCCTTGTGAACACAGGGAGAAGGAGGTGAGTCGTGCCCAGGGCGTATGGCACGCTGAAGGAGAAACTCGAGGGTGAACGCGCTCGCCTGGTCGAGGACATCGAGCAGCTTGGTGTGCGTGAGCAGGAGCGTCCCGGGTATGGTAATCACATGGCCGACGACGCCACGGGAGTCTTCGAACAGACGAGGAACCTGTCGCTGCGTGGGAGCCTTGAAGACACGCTCAAGCGCGTGGAAGGAGCGCTGCAACGGTTCGACGACGGAACCTATGGCACGTGCGAGGACTGTGGACGCGTCATCGAGTGGGGCCGTCTGAAAGTGCTGCCTTATACCAGCCTGTGTGTGGAATGCGTACGACGTCACGAGAGAGAATCATAGCTTCACAATCGGGTCTGAGGAGCGAGAGGGCAGGGTGGGCGGTATTCTTGGGAGTTGCCGCTCTGGTTCTGGTCGCGGATCAAGCTAGCAAGTACCTGGTCCTAGGGAACCTGTCTGTGGGAGAGATGTGGAATCCGGTGCCGCTTCTCAGGCCTTTCGTGACTCTCACCCACGTGACCAACACTGGGGCCGCCTTCGGCCTTTTCCAGGCCCACGGGACTCTGTTCGCGATCGTGGCTATCCTGGTCGTGGGCGGGATGCTGATCTTCTACCGATACCTGCCCCCGGGTCAGCTCTTGCTGAAGGTCAGCCTGGGACTGCAACTGGGTGGAGCCATAGGCAACTTGTTGGACCGGGTTCGCCTGGGGAGCGTCGTCGATTTCATAGACTTCAAGATTTGGCCAGTGTTCAATGTGGCAGACATGGCCATTGTTGCAGGGGTAGCGATCCTCGCTTTCTATCTTCTGTTCGGCAAACAGGAAGATGAGCAAAGGTTGGAGGGGCAGAACTGACATGACCTGGGCTCTATTCCTGGTGTGCACCGAGTGCTGAACCGGCCTCGGTGTTTTTAGTTCGCGGGGGATCGATGGAGGAGATTGTGCGCTTGGCTGCCCAGGAGGGCGGTCAGCGGGTCGATAAGTATCTGGCTCAAGAGGTACCTTCTCTCTCTCGCTCGCGCATCCAGCAACTCATCGGAGAGGGATTGGTCACTGTGAATGGTGCCCCGGTCAAACCAAGTCACCGGCTGAGTCAGGGAGATAAGATAGTGGCGCGTGTTCCTCCGACGGAGGAGGTGGAACTGGTGCCACAGCGCATGCCGTTGAGTGTGGTATACGAGAACGAAGACCTGTTGGTGGTGGACAAACCGGCAGGCCAGGTTGTGCACCCGGCTCATGGGCACGAGAGTGGGACTCTGGCCAATGCTCTGGTAGCTCGCTACCCCGATCTGCCTCGGGATGAGCAGAACCGGCCGGGCATCGTGCACCGGCTAGACAAAGACACGTCAGGCCTCCTCATCGTGGCCAGGAATGAGAAGGCGCGCCGCGATCTACAGCGTCAATTCAAGGACGGCCTTGTGCAGAAGCGGTACCTAGCTCTGGTCGAAGGGCAGGTGGAACCGAAAAGCGGGACGGTTGATGCCCCCATAGGGCGCGATCCGAGGCATCGGAAACGCATGGCGGTGGTGGCGAAGGCAGGACGCGAGGCGGTCACGGAGTATCGCGTTCTTGAATACCTATCAGACTACACTCTGCTGGAAGTCCGGCCGCGGACGGGCCGCACGCACCAGGTGCGCGTGCATCTGGCCTTCATCGGCCACCCTGTCGTGGCTGACAAGGTGTATGGATATCGGAAGCAGCGTCTGGATCTGAAAAGGCAGTTTCTGCACGCCCAGCACCTGGGCTTTCAACATCCGTCCTCTGGGGAATACGTCGAGGTGAGTTCTGAGTTGCCCTATGATCTGGAAAAGATCCTCCAACGTTTGCGGTCACCGGCTCTGATCAACGCTGAGGAGTGGCAGAGTTCCCAGTCTTGAGGCCGACGTTCGTGACAGCGCCACAGTGAACCTTGAATGGCTGCTGGGGCTGCAGTGAGGTCGAGATAAGCAGAGAGGAGCATGGGGGATGTGAGAGGGCAGAGGATCGTTGTGCTGGGAAGTGGACCGGCATTGGCGACTGAGACCAGGGACAATACCTTCTTTTTGTTCGACAGTCCTGATGGGAGTCTCTTCGTAGATTGTGCCGGCAGTCCCTTCCACAAGATGCTGAGAGCGGGCGTGGATCCCGAGGGTCTCAAGGGCGTCATTGTGACCCATGCGCACCCCGATCACATCTACGGCTTGCCCTCCTTGGTGCACGAACTGTGGTTGCATGGCAGGAAGGAGGCGCTTCACATCTTCGCCAACTCCCGCACCCAGGAGGTGGCGAGGGTTCTTCTCGACACCTTCGAGCTTTGGGAGAAGCCCGTGCCTCTAGACCTGCACCTTATTCCAAATGAGGAGCACTACCCCCTCATGGAGACTGGTTCGTATGCCATCCACACCAGTCCGGTGCGACATCAAATCCCCACCGTTGCCGTAAGGGTAGCTTCGCGGACAAACGGTAGGGTGGCGGTGTTTTCCTCGGATACCAGCCCCTGTCCGGAGCTAGTCACGTTGGCCAGGGGGGCTGATCTCCTGTTCCAGGAGTGCAGTGTCGAGGAGCCTCATCCCTTTCACAGCACACCGGAACAGGTGGGTGAACTTGCTGCTGAGGCCGAGGTGGGAGAGGTCATCCTGGTTCATTGCCATCATAACCTGGTCAAGGAACCGTACGTCACCTTCGCGGAAATCCGGAAACAGTATCCCGGGCCAGTTCAGTTCGCCCAGGATTTTGACGTTTACGAGCTCTAACTGCAGGGAACCCCAGTGGCTGACGGTGGAAGGGGTTTGATCAGGAGCTCTTCTCGCCACAGAGAGTGTCCAGGTTCATCTGCACCAAGATTGCGGCCACCAGGTAGGTGGGCACCTGAGCTCCCGTGGGGAAGGGGTTCCTTTGCAGGAGCGGCAGTAGTGCTTCGCCGACGGCGATGAGAAGAGCGTCTGTTTCCTGCAGCTCGGGATTCTCTTTCTTGCGTTCGTAACCCCATTCCTCACAGATGTAGTCTCTCAATCTTGGCAGGAGTTCGTTGAACCATACGCGTCCCTTTCCCCGGACGCGGTATGATGCTCGCTGACCACCGGGCATAGAAGCGCTGTAGTAGCGATCCAGTTCCCGGAACAGACGCTTTGCATCCCACGTGAGGTATCTCTGGATCTCTTCTCTCTCGAAGTCTGAGATTTCGGCCATGGTCGTGTCCTCTGCACGCGACTATATCACAGCGGACACAGCAGGTCAAGCTGCCGATCAACTTGCCCGGTTGGTTTCCTGTGGCTACAATCTGATCGGTGGGGTACTCTGTGGCGGTGACTCGGCAAGCGACGGAGGCAGTGATGAAAGGCGAACTAGTTCGGGTCTGGACAGAGGATGAGTTGCAGTTGCAGGGCCTGCATTGCACGGCCCAAGAGAAGACTGGACTGCCAGCTGTGCTTCACATACACGGAGCCACCTCCAACTTCTATCGTAGCCAGTTCTTGGATCGACTGGCGGATGAACTGAACGACAGAGGTTACGGCTTCCTTTCTGGCAACACACGAGGCCACGACATAATGAACAAGGTGTACGCCAAGGACCCCACCGCGAGCAGGCGCTTGGGGGTCGCGTTCGAGATCTTCGAGGACTGTATCCTTGATCTGAGGGCTTGGTTGGACTTACTCCAGGAACAGGGATACGAAGGGGCGGTCCTCTTAGGGCACAGCTTCGGGGCACTGAAGGTGGCCCATTATCAAAGCGAAGCCGCGGATGACCGGGTAAAGGCCCTGATCTTCCTGTCGCCTCCGGCTCAGGGATTCCGGAAAGAGGCGCCAGGCACGGGGATAGAGAAGATTCTGGCCTGGGCCGAGGATATGGTGTCCAGAGGCATGGGAGACAGCCTATTCAGCGGACCGCCAATGCCTTATCCCATGTCGGCTGCCACGATTCACAGCCTGTCCGTTTCCAAGAATCCTGATATCTTCAAGTTCGGGCGCCCGCATGAGCGATGGGAGACGATCGAGAGACTTCATTGTCCCATCTTGGTGGTGATGGGCACGCTGGCCGAGCACATCACACCAAGCCCAGCGGAGGCCTTGGCCATCCTCACGTCAAAGGCTGTGTCTAGCCAGCGCTGCGACACGGTCGTACTGGAAGGCGCTCCCCACAACTATCGCGGACACGAGGCTCTGGCGGCTCAGCTGATAGCAGGATGGGTTGACGACGTCTTCGCTGGACAGCGCTTGTTGTAAGACACGAGACTCGGTTCCCTTTCTGCCCGTCTCGGTAACCGTGAGACTGGAGATATAAGTGCCTTGGACTATGGCAACGAGGGTGGGCGCGCATCTCTTCCACCCGGGCGGGTGGAATGACGCCGGTGCCGTTGACGCTCAAATGGATGCGATTGGTACTAAAGTACTATTGCCAGACGTATCCTAATCGGCTATGATTCGTTATGCATAGTGTAGGAGCCATCGTGCGGGATGGCCCTGCCGGTGTACACGTTTGTGCTGGAACTTGCAACGAGTAAGAGGAGGGTGAGATGGAGAGGGCACTCAATTCTAAGGTTGGCGTTGCGGCTATCATAGTGGGCAGCATTTTCCTGTTGACGGCAGGAGCTGCGTTCGCGGCCGGCACTGCTAAGGGAGAAGCCGTGGAGTTGCGGACTCCAAACGCCGGGCCGACCACGGCGACGTTGGTGTCTACGGATACCATTTCCTACACGCAGCATATGACCGGCGGTGTGATGATACCCACCTGCATCGGCCTGTTCTTTGGAGTGGAGATGACGGATGTGGTCACCATGCGCTCCGAGGAGCAGCTGGGGTGGGGCGAAGTGGCGAAGATCTACTTCTTCGCAACGGAGAGTATGACCGACGTCAATTACATCCTTGAGCTGAGAACCGGCAGCAAGATGGGCTACGGCCAGATTGCGAAGCTCCTGGATCTCAGTCCTGGCAGGCATGGACAGAACCTTGGATGTATCGTATCAGGGCGGTGCGCACCTACTGATACCGTGCCGATCAGCGGCACGGTGACGGCGGGGGCCCAGCGCTTGGCCGATCGGCTGGGAGCCGATGCCGAGGACATAGCTGGCATGCTGGAACAAGGCGCCTCGAACGGGACAGTGATCGTGGCTCACAAGCTGGCAGCGCAGTTCCCGAATGAAACTCCTGAGGAGCTCGTGCGAAGGCGCTTGAATGGCGAAAAGTGGGGTGAGATACGGCGCAGCCTGAAGGACTCTACCAGTACAACCACGAGTGGGCTGTCAACTCCTGGTGGTGGGAAGTCAAAAGGCAACCAGGGCCACCATGGCAAGCCCGAGAACAAGGGCAACCAGGGCCGGGCACTGGGGCACGGCAAGGGTGGAGGCAAGAAGCACTGAGGGTGCGTGACATCTCCTAACTCAAATCCATCTCACTCAGTGTGCCGTCGGGGGCTCTTCAGCCCCCGATGGCTTTTTTTTGGGTTCTGCTTCTTCCCCGGCGGTTCGACGGCGTTCCTACAGCACCCGGGCTGGTTCACATCTCTGGGTGAGTTAGCGTTCTGCAATCAAGGCCAAGAGAACGAGACGTGACAGCAGGGTGCCAGGCAGGCCCACCGATGGATTGAGAATGTAGGTAGCCAATCCTGACTCGCGGAGTGGACTGAGGCGTGGCGGCAGATCTCGGCGATCCTGCTTAGTCTAGCTCCTTCTTGTGCTCTACCGTGTCCCGGAACGCTTCCGCAGTTTGCATCACACGTGGCAGTTGACATGGCGATTGGAAGCTAGTATCATGTCACTGCTTCCTGCCCGCAACCTTCGTCCAGCGTGGTCCAACTCTGCACATAATCTCCGAATGAGTGCTTGCAGCCGGTGGTCGGGGCGGCTCAAGAAATGACCGTACCCAGTGACGAGCGCGAACTAGTGCGACGGGCCCAACAGCGCGACCGGGGCGCCTTCGCCGAGATCTACGAGCGGTATCACTCTACTATCTACACCCACATCTACTACCGCGTCGGTGACCCCTCCACGGCCGAGGACCTCACTAGCGAGGTTTTTGTGCGAGTTGTGGGGAGCATAGACGGCTTCGTCTACCGTGACCGCCCTCTGCTGACGTGGCTGTACACTATTGCACGGAACCTGATCATCGACCACCGGAGACGTGCTGGTCGCGCCACAATGCTACCTCTGGATGAGCGTCTGGAGAACGGCAGCGAAGACGTTGAAAGGGCAGCTGAGCTTGCGGTCAGCCGGCGTCGGCTGGCGGTAGCCCTCGATGAGCTCACCGATGACCAGCGGCACGTCATCATCCTCAGATTCATCGAAGGTAGGAGTCTGGAGGAGGTGGCCGAGATAGTCGGCAAGTCAGTGGGTGCTGTGAAGGCGTTGCAGCACCGGGCGTTGGACGGTCTCCGTCGAGTGCTCTCCCCCCAATCTTGATCACACGGATCCTCGGCAAGAACCCCGCACGTCGCCCGTATCCTTTTTGGTTTTGCATCGTTATGCAGTGTGCAGGGAAGGGCCGCAAGTGAAAGACGAAATCGAAGTCATTCTTGAGGGGTGTCTAACTGAGCTGCTGAGCGAAGGGGCTTCGCTCGCAGAGTGCGTGGCTGAGTATCCGGACCAGGCAGTAATCCTCCGCCCACTGTTGGAACTAGCCCTTGAGATTGATGCTGTGGAGCGGCCAGAGATGAGGCCCGCGGCATCCAAGGCCGCCAAGCAGCGCATGTTGGCGGCCTTGCCTGAGAGGCGACGCCAGGCTGCAGCCCCATCGTCCACATTCCGTCGCGTAGCAGCGGAGCTAGGTGCCTTGCTCGGTGGCGGGGTCCACACCGCGCCGCGGAGAGCCCCGGTGGCCAGCCTCGCTATAGCAGCAGTGATCCTGCTGATGCTTTTCGTTATCCCCGATGTTGCCCTCCAGATATCGCGCGGCGGGGTCGTGGCGCAGACCGCTCTTTTGGCAGATGCAACGGGAGTGGTGGAGGTTCAGCGAAGCGCCAGCAGTGATTGGAGACCTACTGAGGCTGGCGACGTGCTCCAGGCCGGGGATGGTATCCGCACAGGCAGGTTCTCATCTGTCACTCTTGCCTTCTTTGATGGTACCACGACCAGATTGGCTGCAGACACCGAGGTCACCCTTGTCGAGTTGAACTGCCGGCGCGATGGAGCAGCAAAGACAGTGGTTCTGCACCAGTGGAGCGGCAGGACACACAACTGGGTCCAGAAGTTCCTGGACGCGGCTTCTCGGTTCGAAATCGACACGCCCACGGCGGTGGCCACGGTGCACGGCACTGAGTTCACCGTGAATGTTGCATCTGACAACAGTACCGAGGTTGTGGTTGTAGAGGGTCTGGTGAGCGTCGAGACAGAGGAGACCACGGTACTACTCTCGGCCGGGGAGTCTGCTGCAACGCCACCGCGCTATGTGTTGGCGCCGCCAGTCGCCACGCCGACAGAGGAGCCGACCGACAGTGCAGAGCCAACCGAGACGCCAGAACCCACGGCAGAACAGTGGCGAACTCTGATACGAAGCCTAATTCCGACGCCGACCGCAACGCCGGAGCCAACTGCAACGGCGGAACCGACTGGAACGCCGGAGCCTACTCCCACGGGGGCCCTCGCTGCCTGGCCGGAGGATGGTGACAAGCCACCCCCTGAGCATCCGGAACATCCACATGGTGGGCCGCCTGGACAGGACGAGGACAAGCCCGACAGGCCCGGGAAGAAGGACTAAGTAATTCTGGGGCAGAGGAAGGTAATCATGCGCATTGGAGGACACATGACTTTCGATACTTACTGCCGATCTTGTGGCTCCAAGCTGACGTACGTGGAGGGGACAAGCGGCCGGATCAGCATCTGTTATCGGTGTGGTTGGAGCAGGATGGAGCTGGTCGGCGCTGTGAAGTCGCCAGGGCTAAAAGCACGACTGAACCACGCGTTCACCGTGGCGCATCCGAGGATGGCCTAGTGTACTCGGCCTTGATGACGGGTTGAATAGCGCTTCCCGCCGAGCGTTGGCCAGAGGGCTGATCCTTAGCGGAGCCAGGAGCTGCTGTTGCGGTGTGCGGTCATGGTCTCCAGGGGGTTTGACGGACGATCTTCGGTGCAGAGGCGGGTTGACGGGGAGCGTAGCAGTCAGAGGATCTTCTTTGGCAAGGAGGAAGGGATTGGGTATGGCTAGCTCGAAGAAGAATAGCGATCATCAGGAACCCGAGAGAATACTGGTGTATGATGATGAACAGGTGATACTCGATCTCCTTGCACTGGTGCTCAGCCGCGAGGGATATGAAGTTGCCGCGACCCCGTCTGACGAGGAAGCCCACGGTCTAGTGTCCACGCAGGCCTTTGATCTCGCTATTACTGACCTGGGGTTGCGCAGATCGAATGGTTGTAAACTGGTGAAAACGATCAGGGATTTGAGCCCTGACACCACTGTTGTGGCGATATCCGCATATCCAGCGAGGGAGGTGGTTCGCTTCGCTCGAGAGAATGCGCAGGCTTTCCTGCAGAAGCCCTTTGCCCTCAGTGACCTGCTGAGCGTGGTCCGCGAGGCTCTAGGAGATGAATCGCTCGCAGAAGCACCAGGAGAGACCACCAGCGCCTCTCAAGAGGGGCTTCAGGTTACACGGGGTAACGCGTGATGAATACTGCCGAGGTTCTACCCTCCCCGACGTCGCTGCCCACCGGCGGCCGGACCTAGCAACCTCTACCGTATCCTCACACTCTGGTTTGTTTTCCGGCAATCTCGAATCCTCTCCCCAACGCCTTCATGCTTCTTTCGCGTCTTGCCTCAGGCCCCTTGGAAGAAATCTGTTCTAGGGCGCTCATAGATATCAGTTCTGATGAGGCTGCCAGCGCACCCAGCATGACCATGTTGGCCGCTTTTGCGTTTCCCAATGAGGTCGCCGTGTCAATCGCTGGCACAGGGTACTGCGCTGTCGGGGACGACTCGGCGCGGGACGGAGTGACTGAGGCAGGATCGTAGAGGACCACCGTTCCTCGTTGCAGCATCGGCAGGAAGTGATCGTAGGCCTCCTGGGAGAACGCTACGAATAAGTCGGGCTCAAGTACGCCAGGGTAGATGATCTCCTCCTCGGAAATGACCACTTCGGAGCGGATCAGAGTTCCTCTCGCCTCAGCACCATAGGAAGGCAGGACCGACACCTTCTTGCCTTCCAAGGCGCAACTCCGGGCAAGGATGTCCCCGGCAAGTTGGACCCCCTGTCCCCCCAGGCCTGCTATGAGTACCTCAGCTTTCTGCATACCATTCTCCGACGGGTATCCTACCCTGAGTGTCCTCCGGATCGATCTGCTCCCATTCCACGCACGCTCTCTTTTGCCATTCCAGCATGCTCCAGATGAGGCTTGGTCCCTCAAACTGGAGCCTGGCTCTGTTGGCCCTGCCATACTCTGTGGGACACAGCGATAGAACATCCACAAAGGCGAACTGATCGAAGCGCAGCGCGTTGATGATGCCTTTTGTCAGTTTTCGCGGCCTGACCACAGGGAAACGGGCTACGTAGGGGGCGCCGGCGCCTTGAGCTAGCGCCACCAGATCGAAGGCTCTCTCTGGGTTCCCCTGAGGTGTCGTCGATGTGATGTCTCCCTGTGGCGTGGTCGCCGAAACCTGTCCGCCGGTCATGCCGTATACGAGGTTGTTGAGGCAGAACACCTTGATGGGAACATTGCGACGCGCTGCGTGGATAAGGTGATTGCCACCTATGGTGGCTAGGTCGCCGTCACCGCTGATCACGATGACGTCCAGTTCGGGTCTGGTCAATTTGACGCCAGTGGCGAACGCGATGGCCCGACCGTGGGTCACATGAAGGGTGTCGGCCCGGAAATGCGGACTGGGCACCCAGGCCCCGCAGCCGATGCCGGAGACGAAAACCGTGCTCCCAAAGTCCAGTCCTATCTCGTCTGCGGCGCGAAGGAACGCGTTCATGAAGATACCGTGACCACAGCCAGCGCAAAACGGGGTAGGCTGCCGCAGGTACTTCTCTCTCAAAATCTCACCCATCTTTCAGTTCCTATGTGGAATCGTCTTCGGGCACCCAGACCGCGGGATCGGCGCTGCCACCAACTCCACAGAACATAGGGTCTCCAACTTGGTCCACTACTCGTTGCTCCCGAGCAAGAAGTCGGCCACGCGCCTCGGATCCATCATCTCGCCGTTGGTCTGAGATAGCAGGCTGACTGGGACGTCCGTGTGCTGTCGGACCACCTGGGATATCTGACCCAGGTTCGTCTCCGGGACGATGAACTCCTCACAGCGGTGTCCCCACTCCTCGATTACGTCACCAGGGAACGGCCATAGAGTTCTCAGGCGCAGCATGCCGACCCGCTGTCCGCGCGAACGCGCCGCCTTCACCGCCCATAGCGCGCTGCGCCCTGATGAGCCGTAGGCTACCACCATTCTCTGTGCGTCGTCCTCGAAGCGGAGCTCATAGTCAGCGATTTCATCCGCGTGGGCGGTGATCTTCTTCGAGAGCCGCCTGACCAACCGGTCATGGACGTCGGGATCTGCGGTCTTGCGCACGCCGTACTCGTTGTGAGTGGAGCCCGTGATGAGAAGCTCCTCGCCTTCACCAAAGGAGGGCATGGGGGGCACACCGCGCTCATCGTCAGTGCCGAAAGGGGGAGCTCCGGGAACTTTGACTCTGTTGAAAATCTCCGCGGCCTCGGGCACCTCGAAACTTTCGCGCAGATGCCCAGTGATGGCGTCGCCAAGCACGATCACCGGGACCCGAAAGCGTTCCGAGAGGTTGAAGGCTCTGATGGTCAGATCGTACATCTCCTGGACGGACCACGGTGCCAGGGCGATGATCTCTACGCCCCCGTGGGTTCCCCATTTCGCCTGCATCACGTCTCCGCTGGCCGGACGGCTGGCCTGGCCCGTGCTCGGTCCGGCCCGCTGGATATCCACCACCACGCACGGTGTTTCGGTCATGCACGCATAGCCTATGTTCTCCATCATCAGACTGAACCCCGGGCCCGCCGTGGCCGTCATGCTCTTGACGCCAGCCCAGGAGGCGCCAATCACAGCGGCCATGCTTCCGATCTCATCCTCCATCTGGACGAACACGCCACCGGTCTCCGGCAGGCGCTTGGCCATGTGCACCATTATCTCCGAGGCGGGAGTGATGGGATAGCCGGCATAGAACCCACAGCCCGCCGCGATGGCGCCTTCTGCACAGGCCTCATCACCCATCATGTAGTGGGTCCCTGGTTTCAGGCTGCTGGGCACGGTGGTCCACCCGCCGCTGGATTGAACCGTCCGTTTACCTCTTGTTGCAGTCGCGACGGCTGGCGAAGTCTCACCTCTTTCTTGGACGGCAATCCCTAACTCAGGACAGAGGTATTCGCAAATGCTGCAACCTATGCATTCCTCCGGCTGCTTCACTTGTGAAGGGCGAAGTCCCTTGGGAGTGATTTCGTGACCTTCGGCGAAGACCTCCTTGGGGCAGGCATTGACACAAATGTAGCAGTCGCTGCCCTTACAGAGATCCGCATCCAGCTCTATGTCGTACGTCTTGTCCTTGGACATGATGATTCCTTGAGTTGGTTGTTTCTGGCAAGATGATTATACAGAAATACCCACACCCTCGCATATGAAGCCTCATGGCTCCGTGACTACAGCGTGGAGCCAAACGCAACGAGGTCTCCGAGGCCGAGCTCCAGTTCTAGTCCCGTCTTGCGCTCCTTGGCCCCAACGAGGATGTTCATGTGATTGGGAAAATGGGTGAGGTCAAAGCCTACCACCTCTCCGATTTCTACCTCCCCCACCGTGACTCTGTCCCCCACCAGAACAATCCCCCCTTGCTCTACGCTGAAGAAGGCCAGGTAGGCCACCTTGTCCACCGTGTATTCGGGGCCCGCTTGAGGATCGTCGGTGATCGCCAATTCATGGATCTCTCCCTGGCACAAGGCGCGCGACGGATGGATCTCCAACTTCATGCCCCTCGCCTCTGAACGGGCGTCCAGAATGCACACCAAGCTTCCCACGACGTCGCTCTTGGCGACGTAAGGATACTTGTCTAGGATCCCACTGCCGTGGGGCTCTCTTGACATCACAAAACCTCACAGTTCTGTTTGCTGGTGAATCGCACCGTGGGCCCTCCCGCCGCTCGTCAACTCTGTGCTTGCTCTTCTGCAAGGGAAGTGTGCGGCGCCTCTGCTCCCGGTACGAAGAGTCCGACCATCACAGCGACGACGGCCATGGCGGTCACCAGGTAGAAATCCAAACGAAAGGAATCAGGTGTGAATCCTGCACCAACAGCCTGAAGCACAAGCGCGAAGATGGTCGGACCGAGTGTTCCACCGAGGAAACGCAAGAGATTGAAGAGACCCATGGCGATTCCCAGGGTGCCGGGCAACACTACGAGGCTTACAGCCGCAGGTGCAGGGGATTGGACCATGCCCATGCCGATGCCCGCAAGTGACAGAGAGCCCAGGATGTACCACAACGGTGTAGCTGAGTTGAGGAGGCTCAAAGCTAGCCCGGCCAGGGCGATCACAATCATGCCTGAGAGGCACAGCAGTCGACAACCATACCGATCAGCCAGCCTCCCAGCCACGGGGGCTGCGATGGCCATGGTGATCGGCAGGGAGGCCAGAATCAAGCCCGTCTGCGCGGCTGGGTAGCCCCGTACCTCGATCAGGAACAGGGGGATCAGAAACAGCAGTCCAAACTGACAGAAAACCTGAATGAACGCGATCGCTGAGGCTGCCGAGTATGGTCGGTTTGAGAAGAGGTTCAGGTCCACGAAGGGTTGCTGGACCCTTCTCTCGGTGATGACGAACGCCGCCAGCAAGCCGAGGCAGACTGTCCAGAGCATCAGGCTGGCTGAGGACGTCCATCCCAGGTACGGACCTTGTCGCAGGTTGAACATCAGGGTCAGCGTGGCAGCCGTCAGTGTTATGGCCCCTATCACGTCAAAAGGTTGGCGCTGCGATTTGCTGTCGTCAGGCATCAGGCGCCAGACCAGGAATACTGCCAAGAAACAGAGTGGGACGTAGGACACGAAGATGGATTGCCAGCCGAAGTACTGCGTCAAGATGCCGCCCAATGGGGGGCCGGCGGCGTGAAACCCGCTGTTGACAAGCGCCCACGCTCCCATTGCCCTGCCCCTCTCCCCCGGTGGAAACAGCGTCCCGATCACGGCCATTATTGCGGGCAGGATCGGGCCGTTGCCTACGCCTTGTACGGCGCGAAGGGCTATCAGGGCGGGAAAGCCCCGCGCCAAGGGGGCGAGTAGTGAGGCTACGGCGAAGACGCTCATGCCTATCAGGTAGGCGCGTTTGTAGCCATACATGTCCCCCAGACGCCCGAAGAGCGGCATGGTCACGGCGAAGAGCAAGATGTAGATGGTCACCGCCCAGATGCCTGTCCCCACGTCAACCGAGAAGTAGTCCATCATGGTGGGGAGGGCCACATTGACCAGGCTATTGGCAAGTGTACCGGTCGCGGTGCCAGCCAGGAGGGCGCCGAGGATCAACCAGCGCAAGCGGTGCGCTCTGTTGCCGTCCGAGGGCATGAGCTAGGCCTTTTTCTCCGCCTGCGCGTATTTCTCCATCACTCCCAGCCGATCCAATAGTGCCGCAAGATCTTGTGTCCGGCTCTTTTCCATGTCCAGGAGAGGGCGGCGGACATGTCCGGCAGGAAGTCCCAAGAGGCGAAGAGCGGCCTTCACCACGACAGGATTGGTGAGGCTGTACAGCTCGGCCATAAGGGGATAGTAGGTGAAGAGTAGCTGTCTCGTCCGCTCCACATCTTCAAAAGAGCGCCATGGTCTCGACATCTCGGCCATCTCCTGGGGGATGACGTTGCCAGAGATGTTCGCCGTGCCGTGACCACCAAGCGCAAGCGTGGGCACGATGAGACTGAGACGTGGAGCGTCGCAACACAGCAGGTTGAGCTTGTCGCCAGCTTGTCGCCGAATCTGAACGAGTTGGTTGATGCTGGCCATGGCTTCCTTGTCAGCCACGACGTTGGGTATCTGAGCGAGTTCGATAACCGTGCCCGGTTCGATGTTGACGCCGACCCGTCCGGGATTGTTGTAGATGGCGATGGGGAAGTCCACCGCTTCCGCCACAGCCTTGAAGTGCTCATAGAGACCATCTTGTGAGGGTCTCAGATAGGGAGGCACCACCAGGAGAGCTCCGTCAGCGCCCACGCGCTGCGCATACTGAGTCAGCTCGATGGTTAGCTTGGTGTTACCACAGGTGGTGCCCGCGAACACTGGCAGCTTTGCCTTGCAGTAAGGCACCACGTGATGGAGAATGTCCCGCCGCTCATCCATCGTAAGGGCGGGAGATTCCCCAGTGGAGCCCATGAGCAGAACACCGTCGGTTTCGTTCTCTGCCTGGAAGTCAATCAGCTTCTGAAAGCCCTGGAAATCGACTTCATCGTCTTCAGTAAAGGGTGTGGGAATGGCCACCCACGAGCCTTCCGGTTTGATCATCGTTGCAAGTTCCCTCCGGGTTCGATGACTCTCGCTCGCCACAGGCTAAACACAGGCCTGATCCGCGGTTCCTTTCTTCTCCAATTCCTGGGGGCGGATTACGAGAACAGGCGTCGTGGTGCCTCGCAGAACCTTCTCCGTTACACTCCCAAAGACCCAGCGCCTGATGCCGCTCTCACCGTGGCTACACATGATTATCAAATCCGTGTCTTGTTTGTCGGCGAAGTCGATGATCTCCTCCGCGGGATCTCCCATCAAGACCTCGGAGTGCACATTCACTCCCTTCTCTCGCAACATGGCCTCGGCCTTCGTTACCGAGCGCCGTGCCTCGTCTACAGCGCTGGCGATCTCCTGGTCTCGATAGATGGGATGACGAGCGATACGTGCGTCCTCAGGAGTTTCTGGCAGAGGGATTGGCATTTCCGGCGCCCGGGCCCGGAAATGGGCTCCGGACCTCCCCGCAGGCGCGTCTATCACCCGCAAGATGATGACCTCCGCACCTGTCTTTGCTGCCAATTCCTCCACATAGGGAAAGACCGCCCGCTGCGCCAGGTCCGAACCGTCACAAGGAACAAGAATCTTTTTGATCATCAGTCTCCCCCATTCTGCATGGCTGGTCTATTGCACCGTGAGCCTCGGCTCAAGCCTCGAACACGGCACGCGCAGGAGAACTCTAGCCTTTCACGCTGTAGGATACTCACGATACGAATGCGCGTGCCAAGGGTTAGGTGACCTAGCCACTTCCCGTTCCCGCGGGCGCTGCCCGCACGCGCTGTTCCGGATCTGTCACCGTGCGTAGCCAGTTTGCCACGGTCATGACGCCAAAAACCGTGATCGCGATGGCTATCCCAGGAAAGGTCACCAGCCACCAGGCGATGGTGATGTAGTTGCGGCCGTCCGCAATCATGAGCCCCCAGGAGGATTCAGGCGGCTGGATGCCCAGCCCCAGGAAGCTGAGGCTCGCCTCGGCAAGGATGATGCGGGCTAGCTCCAAAGTGATCAGCGTCAGGGTTGGCGAGATCAGGTTTGGAAATGCGTGGCGAAACATGATGCGCGTATCGTTGGCTCCGATGAGACGGGCGGCATCGATGTAGTCCTTCTCGCGTATGGTGAGCATGATGCCTCGCGTGATGCGAGCGAACACCATCCAGCCGTTGATGGAGAGAACAATGATGATGTTCCTCGCACTCGGCCCGATCATGGTCATGATCACCAGCGCCAGCAACAGTCCCGGGAAGGCAGTCTGAGTGTCGACGACGCGCATGATGATGTCATCCACCCGCCCCCCGTAGTATCCTGATATCAGCCCCAGGATGGTGCCGACGGTCCCGGCGACAGCAATGACACCCACGCCGACCATCATGGAGACTCGAGCCCCATGGATCAGGCGACTCAGGATATCTCTTCCTTGTTGATCTGTACCCAGGATGTACAGTTCACCTGCCTCGTTAGCGAAGCCAGGGGCCTTGAGGCGCTGGCCTATGTACCCGGCTGCTGGATCGTGAGGAGAGATGAGGGGAGCGAGGATAGCCGACGCCACCACGACGAAGACGATAATCGCACCGGCCAATGCCACCTTGTCTCTCATTAGGTCCCTGCCGAGCCTGATCAGCCCTCGCCAACGCCACAAGGGGTCTTCCACGTAGGCTACAGCCATTTCGTCGAAGGCCAATTCCCTTTCTGCCGTCTCCGCCATCTTCCCAGTCCTTTCTTAAAATGCGAGTAGCGCCGTCGGCGCCTAGGCGAGTCTGACGCGGGGATCCAGAGCGGCGTATATGAAGTCGATGGTGATATTCATGAGCACCACGATCAAGGCCACCACGAATACGTCCGCTTGGATCAACGTGAGGTCACGGCGTTCGATGGCCTGCATCGCCAGATGCCCGAAACCCGGCCAGGCAAAGACTGTTTCGACGACGATAGTATAGCCCGCCAGCATACGCGTTAGCTCCCAAGCGGCCAGCGTCACAATAGGAATACTGGCGTTCTTCAGGGCGTGGGAGATGATGACTCTCTGCTCTGCCAGGCCCTTTGCTCGGGCTGTCATCATGTAGGTACGGTGCATCTCATCCATCATGCTGCTGCGCACGATCTGGGTGATCCGCCCCCACGGCCGGGCAGCCAGGGTGATAGCGGGCAGCACAAGGTGTCTCCAGGTGCCGTAGCCCGAAGTGAAGAACAGATGGACGGCGACTGCAAGGGCAAGGATCAACATCAGGCCGAGCCAGAAATCGGGAATGCACACCCCGATCAATGAGAAGCTGGTTGTTAGCTTGTCGAGCCAGGAGCGTGGCCTGAGCGCGGCGAGAATCCCCAACGGCAAGGATGCCAGGACAGCGAGGGCTATGGCTGTGAAACAGAGCAGCAAAGTGGCGGGCATCCTCTCCAGAACCAGTTCCATAGCGGGAACGCGCTGCCAAAGAGAATCTCCGAAGTCCCCTCTCACTGCGTTCTTGGACCAGTCCCAGAACTGGACCCAGAGAGGATCGTTGAATCCCATACGTTCGCGAAACTCTTCAACCTGCTCGTCTGTCGCCTCCAGCGGCAACATCATCCTGGCTGGGTCTCCTATGGCGCGCGTAATGATGAAGACGACCACCGAGACGCCCACGACCACCAGGATGGATTGGAGGAGCCGTCTAATGAAATACGCAGTGATGCTGATCACCTCCTTCGGCGAACTTTGGGCGGGGCCAATACCGGCCCCGCCCAGAAGTGTGTGCGTCCGCTACTCGACGAGGGTCATCTCGTTGACCATGATGCGTCCATCCAGACGCGGCGTCCACTCCATCCTCTCGCTCAGGCCATAGATGTTGTCTAGGTTGAGCAGGAAGATGCAGGCTGCCTCATCGTGGATGATTTGCACCGCTTGATGGTACATATCCTCCCGGGTCTCTACGTCGGTCTCCGTCCTGGCGTCTTCGACCAGCTGGTCAACCGTCGGGTTGTTGTACGCTGCCTGGCTACCGCCCAGCGTGAACATACCGGAGAGAGTGCGGTCGGCGTCCAGCAGCACGTTGTCGTGGGAGGAGTACTGGAGGTCGGGAGCTGCCTCACGGCCCGCGAACAGCAGATCGAGCCAGTCCGACCACTCGACGATCTTGGCGTCGACATTGAGACCCACTGCCTCGAGCTGGGCGGCCACGGCCTCGACCAACTCCTTATCCTTAAGCCAGCGGCCGGACTCTCCCACCAACTCCAGAGTCGCGCCGGTGGCGCCGGCTTCCTCCAACAACTCCTGAGCCTTGGCAGGATCGTAGGGATAGGCCGCCACATCAGGATTATACCCGAAGTGACCTTTGGTGAGTATCTGGCCATCCGCCACACCCGCGTAGCCACCATAGAGGGCCTCTGCCAGTGCCTCCTTGTCGATGGCGTAGTTCAGAGCCTGACGCACCTGGACGTCATCCAGAGGCGGGTTGTCGATGTTGATTCTGATCCAGGGGAACTCCAGGCCGTGGATGGCCACCGAGTTCTCCACCTGAGCCAGGTACTCCGGGATCAAGCCCGTGATCAAGTCTACCTCGCCCGCCTGCAGTGCTGCCAGCCGGGTGGCGTCTTCCTCGATAGGCCTGATGGTGACCTCGGCGATGGCAGGCGCGCCTCCCCAGTAGTCTGTATTGGCCTCCAGGGTCACGTGGTCACCTCTTACCCACTCCACGAACTTGTAAGGCCCGGTGCCGACGGGAGCCTCGACGAGCTCCTCCGGATTCTCCTCGAAGTAGACCGGCGGAACGATCTTCATCCAGGTCATCCGCCCTGGTAGGATGGGATCGGGTCCCTCGGTGAAGATGTCCACCGTGTACTCGTCTACCGCCTCTGCTCCGGTCAGCGTCTCCACGAAGGAGATCTGCTCAGAGTTGTACTCTGGGTCTATGATCCTCTCCACACTGTAGACGACGGCATCGGCGTTGAAAGGCTCACCGTTGTGGAAGGATACCCCCTCTCGCAGGGTGAAGCGCCAGGTGGTCTCGTCTACTTGCTCGTAGTCTGTTGCCAAACCAGGACCGATCTCTCCCTCCGAATCACGGTGGAGCAGCATCTCGTAGATGTTGTCGTTTACGTTGCGCTCGAACCCGTCATCCGCGTACTGCGGGTCCAGGGTCGAGGGGTCGCCGCCATCTCCGATGACGATAGCCCCCGTTGGTCCGGTCGGGGGAGGCGGTGGTGTCGTTGGCTCGGGGGCCTCGGTTGCCTCCGGCGGTGTCGTGGCCTCGGGAGGCGGCGGTGGCGGCGCGCCGCACGCGCTCGCGAGAAGCGACACCAAGAGCACTGCGATGAGTAGTATGGTGAGCTTCGACTTCACTTTCGTTTCCTCCTTCTTCAGTGTTCTAGTCGTCTCTACTCTCAAGAAAGACTGGAATGCTCTATATCTCTCACCCCCTTTCTGTCGAGAATGCACAACAGCGGTAGGACGTCGACTGTAGGCATGCGATCAGGCACTACGTCAAACTCTGCGCGAAGAAATTGGTCAGGCCGTAGTCGGCAACACGCGACTCGATTTCCTTCTCATCAGTGGTATAGAGGCCCATCTCCTTCATGCGGTCGAAATAGACGGAACCAGAGAAAGTGAATTTCTTGAACATGCCTTCCTCAGTTTCCATCTCCTCTTTGACGTAGGCAATCATGTCGCCTACGCATAGGCTGCGCGGTAGCTCCGTCAGCTCTTTGCCCAATGCGTGGCGCACAGCATTGTGGCCGGCCAGGGTTCCGGTAGCGATAGCTTCAGTGATGCCAACGAGCATCCCCGCCTTTTCGCCGCCGCAGAACAGGTTGTCTAAACCTTCCACCTTGAGGTGGTTGTCCCGCGGGGACATCGCCAGAAAGCGGATCGAGTTGCCCATCCCTCCTGCGTATGGATCCTCGAAGCGTGCATTCTCAAGCCCTGGGATTCTACGAAGCTCTTCCAGCGGATAGAACGGGCTCATCAGCTTCGCGTGACCCGTGTCCAGGAGTACGACGTTCTTTGCGAAATCGGCCAGCGCATACTGCTGGCAACTCTTGATGGCCAGCAGCTTCTCCTTCTTCTTGGCGACCTCCTTGGGCAGCGGGATGACCGCTACGCCTGTCCGTTCGAGTTCAGACACGATGCCCTTGTCCAGCGAGTCCTTGTTCAACTTGCACGACCCGCTCATGGATCCGTAGGAGCCGTCGATCCTCTTGGCCTTGCTCTC
>CAYGAW010000026.1:0-5956 GCA_964347945.1 uncultured Anaerolineales bacterium
GTTGCTGAATATTGTATAATTAGGGAGGTGATCCAGAATGGCGAAGGACCCAGTGTGCCACATGGAGGTTGACGAGGATAAGGCCCCTGCCAAGACTGAATACAAGGGCCAGACATACTGTTTCTGCGCTCCAGGGTGCAAAGCAGCCTTCGAAAAAGACCCAAAGAAGTACTTGAAGAAAGAGATGCCCGAGGACTGAGGCGTCACGGTACGTAGCACGCGGGAACAGAAGGTCCCTCAGACATTTCTGGCTCGGTCTCCAATTCACAGTGGCCACGCTCACCGCGATGCCGCTGGGTCAAACACGCAGTGTGCAATAAGAGGAGCAAAGCTCGACGAGTCGGATAACTGGACCCAAGTCGGCGTTTTCGCCGTGATAGTATTGGTCATCTTCTTCGTGGGGATCACAGTGTTACCTTTCCTCTTGGGCGGATTCGGTTGGGAATCGACCGCTTGCACATCTCGCTCGAAAGGTACAACATTGGCAAAGGAAGTCAGAAACCTGTCCGCGCAAGCCCAAGAGATCGCTTCATTCACCATCCATCGTTGAGGAAGGGAGGCTTGGAAATGGGAAACATATTGAAGGAGAAGGTGACCATCGTAACGGGGGGCGCCAGCGGGATAGGTCGGGCCACCGCCATTCTGTTCGCCAGAGAGGGCGCCAGGGTCGTGGTCGCTGACCGCGATCCGACCGGAGGCCAGGAGACCGTGCGCATGATAGAAGGAGAGGGGGGGCAGGCCATCTTCGTTCAGACCGACGTCTCGCGAGCTGAAGATGTGCAGCGGATGGTCAAGGAAACCGTCAGTACTTATGGTCGCCTGGATGTACTTTTCAACAATGCCGGGATAGGAGAAACGGCTAGGGTCACAGAGGCGTCTGTCGAGCATTGGGACAAGGTGCTGGCCGTTAACCTCCGCAGCGTCTTTCTGGGTTGCAAGTACGCCATCCCGGAGATGGTCAAAGTGGGGGGCGGATCGATCATAAACAACGCTTCCATCCTCGCCGAAGTGGGCTTCAGCAACGCGCCGGCATATAGTGCGAGCAAACACGGTGTGGGCGGCTTGACCCAGACCGTAGCCCTGGACCACGCGGCCGAGGGCATTCGAGCAAACACGGTATGTCCCGGCTTCATCAGGACCCCCATGGTGACGGAGGGCCTGGACCCGGAGACGCGAGACTACATTGCTGGCCTCCACCCTCTGGGCCGGATGGGAGAGCCCGAGGAGGTAGCTGAGGCCGTCTTGTTCCTGGCCTCGGATCGGTCATCCTTCGTCACTGGCACGTGCCTCTTTGTTGATGGAGGCTACACCGCCAGGTGAGCTCGCAATGGCCCTCAGGGCCTACATCACAGACCTTCCCGTCGGTGGTGCGGCAGGCCCAGATGATCAGACCACATCGACGGCTCGTGTCCGCGCCTGGTCAACGTTTGTCTGAAGGTATCAGAGGTATGAGTTGAATCGAGAAGGACCCGTCTCCCTGAAGAAGATCCACGTCACCGGCGTAGTGCAAGGGGTCGGTTTCAGGCCTTTCGTCCATCAGCTGGCCCACGCCCACGGCTTGAACGGCTGGGTTCTCAATACCTCGGCAGGGGTCGACATCGAAGTAGAAGGCCCCGCCGCCGTCCTCACGCGATTCCTCCAAGAGCTTCAGACGGAAGCGCCACCCCTGGCCCGCATCGAAAGCATAAAGGCGACCGATCATCCGCCCGATGGTTATGAGCAGTTCGAGATACGCCGCAGCGTGGCAGAGGAGGGCAAGTACCAGTTGATCTCCCCCGACATCGCTCTGTGCGGGGACTGCCTGGGCGAACTCCTCGACCCCCAGGACAGGCGGTACCGGTACCCCTTCACCAATTGCACCAACTGCGGTCCCCGGTTCACGATCATCGAGGACATCCCCTACGATCGTCCCTTGACCACCATGCGGGATTTCATCATGTGTGCCGATTGCCAGGAGGAGTACGATAACCCTCTGGACCGTCGCTTCCACGCCCAGCCCAACGCCTGTCCCGTCTGTGGCCCTGTGCTCAGCCTGACCGACGGCGAGGGTGCGAGGATAGCCACCAACGACGAGATTTCCACAGTGGTGCGCTTGTTGAGGGAAGGCAAGATCCTGGCCATCAAGGGCCTGGGCGGGTTTCACCTGGCCTGTGATGCCACCAACGAGGAGGCAATCCAGCGCCTGCGCCAGAGGAAACAGAGGCCGGCCAAGCCGATGGCAGTGATGATGGCCACCATGGAGGACATCGAGGCCCACTGCTCAGTATCGACAGAGGAGCGAGAGCTACTATCCTCTCCCCAATGCCCTATCGGGTTGCTTTCCTGGAAGTCCGATTCCACTGTTTCTCGACTGGTGGCGCCTGGCAATAGATACCTGGGGGCGATGCTGCCTTACACCCCCCTGCATCACGTCCTTCTCAGAGAGATAGAAAGGCCCTTGGTGATGACCAGCGGCAACATCAGCGAGGAGCCCATAGCCATCGACAACGAGGAGGCCCTGCACCGCCTACGAGGCATCGCCGATTACTTCCTGCTTCACAACAGAGACATCTACGCACGATACGACGACAGTGTGTGGATGGTGGTGGATGGGAAGCCCCAGCCGCTGAGGCGTTCCCGGGGGTACGCCCCCTTCCCCATCCGCCTGCCTTTTGAGGCCCGGCGCGTGCTGGCCTGCGGCACAGAATTGAAGAACACCTTCTGCGCCATGAGGGAGGAGTACGCTTTCCTCAGCCAGCACATCGGCGACATGGAAAACAAAGAGACGCTGCATCATTTTGAGGCCTCCATCGAGCTCTACAGGCGCCTCTTTCGCCTTGACCCAGAGATCGTGGCCTACGACTTGCACCCCGACTACCTGGCCACCAGGTACGCCCTGGCCCTCAGTCCGGCCCTGCCCCTGGTGCCCGTCCAGCATCATCACGCCCACATCGTGAGCTGTCTGGTGGACAATGGAGTCGACGGTGAGGTAATCGGTGTGGCCCTGGACGGCACGGGCTACGGCACGGATGGGCAAATCTGGGGCGGAGAGTTCCTCCTGGCCGATTACGCGAGCTTTCGCAGGGTGGGTCACCTTGAGTACGTGCCTCTGCCAGGAGGCGAGGCCGCCATTCGAAGCCCCTACAGAATGGCTATAGGCCATCTCTACTCCTCGCTGGGAGACGAGGGGCTGAACGCTGCCTTGCCTTTCCTGGGCCAGATAGAAGAAGTGGAGAAAAACATCATCAGGCAACAGATCGACAAGGGGATCAACACACCGTTGACGTCGAGCTGCGGCCGGCTATTCGACGCCGTCTCGGCCCTGTTGGGCTTCCACGGGCGCGCCACCTACGAGGCCCAGGCGGCCATTGAGCTGGAGATGATGGCCACCGGCACGGAAGACGGCACAAGCTACCCCTTCTCCATAAAGGAGCAGCATGGGACCAGAGTGGTTCTGCTGTCCGATCTCTGGCAGCAGATCCTGAAAGAGCTGGCAGCCGGAGTGCCCCCAGGTGTCATCGCCCACAGGTTCCACAACACCCTGGCCGAGATCATGGTGGAGATGTGTCGCCAGATCGCCTCGGATACGAGCCTCAGCCGGGTGGCGCTGAGCGGGGGCTGCTTCCAGAACCGCCTCCTCCTCTCCAAAGCCATGCACGCCCTGGACGAGGGAGGCTTCGAAGTGTTGACTCACCAAGAGGTCCCCAGCAACGACGGCGGCGTCTCCCTCGGTCAGGCGACCATCGCCCTTTTCACAGACAAACTCCAAAGTTGAAGAGGTTCCATCTATGTGTGTAGCTGTCCCCCTGCTGGTGAAGTCGATCGACGGCCTTCGAGCCGAGGTGGAGATGTCCGGAGTGACGAGGGTGGTCAGCCTGGATCTGACGCCAGACGCCAAGGTGGGCGACTACGTCATCGTCCACGCAGGCTTCGCCATAAGCATCCTGGACGAAGAAGAGGCCGAGGAGACCCTGCAGCTGTTCGAGCAGATAGCGGACCTGATGGAAGCGGACGATGAGATATCTCAATGAGTTCCGCGATCCCCAGCTTGCCCGGACGCTGCTGGAGAACATAAAGCGCCGTTCCACCCGCCCCGTCCGTATCATGGAGTTTTGTGGCACCCACACTGTATCCATCTTCAAGCACGGCATCCGCCAGCTCCTGCCCCAGACCATCGAGATGCTCTCGGGGCCAGGGTGTCCCGTGTGCGTCACCGCCAATTTGGGCCTCGACTGGGCCATAGCCCTGGCTGAGCTGCCAGAGGTCATCCTCACCACCTTCGGCGACATGGTGCGGGTGCCTGGCAGCCGGAGCAGCCTGGAGAAGGCCAAGGCCGAAGGCGCGGACGTTCGTGTGGTCTACTCCACGCTGGATGCATTGCAGATCGCCAAGGACAACCCAGACCGCCCGGTGGTCTTCCTGGGCATCGGCTTCGAAACCACCGCCCCCACGGTAGCGGCCTCGATTCTGGAGGCGGAAGCAAAAGGCATCGAGAACTTGTACCTGCTCTCGCTGCACAAGCTAACGCCGCCAGCCACCAGGGCTATCCTCGATTCTGGGGAGTCACGCCTGGATGGCATCATCGGTCCCGGGCACGTGACCACCATCATCGGCTCCAAGGCCTGGGAGTTCCTCCCCAAGGAGTATGGGCTCTCCTGCGTCATCGCGGGCTTCGAACCGCTGGATATCTTGCAGGGCATCCACACCCTGGTCGACAGTATCGAAGAGGGGAAGCCAGAGGTGGCCAACGTCTACTCCCGCAGCGTGCGACCTGAGGGCAACCAGGTGGCCCTGGAGCACATGTACAGGGTCTTCGAGGTCTGCGCCGCTGATTGGAGGGGCATGGGCAATCTGCCCTCCAGCGGTCTCGAGCTGCGGCAGGAGTATAGGCGTTTCGATGCTCGAGAGCGCTTCGACGTGGACCCAGGTCCCCCTGTGGAGGCGCCGGGATGCCGGTGCGGCGACGTGATCCGGGGGACGGGCACGCCGCCCGACTGCCAATTGTATCGCAAGGTGTGTACCCCGTTTCATCCCGTGGGGCCGTGCATGGTCTCCAGCGAGGGCACCTGCGCCGCCTACTATCTATACGCTCCTGAACAGTGCTAGCTTTGATCTCTGAGGGCAAGAACAATGGACAAGATCCTCCTGGCCCATGGCAGTGGCGGCCAACTGAGTCACGATCTCGTCAGAGATCTATTTCTGCCCCACTTCCCTGCTCGCCCCCTCTCCAAGCTGGACGACGCCGCGGTCCTCGACTCGCTCGACGCTCCGCCTCATAGGGGGCAACTCGACCTGGCGGACGGTCGTCGCCTGGCCTTCACCACCGACAGCTACGTGGTCAAGCCTCTCTTCTTCAACGGGGGAGACATCGGCCGGCTGGCCGTGTGCGGCACGGTCAACGACCTCTCCATGGTGGGAGCGACTCCGCTCTATCTCTCCGCCAGCTTCGTCCTCGAGGAGGGGCTGGAGCTGGACACCCTGCGGGACGTGGTCACGTCCATGAAGGAGTCAGCTCGAGAGGCAGGCGTCGAGATCGTGGCCGGCGACACCAAAGTGGTGGAGAGGGAGAGCGCAGACCGGCTCTTCATCAGCACCGCCGGACTGGGCTTTGTCCCTCCGGGCGTGGACATCTCGGCCTCCAACGCCCGCCCGGGCGACGTTATCTTGCTTTCCGGGCCCATCGGCGATCATGGCATCGCCGTTCTTAGCGAGAGGGAGGGCCTGGCCTTCAAGACGGACCTGGCCAGCGACGTCGCACCCCTGAATCACCTGGTGGCAGCGATGCTGGAGGCCAGTTCTCAGATCCACGTCCTTCGCGACCCCACGCGAGGCGGTCTGGCCACGTCGCTGAACGAGATAGCTCTCCAATCGGGTGTGGGCATAAGCATCGAGGAGCAGAAGATTCCCGTGCACGACGAGGTGCGGGCCGCCTGTGAGATGCTGGGATACGATCCCCTGTACGTGGCCAACGAAGGTA
>CAYGAW010000027.1:0-7074 GCA_964347945.1 uncultured Anaerolineales bacterium
TCACGCGGGTGGAATTTCTTGTTGACGTTGTAGGCGGGCAAAACCTCGATGGTGACATCATCCAAGGTCACCGTGTCTCCAGCCTTGACCCATCTCACATCACCCTTCAGCTTGCCCCGGCAATTCTCGGGGGCAAAGATGACCGTGTCGTCCGTCTGGATCTTGGCCACATCCTCAGGGCTACAGTGGTCGTAGTGATCGTGGGTGATGCAGATGATGCCAGCCGGCTCAGGATCGCCGGCCAAGTCAAGCGGGTCCACGTAGATCGTTTTCGAGGTCGCGATCCTGAAAGCATCGTGACCAAGCCAGGCAATGTTCTCCAACATACGTTACCTCCTCCGTGTACGCAACTCAGACATGAAGGTCGTGGCCAACAGCACAGGCCGCGGGGAAAGACATCCCGAACATGAAGACGCCGAGGGCGGCACCTTTGCACCAAGTCACACAGCGCCTCAGCCCCTCGATGATGCCCCTCGGCTTTCGTCAACCATGCTCAGGAAGTAGCGATGAAATCGTGTATCGCCGGTCAACTCCGGATGGAAGGCTGTGACCAGCAGGTTCCCTTGACGCGCGGCGACGATGCCGTCACCGTCCAATCGGGAGAGCACTTCCACAGACGCACCGACCGACGCGATGAGAGGAGCACGGATGAAGACGGCGTGGAATGAGCAGCCCTTCTCACCCGGTTCGCTCACCGTGTCCAGGGCTGGGACGGAGATGTCGGCCTCGAAGCTGTCCACCTGGCGTCCAAAGGCATTTCGTTGCACCACAAGGTCCATGGCCCCGATGAGAGGTTGGTCGACGCCTTCCACGCTGTTGGCGAGGAAGATCAGGCCAGCGCAAGTACCCCAGATGGGCTTTCCTTGCTTGGCCAGTTCCTTGATCGGCTCTATCAAGCCATAGGCAACCGCGAGCTTGCCTACGGTGGTGCTTTCACCGCCAGGGATCATAAGACCTTCCACGCGGTTCAGTTGCTCGGGGAGGCGAATCTCAGCTGCTTCCGCGCCCAGGGTACGGAGGATCTTGATATGCTCGATGAAAGCCCCCTGTAGCGCGAGGACTCCTATCCTAGTCATTCGCACCTTTGCTGTGAAACGAGGGGCTTACCATCCCCGCTGGGCGAGCAGCTCGGCTTCGGGGATCTCGGAGATCTCGAGACCAGGCATCGCCTCGCCTAGCCCCTTGCTGATCTTTGCCAGGATGGCTGGATCATTGTAGTGAGTCACCGCCTCCACGATGGCTCTGCCCCTGTGTGGAGGATCGGCAGACTTGAAGATGCCGCTGCCTACGAAGACGCCATCCAGACCCAGCTGCATCATCATGGCCGCGTCGGCGGGAGTCGCGATGCCGCCCGCCGCGAAGTTGACCACGGGCAAGCGGCCCTGTTGCGCGGTCTCGACCACCAGTGCATAAGGAGCGCCCAACTCCTTGGCGGCCTTCATCCACTCCTCAGGCGCCATGTGCTGCAGACGCCGTATTTCACCCATCACTGCCCGGGCGTGACGTACGGCTTCTACTACATTGCCGGTCCCAGCCTCGCCTTTGGTGCGGATCATCGCCGCACCCTCGCCAATGCGACGCAGGGCCTCGCCCAAATTGCGACAACCGCAAACAAAAGGTACCTTAAAGGGACGCTTGTCTATGTGATGCTCTTCGTCCGCCGGTGTCAACACCTCGCTCTCGTCGATGTAGTCCACTCCCAGAGCTTCCAATACCTGGGCCTCCACGAAGTGACCGATACGGCACTTGGCCATGACTGGAATGGTAACAGCATCCATGATCTGAAGGATGAGTTCGGGGTCGCTCATGCGGGCCACACCCCCATGAGCACGGATGTCCGCCGGCACCCGCTCCAGAGCCATGACGGCGCACGCGCCGGCATCCTCAGCTATCCTGGCGTGTTCAGGGGTGACCACATCCATGATCACCCCGCCCTTCAGCATCTGGGCCAGACCCCTCTTGACGGTCTCCGTTCCCGTTTTTTTCTCCATAGCGACCTCCCGTGAACCGCGAAGTAACCTCCAATTTCATTATACTGCAAAGCGGCTGGTTGAGCAAGGACCTAGCTACTTCGCTACTCTCGCAACACGGCACCCGTCAAGAGTCAGCCATGGAGTCAACCGCTTGCAAAGAGAGAAGACCAATTCTATAATGAATTAGCGTGGTAGAGATTCCTTCTCGCGGGTCGAAGAGTTCCAATGAGGATCGGAATACCCAGAAGTCTATTCTACTACAAGCATCCCCGCCTATGGATGACCTTCTTCCAGGAGCTGGATCAGGAGGTTGTCCTCTCACCACCGACGAACAAGTCTCTCTTGAACGCAGCCGTCAGATATGGCGAAGATGAAGCCTGTCTGGCTGTGAAGCTGGTGTTCGGCCACATCTGGTATCTCATGGACAGGTGTGACGCCATCTTCGCCCCCGCTTACTACGGATTGGAGCCCGATCGCTATAGTTGTCCCAAATTCCTGGGGGTGCCCGACATCTGCAAGAGCATCTTCCGACAGGACATTAAGTTCCTGCGCTGCGAGGTGGACGATGGCCAGTTCGAACCAGGAATGCGACAGCTCGCGGGTACCTTCACCGACAATGGCAAGAAGATCGAAGATGCCACTTCCCGCGCCCTTGCCAGCCGGGCAGACTACAAACACCAACTGCATGAGAAGTACCGCGAGCAACTGGCGTCGCACAAGACGAAGATCCTCGTCGTGGGCCACCACTACGTGATTCATGACGCGTATGCCAATTTGAACCTGCTCGCCAAACTGGAAGATCGAGGCATGGAGGTCATCACCATCGACAGAGTACCTCCCGAGCCACGTGAGTCTTTCCTCAAATGGGACTTCGCCTACGAGACCATGGGCCAGCTAAGAGAGGTACTGTCTCACGACATCGCTGGCGTGATCGTGCTCAGCAACTTCAACTGCGGAGTGGATGCCATCACCGTACCGTTTGTGGAGCACGAAGTTGAGCAACACGATATCCCCTGCATGCACCTCATCTTTGACGAGCATACAGGTGAGGCAGGCATAATCACCAGAGTCGACACCTTCGTGGACACCGTAAAGATGAGGAGAGCAGCATGAAGGAGCGGGTCTTTACCCTGCCCCTGTGCGGCAACTCCTGGATACCCTTCAAGGGGGCAGCCGAGCAACTGGGCGTCCAGATCGTTATCCCGCCACCCATCACCAATGAGACTATAGCGCTGGGGGCCAGATACAGCCCCGAGGGCATCTGCCTGCCGTTCAAGGTCATCATCGGCAACTACCTCCAGACGCTGGATCAGGGCGCCAACACCATCATCTTCTATGTGAATACCCGGGCTGGATCCAGAAATCATGGCGGGGGTGGCGGCGGTATGTGTCGCTTCCGGCACTACGGTCATTTGCAGCGACTGGTGATGGAGCGGACAGGAGCTGACGTAGAGATCTTTGTCCTGGGTGAAGGTGGAGGGCTGATCCAGCAGATAAAGGAAATCACCGGCCGAGGCACCTGGGATATCATCCGTGCACTGAGGGTGGCCATCAAGAAGCTCCGCCTTATTGAGCTCACGGAGGAGTTCTCGTGGCGATACCGCGTCGTCGAGAAGCATCGAGGTGCCACCAACAAGGCCTTGAATAGGGCGCTGAAGGTGCTGGATGGCATAACGGATTTCAAGGAACTGGACAGATTGAATCCCGAGTCTTTCTTCGCCGATATCGAGACCACCGAGCGGGAACCGCTGCGCATTGGCGTTGTGGGGGAGTTCTATCTGCTGGTGGAACCGGCCAGCAACTGCCATATCTTCGAGATGCTTGGTGAGCTGGGGGCGGAGGTTCACAGACATCTCAACCTCGGAGAGGCAGTACTTCGCTATCCACCCGGCTTTGTGCTGGGCAAGTTGATGGCCTGGTGGCTAAACCAGAGCATCCCTCCACGTTCGGAGACGGTCAGGATCGCCCAACCGTACTTGACCTGTTCGGTGGCCGGGCATGGCAGGGAATCCGTGGCGGATACTATCAGATTCTACGAAGAGGGATACGACGGGGTGCTTCATCTTCTGCCCATGGGGTGTATGCCCGAGGTCACAGTGAGACCCATCCTGAGGAGGATTAGCGAAGACTACAACTTCCCTGTGCTGAGCCTGAGTTTCGATGAGGTCATCAGTGAGGGGGCCATCAGGACGCGAATCGAGACCTTTGTCGATGTCATCCGCCTGAGGAAAGAGCGAGGGGAGGGCCGCCATGCACTACCTCGGAGTTGACGTGGGCAGCGTATCAGTCAAGTTCGCGCTGATCGATGGACAGAAGAACGTCATCAACACACTGTACATGCGCAATCACGGCGTGATCCCCACAGTCAAGAAGGGGATGGCCGAGTTCAGAGAGCAGATTCCCAATGGTGCGCAAGTCGGAGCTGTAGGGGTCACTGGGAGCGGCGCGGGGTTCTCCAAGGTGCTTGTCGGAGCCGACCTGCACAAGACAGAGATCCTGGCCCATGCCATAGGCACCCTGCACTTCGTGCCCGAGGTCAACGTCATCTTCGAGATCGGTGGTGAGGACTCCAAGGTCATCTTCTTGCGGAACGGCATCATCACCGGCTTCGAGATGAACAGGATCTGCTCGGGCGGCGCTGGCGCCTTTCTGGACTCCCTTGCCGGCCGACTGGACATTCCCATTGACGATGTGGGCAAGCTGGCCCTACAAAGGCAGAACGAGGTGAATATTGCCTCTCGCTGCACCGTCTTCGCTACCACGGACGCCGTCCACAAGCTGAACTCCGGATACAAGCTGGAGGATGTGTTGATGGGCGTCTGCAGCGGGCTGGTACGCAACTACCTGGCCATGCTCTACCGCAAGGTCAGTCCCCCTCCCTACACCTTCCAGGGGGCAACCAGCAAGAACGTGGCTCTGAAGCATGCGCTGGAGCAGCAGCTTGGTGCCGAAGTTATCGTACCGCCCCACGCCGAATCTCTGGGAGCCATAGGCGCTGCTATCCTCGCCCTTGACAACCGCCCGGCCCAGACCCAATTCAAGGGTTTTGAACTGGCCGATTTCGACTACCGGATCAGGTCCTTCATCTGCCAGGACTGCGAGAACCACTGCGAGATCACGCAGATCATGCAGAGCGGCGAAGCCATCGCCAGCAACGGCTCCCGGTGCGGGAAGCTGAATTTCTAGCTTGGGTCTGCGTGTGCAACAGCAGATATTAAGAAGCGGCCATCTGCCTCTCGAGGGATGGCCGCTTCGTGTCTGGCGCTATTGCTTCTACTACAATGCTCGAAGGTACTCCGGACGGAGGACCGACTGCCCTTCAGCCAAGGCCCGGTCAATGGTCAACAACAACCTCTCCTTGTCTTGGGGCAGCGTGCCCGCCAGTGGGAGGTAGTTCGACGCGTGGTTGGTCCTGAACACGCAGTGTGATACGCCCTCAATGTGCTCGATGATAACCCTCATCTCCTGGAGCATCTCCAGCGGTTCAGGCACCACGAAGTCCCCAGCACTGACCAAACGGTAGAGTTCCGTACCGGGGACCACCATCAGGCTGAGCAAGGAGAAGTAAGCCGGATCCATCTCGCTTACCGCGCGACCCGTGTCGATGGCATGCTGCTCCCAGAGGTCGACCCCTCCCAGACCTAGGACAGCAATGACCGACACAGTGAGGCCAACATCCTGAGCCTTCCTGACGGCCTCGATCATCTCCTGTGCGGTGGCACCCTTCTTGGCTCGAAGCAGCACCTCGTCGTTTCCGCTCTCCAACCCCAGATAGACGATGGACAGTTTCCTGTCCAGTAGCTCCCTCAGTTCATTTTCGGTCTTGCGCAGGATATCCTGAGCATTGCCGTAGATGCCCACCCTCTCAAGCATGGGGAACGTCTCACCCAAGGCGTCAAGGATGGGAACAAGCCGCCGATTGCTCAACACGAGAGCGTTCCCGTCAGCCAGAAAGACGCGTCGCGTGTCAGGGATGTAGGACCCGGCCATCCTGATATCTTCCATCACCTCATTGGCTGGTCGCACCTCGAAGGGCTTGTCCAGATAGGTGCAACAGAAGATGCACTCGTTATGAGAGCAGCCGTATGTCACTTGCAGTATGTAACTCCCAGCCTCGCTGGGCGGTCGAACAACGGTTCCGTAGTATCGCATCCTCGCCTTTCCAGATTCGAGTGGATTCCTCAAACTAGTATAATGCTCGGGCAGGAGCCTGTCAAACCTAGGCGCGAGGTATTCGACTTTCCTCGGAAAAGCAAAGAGCCCCTCGAAAGGGGCCCCTTGCTTTGCACCCTAGCCCATACCAAGGAGGTGAGCCAGGGTGCCACTAGATCTACTATCGTCCATTGGCATCACCTCCTTGTAAAAGAATGGCCATCTCGGGATGAAGTAACATGAATTATCTACCAAGAACCGAATTTTGTCAAGTTGGCCAGATACAGTTGACACGCTGAACCCGCCAAGGTAGAATTTGCCAGCCGCGAGGCCTGACTGATAGTGGCAAGGAGGCAGGAATGAAGGCATCGTTAGTCGTGCATGGCGGCGCCTGCGAGATCCCGCCAGAGCAGATCGAGGCTCACAGGTTGGGCTGCAAGGCCGCCGTCAAGGCGGGGTGGCAGGTTCTCTCCACCGGGGGCCATGCTCTAGACGCCATTGAGGCTGCCATCAGGGTGATGGAGGACGATTCGGCTCTCAATGCAGGCACAGGATCCGTCCTGAACCTGGAAGGAGAGGTACAGCTGGATGCAGGCCTGATGGAAGGCGCCAATCTCCAGGCGGGAGCAGTGGCTGCTCTTCGCACCATCAAGAACCCCATCACGCTTGCCAGGCGCGTCTTGGAAAGCGAGTCTGTGTTCCTTGTGGGCGAAGGAGCCGTTTCGTTCGCCAGTGCGGCGGGCATTGAGGAGTGCACCCCTGAGGAGCTCGTAGTGAATAGAGAGGTGAAGCTCTGGGAGGCGACGCGGACGGATGCCGCCCTCGGTGTCCAGCGAGCTGATACCGTGGGGGCAGTGGCCATTGACCATCGGGGCAACATCGCGGCGGGAAACTCGACGGGCGGGCGCCCCTTCAAGCCTCCAGGTCGCGTAGGCGACTCTCCTTTGGT
>CAYGAW010000028.1:0-4145 GCA_964347945.1 uncultured Anaerolineales bacterium
CTGTTGCGATCTCGCTCCAGCAAGGCAGGTCTTCCTGTTGGAGGCCCTGCCGGAATAGAGGGAAATCTGTGATCAGTTCTTGATATGAGCGTGTGTAGCACGTGGGGTCGTAGTCCGCATGCAGGATGCGGACGTCGTGTGTCTCTCTTCGTAGACTGGCCGCAATGTAGCCCAATCCTAAGGGAAAATAGGCTCCCGAGTGCCGGAACAGTCTGTAGAAGGGTGGGACGACAAGCAGGATTCTCATCGGGCCAGGTACTTGTTGGTGCGTGCCACCGAGGCAGATGGCGCTGGGTCTGCACGCCACTGAACCCATCGAGTCACTGGGTGCTCTTCGGCGTGTTCGCTAAACATGGCTGACGTGCTTGAATACCGCAACGCGTTACACCGCGCGTCGTTCGAGTTCATGATACGATGGTTCTCTTTGCTTGATCCAGAGGAGCCATGAGTCTTCATCCAGCAGAGCCCCTCGCACCACTTAACGTGTCCGAGTTACTGCGCGCCGCAATGCAAGACTTGGTTCGCACCCTAACTGACTCCATACGCGCACCGCGTAGGCGGTCGCGGCACGCCCACGTCCCAGACATAGCACCAACTTCGAGTCGTGCTTCGATTCCCGCTTCTTTCACGAAAGAAGGGACCGCAGCAATCTCCTGGCGATTATGCCTGGAGATCACCATGCCAGATCGCTTTCATAGCCTGACGCCACGAGCAAGTCACCATAGCGCGCTTTGAAGGCTTGCTTGACGGCGTCAGAGAAGTAGTTGCGCCAGTCACCCGCCACTCCCTTGCGCTCGTGTGCTGTGATATCCTCCTGGCCGCGTCGACGCCCCCCCGTCAGTTGGTCGAAGCGATTGGCTAGCACAGCTTCACGGAGTCTCTCCGAGGAGGCTGGTAAGGAGCACTCGTCCAGCAGAACGCGTCCCAGGATCTCCAAGTCGTTTTCCAGCAGTTCTTCGTAGCGGATCAGCGGCTCGCCCGCTTCCAGCCATGACGCTTGAATTCGCGCAGAGTCCGGCAGCCATTCGTCCATGAGATACGTGAGGCCATCGTCCATGCCAAGCGCCTCGAGCTTCGACCGGTTCCGCTCTATGGGAGTCTTCGGCAGGAGTGGATGGCTGATCTTGATGCTGAAGTAGGCGGATACCAATGTGTCCCGGAGGTCCCTTATGATCACAAATCGGCGCCAGTCGTGGCCCACGTCCACCTCGTCAAACTCCTGCTTCGTGACGTACAGGGTCGGATAGACCATTCCCGGGTGCAACGGAGACTCCAAGAATTGTCTGTTTCCCACCTCGGGAGGCACAATGCGGTCCGGCACGCAGTCTCGCAGGATCCTATAGATCCATTGTGAGCCTGCCTTCCAATGGGTTACGTGTAGTATAGTGGACACCTTACGCCTCGGACGATTGAGGGAGAATGCAGTAGCCTGTCGCGCACGGCGCCAAGTGTACTGGCGTCTTGCCCAACTCTTACTGCGTCTTCACCCGGCCTGTAGCATCGTTTCGTATCGATCACCATCTTCGACGCATGAGGCCGCGCTGGATGAGTTGCCACCGGTCGTGAGTCGCAGAGCACTTCCACCCGCTATCCACCATACTCCACGGCAGCTTGTCCATCCAGGGATCCACGGTATTCCTCGATTGCATGCGAAGGGGGTGCGTCACTCAGTATGGATCCTCGCTCAAGCCATATCGCCCGTGAGCACAAGGATTGCACAAGATTCATGTTGTGTGATACGAGGATTATGGTCACACCACCTTCTCGGAAGCTTCCAAAGCGCTCCGCACACTTCTCCTGAAATCTCTCATCCCCCACTGCCAGAACCTCGTCCACCAGCAGCAGTTCAGGCTCCATCTCCGCGGCGATGGCAAACCCGAGCCTCACGATCATCCCGGAAGAGTAAGTGCGCATGGGAACGTCGATGAAGCCAGGGATTTCGGCGAAGTCAATGATGTTCTCGACCTTCCCATCCATCTCTCCCCGCGAAAGCCCAAACAGGGCGCCGTTGAGGAAGATGTTCTCCCTGCCCGTCAATTCCATATCGAAGCCGGCTGACAAATCAATCAGGGGCACCAGTCTGCCGTTCGCTACTACTCGTCCCGTCGTTGGCTTGATGACCCCAGCGATGACCCTGAGTAGCGTGCTCTTGCCCGCGCCGTTCCGGCCTATGATGCCAACTACTTCCCCTTGCTGCACGCGGAGGCTCACGTCGCGAAGCGCCCACAGCTCCGTGTAGCGCATCCGTCGCTGCAGCCATCGGATCACCGTCTCCTGTAGCGTTGAGACCCGCTCCACCGGCAGACGAAATCTCACTGAGACACTATCCAGTTCAAGCGCCAGTTTCTCCAAGGCACGAGCCCTTTACAGATAGTACACGAAGGCGTTCTGGTTCCTGGAGAACAACCACCACCCCGCGAGCAGCGCAATGAGTGCGGCTAATGCTGCGAAGGCCACCATCTCCGGTGACGGTATGGCGCCCTCGTATATGGGTAGCCGGAAACACTCGACGAAGTAGTACATGGGATTGAGTCTCAACACCGATACGTACCTGGTCGGCACGATGGAGGCAGGGTAGAAGATGGGGGTGAGAAACATCAAGGCGATCAACAGCACCTGATAGATGTAGAGGATGTCGTTGAAGAAGACCGCAATCGTTGCCAACGCCAGAGAGACTCCTAGTATGAAGACCGACACGAGCATCACGGACACGGGCAGGAACAGCAAACTGACGGTGAGTGGCGTGCCGGTCACGAGGGCGATGATGAGCAGGGGGATCACGGCCAGCGCGAGATGGACCAGACCCGATAATACGGTGGCCACAGAGAATACACCTTTAGGAACGTATATCTTCTTGATGATGTTCACATTGGTCAAGATCGTGTTTGCCCCGTCCATTGTCGTTTGCGAAAAGAAGTTCCACAGCACGATCCCCGAAAGCAGATAGACAGGGAAGTTCGGCAGAGAGGACTGGAAAATACTCGAGAAGACGATGTTCATCACCACCATCATCAGCAGGGGATAGAGCAACGCCCACATCAGGCCCAACACCGAACGTTTATATCGTACCTTCAGTTGCTTACTGACCAGATTCCTCACCAGTTCCCGATACCTGAAGACCTCGATCCATTCGTTCAGCATATGCGTAGCTCCCCACCTAGAGGAGACCATCGACGGACTTGGGTGCTGCTGAGGGCGATGACCCTCAGAGCCTCTGCCGGTGCCGCCACACCGTGACTGGGGGTGTCGCACTCACCATGCCATCTTTGCTCAGTCCAACTCACGTAGGACTTCTCCATCTGCTGCCGCCTGCCGCCGCTCTGTTCGCTGCTTCCTCATATACCGCCAGCGTCTGTCTGGCGGTCTCGTTCCATGAGAACTTCTTGGCCTGACTGTATCCTCTCTCCACAAGGGACGCTCTTAGCCCGGGGTCCATCAGTGCATCATGAATCGCCGCCGCCATCTCACCGACGTTGTGGGGATCTATCACGATTGTAGCATCGCCTGCCGCCTCACACAAGGACGGAGCATCGGAGGATACAACCGGGACGCCGTGCATCATCGCCTCCAACACCGGTATCCCAAAACCTTCGAAGAGTGAGGGGAACACGAAGACGTCTGCTGCCTCATAGATCAGAGCGCGGTGCTCTCCAGGTATCCACCCTGTGACGACGACATCGTCTTCGAGCGACAGCTCGGCGATCAAGTTCATCAGCCGCGAGTGGTCTCGCCCTTTCAGACCCACCAATGCCAACTGGTGGTCCACAGAGTACTCCCTGCGGAGAATGTGATATGCCTCCACAAGCCGACAGAGGTTCTTGTGAGGGTGAGATGCGGCGACGGTGAGGATGAACCTTCCGTGAATGCCATAACTGGCTCTCAGGTGGTTCATAGTGCTTCCCCCGCGCTCGGACAAAGGCACGCTCGCCGCCGGGTAGATGACGCGCACTTTGTCCTTAGGAACCCCGAGCGCACCTACGATGTCTCGCATCGAGCTCTTGGACAGCGTTATGATCATGTCCGAACTCCTCGCGGCCATCGGCACCAGAATCCTCAAGGATAGTGCCGATAACCGAGAGAATGCCTCCGGGTGACGGAGGAAATTCAGGTCGTAGATCGTAACCACCGAGGCGCAGGGAGCCAGC
>CAYGAW010000029.1:0-2679 GCA_964347945.1 uncultured Anaerolineales bacterium
GCCGAACACTGGCCAAAGAAAGGTTTCGCCCTGCGTCCTGTGCAACGTCTGGGAGTGGGTGGCCGATTGGTGCGGCCCCTATCCGTCCGCGCGGCTCGTGAAAGCCCACCGACCCAGCGAGTGGCAGCGAGATGATAATCCGTGGGGGTAGCTGGTTTGAGTCCGATGGCTATGGCTGGCTTCGAGGGGACCGCCGCCATCCCTACGAACCGTCCAACTACAACTATCTGATAGGGTTCCGCTGTGTGGCTGCGGCGGGCGAGTGAACGATCACGGGTCGAACTCTTGCTGGCTGCCTAACGTCTTGAACAGGAGTGCTAATATGCCCATTCGCCACGTGGGGCGCATCATCAGCCGAGTCGTGCTAGCGACGATCGCGCTGCCGTTGGTGGTCGGCTGCGACCGCACGCCAGAGCTGTGGCATGTCGCCAGCGGGCGACTGGCGCGAGCCCTCGGCCACGACGATGAGGTGATGGTGGTGGTTTGTTCGCCGGATGGCTCGCTGCTGGTTTCTGGTGGGTGTGATAGCACCGTCTATCTCTGGGGTATTTCTCACTGGCCAGAATAAGGAGGAAGCTCGTGCTCAAACCCTTGGCCAAGATCGTCACCCTGATCACACTGATCGCCCTGGTCGCTGGCTGTGGGCCGGCCGCGACCGCCGTTCCTCCCACGGCCACCGTCGTGCCTCCGCCGCCAACCCGGGCGTCAATCTCTTTGGACACGGTGGCCCAGGTGGAAGACTTGCAGATTCTCAGAGGGCACGGCGGGCCCCTTGTGGATCTGGTCTTCCTGGCCGATGGCCTCCGTCTGGCTTCCCTTGGCGGAGATGGTAGGCTGAAGGTGTGGGACACAGGAACCGGGGAAGAGGTGCGTGCCCTGACAGAAGAGGGAGACAGTGTATTCTACGCAGCGTTCTCGCCGGATGGCAGCCTGGTGGCAGAGGAAGGCCCCCGTCATGTGGTACAACTGAGGGACACTGAGAGCGGGCAAGTGGTGCGTGACCTTCGGGGACATGCCACGTCCCTGATGAGTCTTGCCTTCTCGCCTGATGGGGCGTTGCTGGCCACGGCGGACTCCAGTGGCGTGATCAAGGTCTGGGACTTGACGGGCGCGCAGGAGGCACTGACCCTACCTGGGCACCTGAGCCCCGTAGGTGCTCTGGCCTTCTCACGCGATGGCGCCTGGCTGGCGTCCGGAAGTGTCGAAGGGAGCACGGTCGTCAAGCTATGGGACGTCAGGAGCGGGCGCGAGCTGCACACATTGAACGGACATAGTGACAACGTTTACAGCGTGGCCTTTTCACCAAGTGGAGCCCAGTTGGCCTCGGCGAGCGGTGATCGCACGGTGAAACTATGGAATGTTGACAGCGGGCAAGAGGTGCGCACGTTTCGAGGCCATCGAGAGCGGGTGTACAGCGTGGCCTTTGCGCCAGACGGTGCTCTGCTAGCGTCTGGGGATCTCGGTGGCAGCGTCAAGCTGTGGGATGCTGAAAGCGGGCAGGAAGTGCGCACTCTCAGCGGGCACTCCGATCTGGTCACGCCTGTCACTTTTTCGCCCGATGGGTCTCTGCTGGCCACTGGCAGTTTTGACCACACGGTGGTTTTGTGGGGTATACCTCTTCGAATGACCTCGGGTAAGACGCAGGCGACCAGTGTGCTCGCCCCCGAGACGGTGGACCAGATCGAGCTCCTGCACACCATCGGCGGACATAGTGACCGCGTGTATGGGCTGGATTTTTCGTCAGACGGGCGCTTTCTGGCTTCGGCAAGTTGGGATGGCACGATCAGGCTATGGGCTGTGGGGACCTGGCAAGAGAGCCACGCATTCAACCAGCGTGGAGATTGGGAGGTGTTCTTCGCGCCGGATGATGCTCATATAGCCTCGGAGGACGGCGTTATATTGGAAATCGCTAGTGGAGCGAAAGTACGTGCGCTCAACGGAGACGATCCTCACGTGACCTTTTCCCCGGACGGGGTTTGGATGGCTTCGGCGGGCTTCAATTGCCCTATAGAGCTCTGGGATGTCAAGAGCTGGCAGATTGTGAGAACACTGGAGCACCACACCGATCTCGTCCATGGGCTCGCATTCTCGCCCGACAGTACACTGCTTGCCTCAGGATCGGGGATGGGTCCTTCGGACGTCTCTGAATTCACGGTCAAACTGTGGGATCTCGCGCGTGGACAAGAAGTATACACGTTCAGAGGACACAGGGGGGATGTGCATGCTGTGGCGTTCTCTCCAGACGGCCACCTTCTGGCATCGGCGAGCATCGACTACACCGTAAAACTGTGGGACGTCGAGAGTGGGCAGTTGGTGCACACTCTTCAACACCGGAACGGGCTGTACGATGTGGCCTTTTCAGCGGACGGTACCCTATTGGCCTCGGCGGGCTGTGATCGCACGGTGAAACTATGGGATGTCGCCAGCGGGAGATTGCTTCGCACCCTCACGCAGAACGACGAGGTGATGACTGTGGCCTTTTCTCCGGATGGCTCCCTGCTGGCCTCTGGTGGGTATGACAACATCGTCTATCTCTGGGGTATACCTGACTGACCAAAGTAAGGAGGAAGCTCGTGCTCAAACCCTTGGCCAAGACCGTCACCCTGATCACACTAATCGCCCTGGTCGCTGGCTGTGGGCCGGCCGCAACCGCCGTTCCGCCCACGGCCACCGTCGTGC
>CAYGAW010000030.1:0-8286 GCA_964347945.1 uncultured Anaerolineales bacterium
ATACGATCTCAGCCACGGAGATTACGCCGGGGGACGCATCTTCAAGACGGAGGATGCCGGTTTGACCTGGACGAGGATCTGGCAGGGACCGGCCCTGAATCGCTATCTGTGGATCAATCAGGATCAGCCTGACGAGCTCTACGCCTCGACAGGGATCTTTGACCGCCAGGCCTTGAACTATCCGGATGAGGGGGTACACGGGGCCAATTGCGGTGGGGTAGGCATTCTGAAGAGCACCGACGGCGGCCGGACATGGGATGTTTTCGGCTTTGAGGAGGGCCTCACCAGCCTGACGATCGGCAGCCTGTACATGCATCCAGAGGATCCTCAGATCCTTCTGGCCGGCGGCGGTTCCGACATGTGCCCGTTTGGCCCAGATACAGGGACGGAGAGGATTCCACGCTACGGCGGGGTATATTTGACCACCGACGGAGGCCGGTCCTGGGAGACCGTAATCTCGAACGACATCATCACATCCGTTGAGTTCTGCGCAGCCGACCCGCAGATCGCCTACGCCGCGGGCCTGACCACAGTCTACCGCAGCGAGGATGGCGGCCACACGTGGCAGGAGTTCGGCAACCCGGAGCGGCGCACTTGGGGCCCGCCGGGGCTCAATCCGGGAACCCCGATAGACATTCAAACAGATCCTGCCGACTGCTACCGCGTGTTCATCAACAACTACGACGGGGGCAACTTCGTCTCCACCGACGGCGGCGAGACTTGGTCGGACGCATCGCAGGGCTATTCGGGCGCAATAATCTGGGGCCTGTATGTTGACCCCACAAACTCCAAGAGAGTGCTCGTTGGCGCTGGTATCGCTCCATGGGTGAGCGAGGACGGTGGGCTCACCTGGCGGGGACTGTCAAACGGCGAACTAACACGTGGGGCCATCGCGTTGGCTGGCGATCCCAGCGACCCCAATCATTTCCTAGCTCAAATGGGCAGCCAGGTGATACCGCTGGGCGGCCTGTACGAAACGAGCGATGGCGGCCAGTATTGGACCGAGGTCTTCGAACTGCCGCGGGTCGGGACTATGATGCGCTTCATGGACTTTGCCTTCGCACCTTCGGATGGCGACGTCGTCTATGGGGCCACCCTAAACATTGACGAGTTTCCGGAACTGGCCCGGGAGTCTGAGCCCCATGGAATGGGCGTCTACCGCTCGACAGATGGCGGGACCACGTGGCAGCCGTCCGGCGATCCGAAGATTGCGAACCGCGGGTTCAAGGCCCTTGCCGTGAGTCCTACCGATCCCAACACCGTCTATGCTGGCAGCTTCTTCAACCAGGGGCTCTTCAAGAGCGTCGACGGAGGAGTCACCTGGTCGCCGATCAATGAGGGGCTAACCGAGCCTTATGGTAGTTTCAGCGCGTTCGCTGTCGATCCAAAAGACAGCAACGTGGTCTATGCTGGCGGCAGCGCCGGCCTCTTCAAGAGTTCGAATGCGGGTGGCTGGTGGGAGGGACTGGCTGCGGGCCTGGATCCTGCGGGAATCGTCAGCGACGTCGTTATTGACCCGACAAGCCCCAACGTGGTTTACGTGGGCACATACAACCTGGGAGTCTACTATTCCGCCGATTCAGGGGAGCACTTTCAGAAACTGAGTCAGGGTTTGGACATTCCGGAGGGCGCGCACTTGAGAATCTTCAAGCTCGGACTCAGCAGCGACGGAACGGTGCTGTACGCTGGGACGGGAGGCGTGGGCGTCCTTCGGTTGGGCCCGTCTACCAGCGGTCCACCACAGGCGTCCCCGACCGCGCAGGTTGGGACAGCGATACCCCCCGACACTCCATCCGAGGCCGCCCCCACATCGGTGCCAGAGGCGCCTCGAGGGGGCGGCATCTGCCCTGGGGCAGCCGCGTTGCCGCTGGCGCTGCTGGGCTTGGTCTGGATATCGCGTCGTAGGAGCTGAAGTTGCGCGAGCGAGTGAAGAGACTTGACACATGGAGGAAGATACAGTGTAATAGAGCTGCGTCGAGCAGCCGCGGTATGCTTTGAAAGGAGAGACTAATGAAGGACACTCGCATACTGCGTAGAGTATCGGTGATCGCCATCTTGCTGGTGACCTCCATGCTTGCGAGTACCGCCTCGGGGCAGGAGATAGTCTTCACGGAGACCTTTGACGACCCAACTCTGCCCGAATGGGAACATCCTCCCGAGGTGGCCGTGGTAGACGGCGTCCTGCGAGTCCCCGCGCCAGGCTTTGCCTTCCATGGTGGGTTCTGGGATGATCTGAGCCTCACCGTCCGAGTGCGACGCTACGGCGAAGGTCATCTGCTGATCCAGTACCGTTGGAGCGAGGATGCCAACTACGCCGTCCGTCTTAGTGGCGACGCTGTTGCGGTGCAAAGACAGTTCCTTGGCCCCACCACGGACTTGGCCAGCGCGCCAGCCTCCATCCCGTCCGGCCAGTGGGTGCAGGTGAGTGTGACGGTCACTGACGGAACGCATCAGGTAGCCCTGAATGGTTCCAGCGTGCTGACGGCCACCGATCCCGACCCGCTGCCGGAAGGGGGCCTCGGCTTCCGCGTCGAGGGCGAGGCGACCGGCGAGTTCGACGACTTTGTCTTGACCAGTGAAGGTGAAGCCCCCCCTTCCCTCGAACCCACCGCAATAGCTGAGCCTTCGCGTCCGGCGGAGGCCTCGCCGACGCCTGGAGCTATCACAGGGGGCGAGCTTGCGTGGGTGCGGACAGGCGGGCCGCCGGGGGGTCTGGGGTACGACATTCGCTACAACTTCAACGACCCCAATATCTGGTACGTCACTGACAATTTTGCAGGTGTCCATATCAGCACCGATAACGGCCTGACGTGGCAACCCAGCAACTCAGGCATTCCTCCTCAAGCTGGCCCCACCGGCGATGCCATTCCAATCTTCAGCCTGACCGTCGACCCTCATAACCCACAGATCATCTGGGCCGGTACGGATCGGACCGGCCACATCTACAGGTCCACTGATGGGGCACGCACCTGGCAGCAACGGGACAACGGCGTGACCATCGAGTACGATGGTCTCACCTTCCGAGGCTTCACTGTGGACCCCCGCTCATCCGAGATCGTCTATGCGATGGGGGAAACCACCGACGAGTCGCTGGGCGGGCCGGCAGTGTGGGGCGCCGGAACCGGCGGGGTGGTGTACAAGACGACCAACGGGGGGGAAAGCTGGGAGCTCATCTGGGGAGAGCCTCCCCCCTACAGCTTGGCACGGTACATGTGGATTGATCCGCGCGACCCCGACGTGCTCTATGTCTCCACCGGAATCTTCGACCGCGGTGCGGTGGGAGAGGGCGATCCGTCGAGCGACCCCTTTGGTGGCCTGGGGATCCTCAAGTCCACGGATGGCGGCCAGACCTGGCGCATCCTTGACGACGACAACGGACTGAGGATGCTGTACCTTGGCAGCCTGTTCATGCACCCTGAGAATCCTGACATTCTGCTGACCGCCGCCGGCCATACGACAGAAGGACCGGCGGCCGGCTATCTTGAGAGTCTCGTTGGACAGGGACAGCTTCTTCCGAATGGCGTCTACCGCACCACCGACGGGGGTGAGAACTGGGCACAGGTGCTGGTGCCGCCGCCGGAGCGCCTCATCGAGGCCTTTTCTTCAGTCGAAATATGTCCCTCCGACCCGAACATTGCCTACGCGGGCAGCGATTTGGCCGTGTACCGCAGCGAGGATGCCGGCCAGACGTGGGAGTTGGTCAGCGGCGGCGCTCTCGGGTGGGGACCACCAGGCATCCTGGCCGGGTGGCCGATAGACATGCAGTGTGACCCACGGGACCGCAACCGTATCTTCGCGAATAACTATGGCGGCGGCAACTTCCTCAGCGACGACGGTGGGCGCACCTGGCAGAACGCCAGTCAGGGCTACACCGGTTCGCAAATGCGTCAGGTACAGGTTGACCCCTTCAATCCTGCTCGGGCCTACGCGGTAGGACGCAGCGGCATCTGGGGCACCGACGACGGGGGAACTTCTTGGTATGGCCTCCGCTACCCGCCGCCGGACTATGTCCCTTCGGGCGACTACAGCGCAGTTGCGTTGGATCCGACTCGGCCCGATCGCCTGTTGGCCGGCAACATCCCCGGAGCGGCCATCCTGGAGTCGGAGACCGGTGGGACTAGCTGGAACTATCGGTGGCCTGGGTTTGACGAGCACGGAGAGCCAGCCCCGGGAATCGGTGGCGAAATCAGTGTGATTGTCTTTGCCCCCTCAGACCCCAGCACGGTCTATGCCGGCATAGCTGGCGCTGGGTGCACCTTGATGCACGAGCCATGCTTCTCGGGCCTCGGAGTCGTCGCCTCCCATGACGGAGGGACGTCGTGGAAATTGTCCACGGATGAGCAGCTTCGAGATCTGGCGGTTATTGACTTGGCAGTAGACCCCACCAACGCACAAGTGGTCTACGCCGCTGCCGAGACAGGGCTGTTCAAATCTACAGATGGCGGAGTGACCTGGGCGCGGGTCAGTGGGTTGCCGGATGGTGTGAGAGTCCGTGCCGTGGCCGCGAGCCCAGGTGATCCGCAGCGTGTGATGGCCGGCGTTGAGGGGCTGGGAATCTACACGAGCACAGATGGCGGCGGCCTCTGGCGGGAGAGCAACGCTGGGCTGGAGCCCAACAACTCTCTCCACGACATCGTCTTCGACCCCATAAACTCGGAGATTGTCTACGCCAGCGACCAGTTCAGCGGCGTCTACCGGTCTTCGAACGGTGGACAAACTTGGGAAAGAATCAACAATGGGTTGCGTACGCGTGCGGCGACAGGGTTGGCGATCTCTGCCAACGGGCAACACCTGTACGTCGCCACCAACGGCGAGGGCGTTTTCAGGCTAGACCTCAGTGGGGAGTCGCCGCAGCCGGGGACTCAGGCGACGCCGGGCGCCCCCGCAGCGACAAGTACACCATCTGAGGTCCAAGCAACGGCGGCGCCAGAGAGGGTTCTCACGCCTACGCCAGTGCCCACCCGCGGGGGCGGCATCTGCCCTGGGGCGGTCGCTTTGCCCCTGGCACTGCTGAGCCTGGTTTTGGTGTCACATCGCAGGAGGTGAACCGATGAAAGCGCGACGGCTCGCGGCGATCTTGGGACTCACCTCGTCGGGCCTGCTGATCTGGGCTGCCTGCACCGCTTCTATGCCCTCCCCCACGGCGTCACCTTTAGACACGGTATCCGGCGTGGTACTCGACCAGGACGGCCCCGTGGAGGGGGCGACCGTCCGTGCCCAGGCTACCAACAACAAGACGATGACGGCCGCCGACGGGTCCTTCGCCCTGTCGGGCCTGAGCGAAGGCATCTCCGTAACCATCAGCGCCTGGAAGGATACGTACTACTGCGCCAAGGTGGAAGAGGTGGTACCACCAGCCAGTGATATCACTCTCACGCTGATTCGCTACCAGACGAATGACAACCCCGACTACGAGTGGATACCGCCCACCGGTGACGACTCATGTGCGAGCTGCAAGCCGGGCGTGACAGAAATCTGGCTGGAGAACGCCCACGCCGGATCTGCCAGCAATCCTCGCTTCCTGACCATGTACAGCGGCACCGATGTAGATGGCAATCAGAGCCCGCCCACCCGCAGGGGCTACAGCCGGGACTACGGCTCCTTCCCGCTCCGACCTGACCCCAACCGACCCTACTACGGCCCTGGCTACAAGCTGGACTTTCCCGACACGGCAGGCAACTGTGGGGCGTGCCATACGCCAGGGGCTGCTGTTGATGCCGCCTATGGCACCGACCCGAACGCGGTTACCGGTGCAGACACGTTCGGCGTGCACTGCGACTTCTGTCACAAAGTGGCCGACGTCCGTCTGAACCCGGACACCGGGATACCCTTCCCCAACATGCCCGGGGTCCTCTCGATGGACGTCCGGCGGCCCTTCCCGGAGGATCCGGATCGCTACCAACTCTTCTTCGGCACCTTCGATGACGACAACGTACCCGAGGAGGACACCTATCTACCTATTATCGAGTCCAGCCAGTTCTGCGCGCCGTGCCACTTCGGTGTGTTCTGGGATATCGTGATCTACAATTCCTTCGGGGAGTGGCTGGAGAGCCCCTACAGCGATCCCGAAACCGGTAAGACCTGCCAGAACTGTCACATGCCCTCACCGGCGATTCTGCTCGGGGAGCCGATGACCAACGTAGCGCCGGACGCCGGTGGCGTCGATCGCGACCCGATGAGCATCCACGCTCACACCCAGCCAGGTGCCTTGGACGAGGAACTCTTGCAGAACGCCGTCGCCATGACCACCACCGCCCAACTCGAGGGAGACGCTGTGGTCGTGCGCGTAGAGATCACCAACGATCAAGCCGGACATCACGTCCCCACCGATAGCCCCCTGCGCCATCTAATCCTGCTGGTACAGGCCACGGACGCCGACGGCAATCCACTGACCCAGGTAGAGGGGCCGACAGTTCCCGAGTGGGGCGGCATTGGCGATCCGAGCGAGGGATACTACGCTGGCCTCCCCGGGAAAGCCTATGCCAAGGTGCTGGAGGAACTCTGGACCCAGATCTCACCCTCAGCCGCCTATTGGAACCCGACCCGCATCGTGAGTGACAACCGCCTGGCGGCCTTCGCCACCGACAGCAGCACCTACACCTTCGCCGCGCCGGAGAGAGGAGAGGTGAAGGTAGAGGTGACGCTTCTGTTCCGTCGGGCATTCATCGAGCTGACGGAGGAGAAAGGGTGGGACGTCCCGGACATCGTGATGGAGCAGCAGACGGCGCGTCTGCACCTCTAAGACCGGTACCAACCAAGGTTCCTTCGTCCGCCTGAGCAATCGCGGACCTCTGTCAGAGGAGCCTAGGGGCAGGATGCCCTCAATTCCCTAGGCGCGGCTCAGCACAGGCCAGCTGGGTGCATCATGGATCGGTCTTGGCACGGCCTTCCACCCGCTGACTCCGGGCGCCCAGCTGTCGGCCATTTCCTCCTGAGGGCTCTGATCAAGCTGTCGAATGCGTGCTGCGGGCCGCTCTGCCTTGACACGCCGGAAAGCATCGGGTATAGTTGTTACATATAAGGTTGAATTATCTGCCACAAAAACCCCTCTCAATGCACGAACTGTGGCGTTGAGGAGGCGGCATGTCGACGATTGAACCCGAGCTGCAGGATACTCTGGCTGGATATGAGACATACTTGGCGCACTCGGGATTGTCGCAAGCTACCGTCAAGGGTTATCTGGGCGACATCAAGCAGTTTGCTTCTTGGCTCGCCAGAGAGGGCACTCCGTCGCCACTGGCAGGCACAACTGAGGAGATTCGGCGCTACTGCTTGCAGCTCGTGATAGCGAGGGCGCATCCGCCTGCTACCGTTAATCGGCGCCTGCAGGCCATTCGGAAGTTCTTCAGATATGCGGTTCAGGAGGGGTTGGTTGACGAGGATCCCTCCGAGGGCGTCAAGTTGCTGCCGCAGCCACGGTCCGAGGGGGCAAGAGGACTTGATCGGTCGGAGATAGAGCGCCTCCTCGATGCGGTGCGCGGAGGTGGTTCGCGTTTCACAAGAAGAGACTATGCCATATTGCAGGTCATGCTGCAGACCGGGATCCGGGTGGGAGAGTTAACCCGACTGAAGCTGGGCGATGTCACGCTGTCCGATGATAGAGGTGCCTTGAAGATCAGAGGTCGACGGGCTTTTCAAGCTCGGGAGATTCCCCTCAACAGCTCAGCGCGGAAAGCCTTGAAGGCTTACTTAGATGAGCGCCTTGGCGGGACGAGCCAGCACCTCTTTCTCAGCCGGCAGGGCGAGCCCTTGTCGGCGCGCTCGGTGCAGAGACTGGTGAATACCTACGCTGAGGCGGCCGGTTTGGAGAATGTAACCACCTATTCTCTGCGACAGACGTATGGGCAACAGCTGCTGAGGGACACGGGCGACTTGTTTTTGGTGGCGCGGCTCATGGGGCACAAGCGGCTGGAGACAGCCATCAAGTATATTGTGCCGGGACAGGACGATTTGAGGGAGGTGGCTGAGAAGAGTTCCCTCAACGTCTACTAGTTCGGAAAGGGCTCGCCGGCACCGGTCCCGCTTGGTTCGTGCCGCATGCCCTGGCTCGAACCTTCAGGACAGTGGTGATTCGGGCATTTTACCGGCCAAGCGATAGCGGTCCAGAAGGTATCGAGTCTCTCTGAATCCAGGAGACCTCGCAGCAAAGGGATATCGCGCAATGGAGGATCCTCGTCATCCTATTCAGTTCTGACGTCAAGGGCTAGAAAGGCGAACAGAGATGACGGAATTCAAAATCGGCGACAAGATCTTGCATCCTGTGTACGGGGCTGGTACGTTGGTCTC
>CAYGAW010000031.1:0-10526 GCA_964347945.1 uncultured Anaerolineales bacterium
AGTCGTTCCTCCCAGGCCCGTATCCTCTTGCGGCCACGGTAGACCAGTACAGCACCGACGACGAGCGGAACCCCGACAATGATTGCAGCTCCGGCGATGAAGGTGACGTAGATTGCTGCTGCGGTGACGCCCAGGGACATACCGATCAAGGTGAGCTCCGAGGGCGGCACTCTAAGTGCCGGCCCACCAAAGAAGCAGATCCCCGAATACACAGCCAGGCCGCAAAGCATAACACCGAGCCTGAAGATGGACTGCGCTCGCGGATCGCTAGACCTAGGTTCAGTCGGCGGGCTCAGTAGCCTGCTCAGCCCCGTTTGCCGAGTTCCCCAGAGACCGCCGCGGTAGCCCCTCGAAATCTCCGAGAGGTAGATTGTGGACACCTTCTGAATACCATCAGCGTTGCCACACAGTGGACAAGCAAGGGCTTCTGCTTCTGGCGGAGCAGGGATGGCCTTTCGTTCAATGAGAAGCTTCATGCCACAGCAGGGGCATATCGCTTGATCCGCCTCCCCAACCGGCCCCAGGGTGGCGCCGCAATTTGGGCAGGTCAACTCCCCCAACTCGGCCATTGATGACCCTCGTGTTTCGTCTCCTTGGTTCCCAAAGTGCAGGGCAAGCGACTCGGAGCGCACCCGCTGCGTCTGCATCATATGACCAAGGAATTCACAAGCGCAATGGCCAGGAAAGGGACGACGGTCCGCCAGTCGCAGGCGGCGCATGTATCAGATGCCGCCAGGGAGTCCTGATCAATAGTCGCGCTAGCTAGCCCCGTTCAAGAATCTCCAACGGCACCCAACCGCTCTCCCTGCCCTCCTTCGTCGCCCAGGCCCAGGCGCTTTCCTCTAACTCGACACTCGGTACTTCGCCCACCACCACAGACAAGTCAGTCGAGGCGTAGTCGCGCTTCATAACACAAGAATCGCCCTCGATCTTCACCCGGTTCTCTGGCATCGCCTTGGCCCCCTCCACGGTCTCAGTCCTCGGTGAACCCCTCGAGCCGGGGCACATCCTGGGCCTCCTCGGAGCCAACCGGTTCCGGCAACTCCTCCGGGCCACCCCTCGCAGCGCTGATCTGCAAACTGGTCAACCCGCTCCTGACCTTGCTCAGCAGCACGCCCAACTCGTCGCGGGAGTTGGTTAACATGGTGATGGCCCTGGAGAAACGACCCTCAAGTTCGCCCTGCGCCGCCTCGATGTTCTCCTCCGCGCTCCTCAGGTAGGCATCCAACCGCTGCATATCTATGGTCTGCGAACTCTTGAGGATGGTCTGGAAGACCAGGAGCAGATAGGGCACGAACATGCTGTAGCCGATGAGGACCACGTTCAGCTGGAACACGTCCGCCTGGACACCCGTGGAGAGGTCGTAGACCGCGTCGGGCACGGCGGCAATGCCGAAGTTCACCGTCACGTTGGGGTCGATGTACTTCCTGACTTCCTTGGCCTTGTCCAGCACCGCCTTCTCGATCTGAGACTTCAGCTTCTGCTGCTCCTCGGGCTCCTCGGCGTCCATGAACTGCTCCAGCAGATGTGTGGCTGGCCACTTGGAGTCGATGGGCAACACCAGGTTGTTGGGCAGGCGTAGGCCGAACTCCACGGACCTGTCCCCCACCCTGAAGTTCCTCACCTGCCACTCAGGGGGCAGATTCGCGAACACCGCCTCCAGGATGTTCTCCCCGGCCACGCCTTTGGTCTGAGTGCCGGCGATGACCGTCTCCAGCCGCCGGATGGACTCCGCCGTCTGCCGCTCCAGGTCTTGCCGCGCCCTGGTGTAGGCCTTGGTGTAGGCCTGAAGCTCGGCCAGCTCCTGCTGGATGCTGCTCACCGCCTGGGAGACAGGCTCCAATTGCGACAGCTTCTGGCTGATGACGGCGGTCTCCACGTCACGCTGGGAGCTGCGGAACTGGAGGACCTGCAGACCCAGGAGCAGCAGGACCGCTCCCAGGAGTAGAACGACGAGAACGATGAGGACCAGCATCAGAGGATCCACGACACTCCTCCTTGTAGCTTCAATGCACTCAGACGACCAGTTCAGCGAGACCGCACAACTTGCCTTGCTTGCGCATGCTCGGGATCAAACAACCTGAGTCCGTTTCATCCGCCCATCTTCACCACCAACATACAGGGTGAGCGCGAATTGTACGCACACCTCGCGGTTGAAGTCCACTAGCTTTTCTGGAAATCTGGACCCTGGCGTGGGCCCGATTGTGTCTTGTTCAATGGAGTCAATCCTTGCCTTTGTGGTCTCCGGACTGAAGACGAATGGCGTCGCCGTGGTCTGCAGGATCATGAGCAGACTGTCGCCGCAGCCCATTATCATTGCTCTCTGTTCTCTATCGTGTAGGAAGACTCCGTAATCTGTGTCGCTGAAACCCTGTGCCACGGTAGCCGCAAACAGAGGATGGATGTGTATACTGAAAGACCTCTTCTGGACTGCCTCTCTGCCACGCTGCTTAGACCAGTCTGCCACCACGCTCCTCGGACTACCCGAAGTCGTCTTGCCCTGTATGAGAGTGCGCTTCTCGATATCCACAAGAAAGACTCTGCACCATGCGCGACCGTCTTTGGCGGTCCTCGCACCCAGTAGTGCGACATGTTCAGCCAACTTGCCTAGATCGACATAGTCCGGTCTATGAGCCGCTGGAATATCGTGCTCCAGGACAGCCGAGGCCACCAGCACCCGGCGAAACCTATCGTACGACCACGTGAATCGCCTCGTCAGCTGCTCCATTATTGATCTAGCTGCATCCTGGAACCGAGCTTGCTCCTCCGGCCCCGGTGGAACAGCCCTTGGCGCGCGCTCGACCCTGGCTCGCCCGGTGTGGGACCTCCGCCTTCCATCCTTGCCACGCGAATAGCAGACCTCGTCGGACCGTGGGTTGAGACGTCCGTGACCCCTTCTTCCAGTCTCTTCGCCCATCTGTTATCCACCTCACCGAGTCCCTTCATGAGGGCATCTGCGGCTCGCCCTCACGGTCAGAAACCGTGCACGCGCCGCGGAGCATCCGCCAGACCCCTCCTTTCATCTTGAGGTAGCCCGGTACGATAGGAGTTTGAGCAGCTAGCTGCCCGGGCTCATCTATTGTAGAAGCTCCTGGCCAACCACAACCTCGTGATGGGTCACTTTGGGCTCCAGTTCAATGAGGAATTTCTCATCTTCTGGATAGTAGTGGGCGAGTTCAATGTTTGGCCCAGCAAACCTGGAGATCGCCTCGTAGGACTGCCAAAACGATGTCAGGACAAAGTGAACCCTCCCATCCTCAACTCGACGAAAGACCATTACGCCTAGATTCCCCGGTGTTGATCTGAGGCCCGGTACTCCTGTCCGATTCACGTAATCCAAGTACTCGTCAGCTTTGTCCTCTGGTACCACGCCATGCCACACTCTTGCGATCATAAGACCTTTCTCCTCCGAGCAGAATCTCCAGTCACTGCCCAGGCTTCGTAGCTGCCAGATAGATGGACATTCCTCTGCCCGATCAGCTCACATGGCGAGCATCAACAGGTGCGGGGTGCAGGACGAACGCGGTCGAAGGAGAGATGAAGTAGGGGTCGGCCCGCCTGCACCCCGCGATGGTATCATAGCAGCACTGGAGCAGATTGCCAACAGCGAGCCACCAGTGATCCGAGATATTCGCGTCAATGGCCCAAGACTTATCCCTCCGGCCCCAGACTGCCGGCGCGCTCCACTTGGCTGCCGGGCGCCTGGTCAGGCCTGGGCTTCCAGGACCTCCTTCAGCTTGGCCAGATTCCCTTCCATCTCGCCCTGCCACATGCGGACCACAACACGCGTGGCCAGCTTGAAGAGGCCTCCTGGGTCCCCCTCGTAGACGACGGTGATCTTCGTGGCCCCCTGAACAGGTTCAAAGGTCACGCGCTCCTCCAGTTGTATGGGTCCGGCGGTCACGCTGAACTCCACCTTCTCGTTGGGCAAATACGCTGTGACCTCCAAGGTCCACTCGATGCGCTGACCCAGAAAGTGGAGCACCCCACGGTAGGTCGCACCCACGCCCAGTGGGCCCTCGCTCGTCTTGGCCACATCTGAGACGTCGGATTCCCATTGCTCGTCATTCTCAGGGTTGCTCACAAAGGCGAACACCTCCTCAACGGGTCGGTCGATTACTGCACTTGCTTCGGCTCTTGGCATCTCTATGCCTCCTTTCTCTTCCTGTCGTCGGCGAGCCTCATCGCGACATTGACTGATGCAGAATGTAGCCGTGTGCAAATGGGCGCAACATTGGCCAACTCAGGAAAGCTTCGCATACCAAATACGCCCGGTTTCATGATTCCGTCACCTCATGGGAGGAGGCAGCGAAGGATGTTCAGTTGTCCCGTGCGGTGTGGCGGGTCTACGCCCACCAGCAATTGCTGAAGAGCTCGCGGCCACCGCTCACTCCCCGCCAAGATGCTCACTGATCTTCTTCAGACCCTCCTCCCATTCCACCACAGGGAAGATCTCCACATCGAGGGCATCGAGCCAGGCGACAGAGTTGAGCATCAGCGCCGATGCATCATCGCACTCGAAGATGGAGATAACAGCGGGCGATCCCTGGGCCGACCAGTACTCCCCAATCACCTTCATGCCCTTGGGGAACTCGTGTTCGGCCCGCCGTGCCATTACCACAGCGAGGTCCTCCTGGTCTACGTACTCTTTGAGACTCCATAGAGCTACGAACTTCATTTGTGCACTCCTTTCTCGGCCCTTCGATGCGTAGGCCGCGCATGAATGGTGCCCTGCGCCAATTGGAGAGCGTAGACCCCCGACGCCGCCAGCTCATGGGCGCACGTAGTAGTAGTCTGCAGATCGTGCTTCGATGCGCCTAGAAAAACAAAGAGACCCACCTCGCGGTGCAAGGCGAGCCTCGTCGGAGAGGAGATAGGACACGGCGTGCTCCCCCTGCACCCAACAAGCACATTATGGCATAGTCAGGTATTTTGTCAATAGTGAGCGCTGGCGATCCGGGGGCTGCTCCAATTATCGGGGCCCATGACACGCGTTGCGGACCGTCTAGGGCGTCCCCCTACTCTCCTTCGCGGCGAGCCTTGGGGGAGACCCAAATCTAGTATCTGAGGAAGTGGCAGGTGCTTACAGGGCTACTTGAACCCAGTGATCAGTATGGCCAGCCCCAGACGAGCGGTTCCTCTCCGATGGGGTAAACATCCACAATCTGCCAGCGGCGCACAGCACATCCTTCCACCCCTGGCCAACACGACGCCCCACGTCCAAAAACGTCGAATACGTACTGCCTGTGTTCATCACCTCGGGAGACTTCTACCCAGAGCCGCGCAAAACCGGCAACTCGGCTATCGGTGATGACGTGAGGCTCGCAACAGGTGCTCCACCACTCAGTTATCAGAACGCGGTGACTCACCTCAGCTCCCAGTTCCTCCAGTTCCGTGGTTACGGACTGGCGGCGTACTTCATACTCCGGCCCCAGTCCCTCGTCCGCGGGCCACAGTGCCAGGGCTTCCTCGCGCGCCCCTGACGCCACGAGTTCCAGATACGATGATACCTTCGCTCGAGGCGTTTCGCCGATGAGCCTCTCGACCAGACGGTTGGCAGGCGCGAGCAAGGGTGCAGCAATGCCTACCGCAAGGCAACCCAACACCACAAACGGTATGGCGAGGACTGGGATGACGGCCAAGAGGTATCGAAAAACCCTCCTCCGACTTCCCAGCCATCTGGAGAGGATGAGCATCGATAATCCACCAATCGGCGAGGCATGAGCGGCCGAAAAGTCAGCAGACGGCATAGGCCAAGTCCTGACAGCCAGCAATACCGAGACTGGCAGAAGCACAGGATACACCAGTAGAGTCGGGAGGCTTTTTCAGGCAGCTCCCACGCACTTGTCCCAGAGAACCTCCGGCGCCCCATTCACCTAGGAAGCGCCGAACGCGCAAGCGCACTCTGATCACAGCAGATCGGCAAGTGTCTTGCCTCCCAGATAGTCGGGGAAACTATACACTCCCGTGACTTGAAGATAGCATCGATCTGGATGCTTCTCCCAGCCCCTCGCCAAGCCGATGCGCAGGTAGACGTCGTGGTCACGAAGGAACTTCGTCATCCATCCACCGACTTTCTCAAGGTCCCACTCCTTTTGAGTGTTCAAGTAGTCACAAGCGGTCCTGAAGGTCAGATCGGTGACTGCCAGGCCGTACCGTTGGCCGCCGTGGTCTGTGAACCAGATCCGGTAGTCCCACTTCTCCTCCCCGTCCTTGTACCGCCTGACTCCGTAGCCCACCGTCCAGATCCGTTTGGCCAGGATCGTCCCCAGAGACCTTTCACCCTCGCCCTTCTTGATGTACTGGTCCTCTTGGATCGGTGCTCCGAAGATCTCCGCCACCGAACCATCGAGATGATCCTCCAGGAAATCTCGTCTCTCCTCCGTGGCTAGAACCCTGACCAGCTCAGGCCTGCACCTGGGATCGAGCTCCCAATCCTCAGTGTGCGGCGGGTCAGAGATTTGATCCCTGAAGTCCAATCGGACCTCCGCGAACGGCAAGACGACCAACTCCGCCCCGCTCCAGATGAAGTTCTCGGTGATCCTCTTGCCACTCTCATGGGGCATCACTGGCCTGACCGATGCTCCGTCATCGGCGAAGAACCCGGCAACGCATACCGCAGGGCGTTGCATCCTGGTCACATCGGTGACGATCACGCTCCTCTGCACAGCTTCCACCTCCTCTATGACTCAACACGCCTTCATGTCTCCACAGCAGTGAGGGGCAGGGACTGCGCAAGCCTGCGCCGCCAGCCTCAGCGCCTTCGGTGTTCAGAGATGCACTATCTCGACATCGGTCCACGACTCTTGCAGATACTCAGCCACAAGCCTTCGGTGGCAGAGGTCAGGGGCAGGCTCGCTACACAGCAAACAACACTTCTTCTGCGAAAAGAGGTCCCTTTCGAGGCTCTCCAGGACCTTCCGCTCCTCAAGCAGCTTCAAGAACTCTTCTACGTACACCTCCCAGTCGTTACCCGACTCTTCATAGGCCGTCCTGATCTCGGGGGTTGGAGCCAGGAATTCCAGATGATCGTATCCGATTCCCGAGAGGCGCCGCAGAAAGTACTCCAGATCCTGCTTCTTGGTGAACCCGGCCAGCTGTGAGGTGTTCTTCAGGCGCACGTCCAGTATCTGTTCGATGCCATGACCCTCCAGCAAGCTGAAAAACTCCTCAGCAGACTTCTGAGTGTATCCTATGGTGTAGATCTTCATATCCACTCGTCCCCAAACCCCAGCTGCTCGACTTCCCTGTCCAGCGTCCTGTGCGCCGGTTCAGTCCAGGTCTCACCGCCCTTGTGCCGGATGTGCTGTACCTCGATCTCTCTGTCCAACAAGGTTTGAGCGATGAGGAGATGACGATGACAGTGGTTGGGATCCTCCTCCGCGCACATCACCGCCGTCCATTTCTCAGTGGCCAGCTCTATCAATCCGTCGACGGCCTTCTGGTACCAATCCTTTTTCTCCACCTCTCGATACAGCACCCTCTCTTCATCCTGCTCATCGTAGCAGCTCGGATCCTTGGGCCTCCCCCCCAGATAGTGGCCCCCGTAGACGTATTGGATGTCCCCCTGCGTGAGCGCCTCTGCAAGGTCTTCCCTGTTGAACTGGGGCGCGTGCTCGCTGTAGGGGGAGCTACGCACATCGAGCACCGCTTCGACATCGTGCGCCTTCAGCGACTCGATGATTGTCTCTACCGCTACGTTGCTGTGCCCAATCGTGTAGATGATCATTGCCGTTATCACTCCTTATACCCTGGCTCTGTCCTCGTAAGCCGCGAGCGCGGCTCATTCCAGCCTCAACACCAAGCCTCCTGTCTAGCTACCGAACGCAGTGAGGCACCATCCATCAAGCATCTTGAGTAGCTCCCGAGCGCAGCGAGGCAGCGTCCAACAAGCATCCTGAGTGGCTGCCGAGCGCAGCCAGGCAGCTTATCGAAGGATGTGGCTCAACCAGCCTATGCGCTCGCCCACCCGCATGGTTCGATAGCGTGCTTCAGTACGCCGCTTCGTCCTTCTATGACGGCTCCTGCGCCCTTCGATACGCCGCTATGCGGCTACTCAGGGTGCGGAGCCTACTCAGCATGCTGGTCTTTTCTTGGCCTCTCGGACCTGAAGCTGGAATCGTAACGCGCTCGCAATCCATCCAGATTAGCGCAAGGCCTTGGAGGCGGAGTGCAGGACGAGCGCGGTCGAAGGAGAGATGAAGTAGGGGTCGGCTAACCTGCACTCCGCCATCCTATTATAGCACAAGCCAGGAATTCTGTCAATACGAATCAGGATCTCTTCAGAGGCTCACCGACTTGGCTCGTTCGGGAGACCGCTTGCTGCTGAGCAGCGCATCCCACAACAAAGACCCACCCCGGGGCGCGGGTGCGAAGGCTTCTGGTCATATGCAACTCTTCCCTTGCGCTGTCTCTACGGACCGTTGGTGTCTTCCTTCGACAGGAGCTTTGCCAAGATCTGCCAGTGATAGCTGCCGGGAAGCCCATGCTCAACGTCCTCGCAGTGCAGGAGATCGAATCCGAGGAGGAAGTCGTCGATCTCTTCCCTGTCGAAGTAGTGATGAGGGTGGCTTTTCTCCTCGTGATCAGCGATGATGAATGTGCCTCTTTCGATCTCCTCCCCCTGCCCGCATAGCGCGTTCTTTGTCGATATCAGGGTGCAGAGAAGATAGCTATCCAAATTGAGACACCTCCTTATCTCACCGACGGTCTCCCGAATGTAGTCCGTCAGACCGTGATAGATCACATTCCATGCCAGTATGAGGTCGAAGGAGTCGCTCTCAAACGGCACCGCACTCATGTCGCCTGTCGTCAGCTTGAGCGTGATGCCCTCCTTCTCAGCCCACTGGACTGCGTATCCCATCCCGGCGGGACTCGGCTCTACCCCGAAGACGTCAAAACCTTCCTTGGCCAGGAGGATGGAGTGCCGGCCGAGCCCGAACCCTAGATCGAGGACCGTATGCACGCCTTCGCTCTTGAACCTGGTCAGAAGAGAGATGACGAAGGTCTCGGGCTCGAGCCACCACGCCCGCCCTTCTTCGGTTTTCCAGATCTCGTCCCACTCTTTCATGGCCATCTATGTGGAAATAATCTCATCGCTATCTCGTGACAGCATTCTATGTGGCTACGGAGGTGCGTTGCGTCCCACCCCCACTGCAGGACTCTTTGACGTATTCTCTTGCCGTGAGAGGGTTGCCGACATCGACGTCAACGACCGCAATTCCAACACCTAGAACTGCTACCTATGTCTCCGAACATCCGTTACCCGTCTTTCCCGTCTGCACACCCCAATGGGGAGGGCTCTCGTCTCATCGCTCCAGTTGGATGGCCGGTGCCTCCAGGAAGTGCCGCAGGTTGGCGAGGTCCGACTCCACCTGCCTCTGAAACACGCGGACCACAATGGGACCAGCCAGCCGGAAGAGGCCACGCAGGTCGCCTTTGTAAACGATGGTGAAGCTCGTACCGGCCTCAATGGGCTCCAAGGTCAGGATTTCCTGGAGTTGCAGAGGCGCGGCGTTTACCCTGAATTCCAGTTGCCTGGTAGGGTCGTAGCCCGTGCACTCGGCAGTCCAGCCGATGGGCAGGCCCAGCAATCGGATCCCTCCCCGGAACGTCGTGCCCACGCCCATCGGGCCCTCGCTCGTTTGCTCCACGTCGAACTGAGCGGTCTCCCACTGCGGATGATCCACAGGATTGCGCACAAAGGCAAAGACCTCTTCAAGAGGACGGTTGATCACCACGCTTGCTTCGACTCTGCGCATGGCCACCAGTCCTTTCCTGGAAGGCCGCGATCGCTGCCTGGCATCACCGACACTACCCCTCGTCCAATATCACGTCCGATTTGTGTTTCCCCAGTGCCCTTCCCCAGCGGCGCGTCATTTCGGGCATGATCGTTTCCCCCTCAGGGGCTCGCTCCAGGCCGAATATGGTCCTGGGCAGGTCCAGAGGCTCCTGAATGGCCCAGATCCTCTCGTGGTCTTCGGGTGGCAAGATCTCAGCAGGGTCCCCGACGGCGATCCAGCCAATAGGTACCACAGCATCCGCTGGCAGAGTGGTCTTGAGATGAACGAGGCCGCCAATGCGCACCTCGGCCCGCGTGCCGACGTGAGCACCGTTGAAGATGGTGGCACCGGTGGCGATGAAGACATTGTCCTCCAGCGCGCAGCCAGTGAGGTAGCAATGTGGTCCCACCACCACGTGGTTGCCCAGCGTCACAGGATGCGGACGCGAACCTCGGACCACCGCATACTCCATGATGATGCAATCGTCGCCGATGACCACCGGGCCTCCCTCGGCCACGAGCACCGCGCCGAAGAGAATCCGGCAGTTCTCGCCGACGGTGACGTCCCCACAGACCACCGCCGTGGGGGCGATGTAGGCTGATTCGTGGACATGTGGGCTCTTGCCCAGATGTTCCAGCAGCATGATCGCGCCTCCAGTCCCTCCTCTCGTCGCTAGGTCTTGGTGTCCCCCCGCCGCTCCTCAACCCACTGGCGGACCCGGGTTGGCGTGAAGGGTTCGCTGAG
>CAYGAW010000032.1:0-38645 GCA_964347945.1 uncultured Anaerolineales bacterium
AAGGCGCTGCGGTGCAAAACCGATATCAAACTCGCGCGCCCACCGCCTCGATCGTCATCCTTCAGCCACAAGCTCCCCTGATCAGGCACCAGTAGATGGTCGGCGGCAAGAACACTGGCCACAACACCACAGATGGCACCATCCAGAGCGCGGCCATCACTCGCTGACCCCACGACAGGCCAGGAGCCCAGACGGGCATGGGCGGTGGGTCCTCTGGGTCAGCTCGCAGCTGGGCCCATCCTGCCAACAACAACCCAGGGGCCAGATAGATCACGATCGCTATCAGTAGCCACTTACGCACTACTGCGTCCCCTTCACAGCAGGTGCTCATCCCGCGGGTGAGAGACCGGCCCTTGGCAAGTGCCCTCTCTGAGCTAGAAGCATCGCTTGAGGGATCCAAGCCTAGGTGCTGTCCTCTGGCAGCCGCTCTCTCTGACGTGAATACATAGATTATCTATGTACATCGCCAATTATACTATAGTTTCGGACAATTGTCAAGTTCGCTGCCGACGCTGGTTTCGCTGCGCAGCGAGCCCTGGAGAACGACGTACAGGACCAAGGCACCAATAGCCAGCAGGATGATGTGAGGAATTGCCTATACCCGGTGTGCTACGAATGAACCTGGGCGGTCCGCGATCCCGTAACCACGAAGCCCAAACCAACAGTAGACTGGAGGTAGCTGCAAGAGTATCAAGACAGAGTATTCCGCCGCTAGGATCAGCTTGTGGGGCTTGCCCCGTCGAGGCCCCGCCGCCAAGGAAAGGAAGGAAGGCATGATACCCGTCTACAACCTGCGTACAGGGACACCCGGGCCCACAATAGCACAAGATCGTAGAATTCAACCTCGCCTGGGCCGAGAGCACGATAGACAGAGATGTAGACGTATGGAAACCCCAGAGCTATCGCTCCCAAGATTCCTAGAGGTATCGAAGCGATGTTCCTCATCGAACAGGCCCTGGTATGATAGGTTTGGTGATGCCGGTCCCGGCAAAGCAAAATCATCTGTTCGTGGAATACGGAGACGTTCTATGCGCCTAGACCTAGGGCACCACAGTTCCGAGAACCTTCCAAGTGCGCCACAGCCGTGCCTTCGGCACCGCAGACCGGGCGCAAGCACTCGTCAGATTTGCTGGCAGTGCGCGAAGATGCTATACTTCTCGAATTGTTGCCCGAGTGGGCTACAAGTGAGGAGTGCACACAGTGCTTGTTCTCAGCATAATCTATTCCCTGACCGCAATCTTGCTAGCGATCTACTCGCTGAACTCACTTGCGCTGGCTTTCCTCTACCTGAGGCACAGGCGGGAAATGCCATCGGACCCGCCTTTGAGGGACTTCCCCGCGGTAACAGTCCAATTGCCGATCTTCAACGAGGCACACGTCGTAGAGCGCCTGATAGACAGCGCAGCGCGTCTCAACTACCCACGGGAAAAGCTCCAAATCCAAGTCTTGGATGATTCCACTGACGACACCACACTCCTGGCCCGGCGCAGGATAGCCTACTACCGCGCTCAAGGCGCAGACATCGAGCTGATCCATCGTCAAGACAGGAACGATTTCAAGGCGGGAGCGTTGCGAGAGGGCCTCAAGACAGCGAAGGGAGAGTTCATCGCCCTCTTCGACGCGGACTTCCTGCCCCCGCGGGAGTTCCTGCTGAAGACCATTCCCCACTTCCGGAAGCAGACCCATCTGGGTTTCCTTCAGACTCGATGGGGACACATCAACGACACCTATTCGTCCCTGACTCGCGCTCAGGCCATCGCACTGGACGGTCATTTTGGTGTGGAGCAGCCAGCGCGCCACAGCACGGGTCTTTTCCTTAACTTCAACGGTTCCGGCGGTGTCTGGCGCCGGCAGTGCATCCAGGATGCTGGAGGATGGCAGGGAGACACTCTCTGTGAGGACTTGGATCTGAGCTATCGCGCCCAGCTGGCGGGCTGGGAACCCTTGTACCTGATGGATGTCGTCTGCCCCGCGGAGATTCCGCCGCAGATCCACGCCTTCAAGCGGCAGCAAGCTCGCTGGGCCAGAGGCTCCATCGCGTGCGCCATCAAGCTGTGGCGTCCCATTCTCAGGGCGCCCGCCTCGTTTTGCAAACGGGCCCACGGTCTGATACACCTGACCGGCTATCTAGTCCATCCCTTGATGCTGGTCATACTACTGCTGTCGGTGCCGCTCATCCTCCTACGACAGCCGGTGGCCTTTCCACTTACTTATCTGAGTCTCGCCAGCCTGGGCCCGCCGGTCCTCTACGCGCTGGGGCAACGGAGCCTCTATCCCGACTGGGTCAGACGGATGCGATATTTCCCTCTCCTGGTTCTTCTGGGCACCGGCTTGGCGGTCAGCAACACTAGGGCCATCTATGAGGAATTCAGGGGCAAGCAAGCCAGCTTCGGCCGGACTCCCAAGTTTCGGCTGGAGCAGCGCCCAGACAATTGGAGCAGGAGCAGATACGCCCTGCCCTTTGACTGGATCTCCATTGGCGAGTTGCTGGCGGCATTGTACGCTATCCTGGGAATCGCCATCGCCTTATACCAGGGTAACTACTTCGCCATCCCCTTCCTCACCCTCTACGTCCTGGGGTTTGGCTACGTGGCCTCTCTCACTCTGTTCCATTCCGCGTACAGTTGGACCCGGGGAAGAGTTCCCGCCAGCAGGCTAGACGGCTCTACAGCCAGGCAGGCCTATCCCGCCTGGCGGGGGCAGAGGATCTGGCGCTCGCGCAAGAGCCCAGAGAGATCATGACGAGATCTGATACGCATTACAAGGCACCAGGGTAGACGAGTTCGCCCCCCTGCTGTTGGTCGGGAGCCACCCAGCAGATCCAGCGGATAGTCCCAGCCTCCCAGGATGGCCCCCGCTGGCGGCGCATCGGCGCACGGAAGGCCAGTACGCCACCTTGGCCCCGACCGCGAACCTCCTCCTGCCCATGATGTCCTTGGGCCGCGCGGAGCGATTCCTCCCACATCCGCCTGAATCCGACGCGCTGCTCGAACTGCGACGCTGCGCACGGCGAGTGCCTCGGGAATATCGTCGTGGTCCCGAATGCAAATGATAGAGAATCGCCTCGCTCCGCGCTCCGCCCAGGACTGACTACCAAAGCCCTGTGGTCTATGATATCATTGTTATGTCTCGCGTACGATGCTTCGCATCCAGGAATCCTCCGATGCAGATGAGCATAGTCATCCCCGCCATCAACGAGGGGAACAATCTCCGGATGCTTCTACCACGCCTCCACCGGGTTGTCTTGGACCTGCAAATGCAGGGACACGAGACCATCGTGGTCGATGGCGGATCTACAGATGACACGTCAGAGGTCGCGAGTAGCCTGGGCGCAAGGACCATAGGTCAGGAGGAGCCAGGCTATGGCGGGGCGCTGAAGGCTGGCTTCCAGGCGGCCAAAGGCGAATACATCCTGACCCTCGACGCCGATCTATCCCACGATCCTGATTTCATCAGGGCCATGTGGGAGGCAAGGCGAGAAGCAGAGGTCATCGTCGCCTCGCGATATGTGCCAGAGGGCTCGGCCCAAATGCCCATGGTCCGCAAGGTACTCAGCATCATCCTCAACAGGTTCTTTACCAAGGGGCTCTCGCTGCCCCTGCACGACATCTCCAGCGGCTTCCGTCTGTACCGTTCGTCAGCACTCAAGGACATGCCCATCGAAAGCATCGACTTCGATGTCCTGGAGGAGATCCTCATCCGCTGTTACGCCCGAGGGTGGAGGATCAAGGAGATTCCCTTTCGATACATGCCCAGACAGGAGGGGGATTCTCACATCAGCCTGCTCAGATTCGGCCTTGCCTATCTGTGGACCTTCCGGCGCATGTGGGAGTTGAGGAACTCGATCCTCTGCGCGGATTACGATGACCGTGCGTATGATAGCCGCATTCCGCCACAGAGGTACTGGCAGCGAAAGAGGCACGACATAGTAACGGAGTTCGCCGCTGGCGCAGGCTCATGTCTCGACATCGGCTGCGGTTCGAGCAGGATGCTCTCCAGCCTGGACACAGTGACAGGAGTTGACATTCTTCTCAGGAAACTCAGGTGGGCAAGGAAGTACGGCAAACCCCTGGTCAACGCTTCCATCTTCGATCTACCGTTCAGCGACGCAGCTTTCGATTGTGTGATTTGCTCCGAGGTGATAGAGCACATCCCGGCTGGCGACGAGTCCTTTCTGGAGATGCGGCGCGTCCTGAATGATGGAGGCCGTTTGATTCTGGGGACGCCCGATTATGGCAGGTGGTCTTGGCGCATCATTGAGGGCCTATACCACCGACTGATACCCGGCGGGTATGCCGATGAGCACATAACGCCATACAATAGGGATGACCTTGTGCGTTGCATGGAGGAGTTCGGTTTCGTGCTACTGGAGACGAGGTATGTGCTCGCTTCAGAGATGATCTTGCTCTTCCGCAAAGTGGAGGCCGCCTAGTGGCCGGTGTGGGTCCTTGGCGTTAGCTGCAAGGCGCTGAGCCCACGAGGTTTGGAAGTGGAGGAGAACGCAAGAAGTGCTTGAAGCTTTCTACTGTCCCGCTTCCGTGGCCGTTGTCGGAGCGTCTCACGACGAGGGGAAACTTGGTCACGCCGTCCTGAAGAATCTCCTGGAGAGCGGGTACCAGGGCGAGATCTACCCCATCAACCCCAAGGCCGAGGAAATCCTGGGCCAACGCACATATCCCAGTGTGCTGGCCGTTCGCGGTAACATAGATCTGGCGGTGATCGTCATACCGGACCGATTCGTAGCCACCGTTCTGGAAGAGTGTGGTCAAAAGGGCGTTGAGGGCGTCATCGTCATCACCGCAGGTTTCCGCGAGATGGGAGGCGAGGGCATCAAGAAGGAGAATGAGCTGCTCAAGATCGTCCGCCGTTACAACATGCGCATGTTGGGCCCCAACTGCCTAGGAGTCATTGACACCATCTGCCCCCTTAACGCGACCTTCGCCAGGGGGATGCCTCGCAAAGGTGACATCGCCATGATGTCCCAATCTGGCGCTCTAATGATCGCCATCCTCGATTGGGCCCTGGGTGAGGAAGTGGGTTTCTCGCGTTTCGTGAGCTTAGGCAACAAGGCGGACATCGACGAAACGGACCTTCTGCAGCTGTGGGATGAGGATCCCCACTCCAAAGTCATCGTGGCCTATCTGGAAGGCATCGCCGACGGTGCAAAGTTCATGGAAATCGCGCAGCAGGTTACGAGGGACACCCCCATCATCGCCATCAAGGCGGGCACCAGCGACGCTGGGGCCCGTGCCGTCTCCTCGCATACTGGCACGTTGGCAGGCTCAGAGAGAGCGTATGAAGCCGCCTTCAAGCAAGCAGGGGTAACAAGAGCTGACTCGGTGGAGGAGCTATTCGACTATGCCAACGCCTTCGCCCAGGCACCACCGCTCAAGGGCGATAACATCGCCGTGGTCAGCAATGCCGGTGGTGCTGCGATCATGGCTACAGATGCCCTCGATCGGGCGCAACTGCGCCTCGCCTCTCTTGAAGGGGAGACCATCGAGGTGTTGCAGGCTCGCCTGCCGCCAGGGTCAAGCGCCCTCAACCCTGTCGACGTGCGAGGTGACGCTGATGAAGAGAGATACAGGTTTGCCCTGGAGACCGTGCTACGCGATGAGAACGTGGATGGGGTCATCGCCATCCTTATTCCGCAGGCAGTGACCAAGGTGGCGGAGACCGCCAACGTCATCGCTGATTTGGTCCACGGGCATGACAAGCCTGTGTTGCCATGCTTCATGGGCCAGCATACCGCCCAAGTCGGCATCCAGATCCTACGCGATCGCAAGATCCCGAACTATCACTATCCAGAGCGAGCCGTGGATGCCATGAGGGCCATGGTAGAGCGCTGGCGCTGGCTGGCGCGCCCTGCCGCGAAGCACGAGAAACTCGATGTCCGACGTGATCAGGTAGAGCATGCACTGGCCGAGGTGCGGGCCGACGGGCGCCTCAAGGTCGGAGATGCTGAGGCAAGGCAGATCATGGAAGCCTACGGCATCACCATCCCCCAGGCGCAGCTGGCCGCCAATCCCGATGAAGCAGTCGAAGTAGCGCAGCGAATTGGTTATCCGGTGGTCATGAAGATCGCCTCCCCTGACATACTCCATAAGACCGACATCGGTGGCGTGAAGCTCAATCTGATGGGAGATGACGACGTCAGAGATACCTTCGACCTGCTGATGTATCGCGCCAGCCGATACATGCCCCAGGCCGAAGTCTGGGGCGCCCTGGTGCAAGAGATGGTCCCTCAAGGTAAGGAAGTCATCATCGGCATCAACTGTGATCCTCAGTTCGGTCCGATGCTGCTCCTGGGTCTGGGAGGCATATACGTCGAGGCGCTGAAGGATGTCAGTGTTCGCATCGCTCCGGTGGCCCGGTGGGAGGCCGAGGACATGATCACCGAGCTCCGGTCCTACCCTTTGCTGCGGGGACTTCGGGGCGAGAAGCCCTCGGATTTGGAGGCCATCGTGGATTGTATGCTGCGTGTCTCCCAGCTGGCGGTGGATTTCCCCGAGATTGTGGAACTGGACATCAATCCGCTGATGGTTCACGAGGAAGGTAGAGGAGCAGTGGCGATAGACATGCGAATGGTGTTGTCCTGAGCACGGGCGAGCAAGCTTCATGATGCGCCGGCTGCACGCAAATCCGGCACCAGATGGATTGGGCATGCAATAGGGAAAAGAGGTCACACAATGGTAGCGCTATACGTCGCATCAACAGAAAGCACAGCAGGGAAAACCGCCCTCTGTCTCGGCCTAGGGAGAAAGCTCCAACAAGATGGCTACTCGGTGGGCTACATGAAACCCATCAGCCTGACGGCTAGCCGTCTGGAGGGCATGGTAGTTGACGAGGATGTGCAGTTCATCCAAAAAGAGCTTGACCTGCAAGAACCGATCTCCGATCTGGTGCCCATACCCCTGGACCCCCTTACGGTAGAATCCATCATGAGGAAGCAGAAATGGCTGGACTACCCCAAGATGCTTGTGGAGAGTTACAGACGGGTTGCGAATGGCAAGGATGTGATGCTGCTGGAAGGTGTGAACCGCCTGAGTGCTGGTGGACTGGTGGGACTTCCGGCCAATGAGGTCTGCAACCTACTGGATGCCAAATCCCTGACGGTGATCAGATATACCGGCCTGCTGACTCTGGACCCCGCGTTGTTCTACCGGGGCATACTGGGCGACTCCATGATCGGTGCTGTCATGAACAGCGTCCCTCAGCGCCTGATGGACTCCGCACGGGAAATAGCCAAGCCCTACCTCCAGAGAGAAGGCATACTGGTCTATGGCATCCTCCCCGAGGAAAGATTCCTTATGTCCGTGAGCGTGAATGAGCTGGCGAAGGCTCTGGACGCGGTTATACTCGGCCGCGCTGACAGGAGCGAGGAGTTGGTGGAGAATCTGATGGTGGGCGCCATGACTAGCGACATCGCGCTGAGCTACTTCCGCCGCAAACCCAACAAGGCGGTCATCACCGGCGGCGACAGGTCTGATATCCAGCTGGCAGCTCTGCAAACGTCCACCAAATGTCTCATCCTCACCGGCAACCTGTATCCCCAGGACATGATTCTTGGTGTGGCAGAGGAAACCGGCGTGCCCATCATGGTGAGCACACATGATACCTTTACTACCATCGAGATCGTCGAGGGCTTCTTCGGCAAGGGGCGCTTCCAACAAGAGAAGAAGATAGGACGTTTCGAGGAACTTCTCAAAGAGCACTTCGATTTCACCAGTCTATATGTCACTCTGGGACTGAGATAGCATAGCTTAGCTAGAACTCTGTCAGCCCTTGCTCTTATGAGTCGCATAGCATCGCCCCCTATGGGCGTTTCGACGGGCACAAGGACCTATGCTACATATCAAGAAGGAGTTGCGCAGTTCGTCGGTCGAGTAGGGCCGTATCGAGACCAAGAACTGCACCTGCAGGCCACCAAAGCTGGTTTCGATATGGCCTTCGGCCTACTCAACCGACGGCTTGGTTCTCGACTGGGTAGGGTCTGATCAAGACATATCACAGAGAGTACCTGGGCGGAAGGAGACTCACCATGGGCATGATAGAGGACATCTTGGCACGAGAGGTATTGGATTCTCGCGGCAACCCGACCGTGGAAGTGGAGGTGTACCTGTTAGACGGCACCGTGGGGCGCGCCATAGTGCCATCAGGGGCTTCCACCGGTGCCCACGAATCTCTGGAATTGCGGGACGCCGACCCACAGCGTTATCAGGGTAGAGGCGTCCTGAAAGCCGTGGAGAATGTAGAAGACGAGATTGCGGGACACCTTGTCGGTTGGAGCGTGTTCGATCAGCAAGGGATTGATCAATTCCTCATCGAGCTGGACGGCACACCCGACAAATCGAGGCTGGGAGCCAATGCTATCCTGGGCGTGTCTCTTGCCGTGGCCCGGGCGGCGGCCCTCTCCGCGGATCTGCCCCTCTATAGATACCTGGGCGGTGTGGCGCCCAGAATGCTGCCTGTGCCCATGATGAATATCCTCAACGGAGGCAGACACGCCGAAGACTCCACCGATCTGCAAGAGTTCATGGTGATGCCCACCGGTGCCTCCAGCTTTCGAGAGGCACTTCGTTGGGGAGTCGAGACCTATCATAGCCTGAAGAAAGTGCTGAGGGACAAGGGATATGACACCGGCGTAGGGGATGAAGGAGGCTTCGCGCCGTCGCTGGGATCCAACGAGGAGGCAGTAGAGGTCATACTGGAGGCGATTCAAGAGGCAGGATTCGAGCCCGGCGAGGATTTGCACCTCGCCCTGGATCCTGCCGCATCAGAGTTCTACGAGGATGGGCAGTATCATTTGCGCAAGGAGGGAAGAATACTCAGCGGCGCAGAGATGGTGGAGCTCTATGTCGATTGGGTGGACAGGTACCCCCTCATCTCCATCGAGGATGGTCTGGCCGAGGATGACTGGGAGGCGTGGAAGCTGCTCACGGAGAGTCTGGGACACCGGGTTCAGTTGGTGGGTGATGATCTCTTCGTAACGAATGTGGACCGGCTGCGCCGCGGCATAGGGGAAGGGGCTGCCAACTCCATCCTCATCAAGGTGAACCAGATTGGCACCTTGAGCGAGGCCGTAGTCGCTGTGGAGATGGCCAGGAACGCCGGATGGACGACGGTGATCTCGCATCGCAGTGGAGAGACGGAGGACACCACTATCGCCGACCTGGCAGTGGCGCTGAACGCCGGTCAGATCAAGACCGGCGCCCCGTGTCGCAGCGAACGCGTGGCCAAGTACAACCAGCTTCTGAGAATCGAGGAAGAACTAGAGGAGACCGCCTGGTATCCTGGCACAGAAGCTTTCTACAGCATAGAAGGGTGAGCGACGCCCCTAGCCAAAGGGGCGGGGCGTGGCCAGGAGGAAGAGCAGGAAAAAGGAGAAGATGGCCAGAATCCTCCTCTTCCTATCCAGCGGGGTGATGTCATTCAGCGGAGGCGGATGCCTCAGCCCGCCGAAGATCAGGATAAAGAAGCCCCAGATCAGCCACCCCGTCCAGAACACTGCCAGCCCTAGCATCGCTACGAAAACCAGTATGGCCACGAAGCGGTGCGCCTTCCCAAAGAACGCATATCCTACATGACCACCGTCGAGCTGGCTCAGGGGGATGAGATTCATCGCGGTGATGAAAACGCCGAACCAACCAGCGAAGGCGACGGGATCCAATAGCACGTCCACGTGATCGGGCATTGGGCCCATTACTAGGTCCGTAAGCCACTCCACCAAGATGCCACTGCCCAGATACATGGTCCCCGGTGGCGGTGCTGCCAACTCCACAATCTCAGAGCGTCCCAGCCCCACCACGAGGGCGATCAGTGAAACCACCAGTCCGGCCAGAGGTCCCGAGATACCCACGTCGAAGAGAGCCTTGCGATCCTTGATGGGTGACTCCATCCTGATAACGGCGCCAAAGGTCCCCACGGGGCTGAAGGGAATGGGGATGAAGTATGGCAGAGTTTGCCTCATTCCTCGAGCTGTGGCCACGAAGAAATGCGCCAATTCGTGGGTGACCAGTATGCCCATCAGGGCAACGGCAAAGGGAACGCCCGCCAGGATCGCCACAGCGGAGTCAGTCAAAGGATTGTAGCCTTCCTGAAGGGCACCAGCCAAGATCACAGTACCGACCGTGGCCAAGAACAACGCCAGATTCACCAGGGGTCGCGAGCCCCGCTTCTCCGCTGGTGCCGGTGCCGCCAGAATCGTATCCTGGCCTTTGCTCCTGCTCAACAGGGGAACAAAGCCCAACCTCTTGAATCTCTCCTCGAGTATGGCAAAGGCGCTCTCCGCGTCCGTCAGTAGCCGTCCCAGGAAGCTCACCACGCGTCCATCTCCCCGCACAGTGACATTCTCGGTGACGAACACATCACCCAGCTGAGCCCTTAGCTTATCCACCAACCCTTCACTTACCGTATCGTGCATCATTCACTCTCAACCAGGTCGGAATCCGATGATAAACAAAGCCTCGTAACCTGGAGCCCCATCCTGCTTGACGGCAGAGGCGTTCCAGATCGCGAGTGAACACCAAGAATATAGTATACCACAAGAATGTCGTTTGCGTTAGACAGCTCTACATTCTTGACACCCACGACTGTCCTGATGTATTCTAGGCTTCGGAAGATGAGCGGTCCATTCTTTGACCAGGTGAAGATCTATGTGGAAGCTGGCGCCGGAGGAGACGGGTGCGTCAGCTTCAGGCGCGAGAAGTACGTGCCCTTGGGAGGCCCCAACGGTGGCAATGGGGGCCGTGGTGGCGACGTATTCCTGGAGGCGGATCCCCACCTCAGCACGTTGATTAGTTTCAAGGGGCGTCTGCATTTCAAGGCCCAGCGGGGCGGTCACGGGAAGGGCAAGAACATGCAGGGGCGAAATGGCGAGGACGTGCATCTGCCGGTACCGCCAGGCACCGTAGTTCGTGATGCAGAGACCGGCGAACTCCTGGCCGATCTCACCTCCTCCGGCCAGACAGCCCTGGTTGCCCACGGAGGCCGCGGAGGATTGGGAAACGCCGCTTTCGCATCGTCCACCAACCAGGCCCCGCGCATTGCCGAAAGAGGGGATCCTGGCGAATCTCGCTGGCTGATCTTGGAGCTGAAGCTCATCGCCGACGTAGGTGTCGTGGGCTGCCCCAACGCTGGCAAGTCCACTCTACTGGCCGCCGTCAGTGCCGCCCGGCCCAAGATCGCCGACTATCCCTTCACCACCCTGGTGCCCAACCTGGGCATGGTCAGCATCGATGACCGGGATTTCGTGATGGTGGACATCCCAGGACTGATCGAGGGCTCTCATGAGGGCGCTGGGCTCGGACACGAGTTTCTTCGCCACGTGGAGCGCACCAGGGTGCTGATCCACCTTCTCGACGGGGCTTCGGCGGATCCGCTTCAAGACCTCGACGACATCAACGAGGAACTGAGGCTGTTCAACCCCGCACTGGCCGGCAAGCCTCAACTGGTCGTGCTGAACAAGATGGACCTGCCTCAGGCACGGGAACTGTGGCCCGTCGTGAAGGAGGAAGTAGAGCACAGAGGCACGCCAGTTTGTTGCATTTCGGCCGCCACAGGCTCAGGCGTGCGGGAGATGCTGTATTTGGCACTGCAATTACTCGATAGCCTTCCCGAAGAAGAGTCTGAGCCAGAGAAGACCGCCATCTTCCGTCCGCCGGAGGATGACGAAGGCTTCACGATTTCCGTCGAGAGCGACGGTTTTCGGATCAGTGGAAAGCGGGTGGAGCGTCTAGTGGGGAGAACCGATTGGCGGTACGAGGAGAGTATCCGCAGGCTCCATCGGGCGCTGGAAAGCATCGGCGTAACCGAGGCGATGGAGGAGGCCGGTGTGCAGAAGGGCGACACGGTGTACATCGGGGATGCAGAATTGGAGTGGTCATAGGAGAGCACGTTGCGAAGAATAGGCGTCATAGGGGGCACCTTTGATCCCATACATTATGGACATCTGGCAGCAGCAGAGGAGGCGCGGGTGAAGATGAACTTGGAGCGAGTCCTCTTTGTCGTGGCCGGCGTGCCGCCGCACAAGTTGAATGAGGAGGTCACACCGGTGGAGCACCGCCTAGCCATAGTGAGCCTGGCCATCGCCTCCAACCCGTACTTCGAAATCTCAATGGTGGATGTGGATCGTCCCGGTCCCTCTTACACGGTGCACACCATCTCCATCATGCAGGAGCAAATGGGGCAAGAGACGGAGATATTCTTCATCATGGGGCTTGATTCACTGGCGGAACTGCCCACATGGCACCAGCCAGAGCGTCTGATTGAGCTATGCCGTCTGGTCGCGGTGAAGCGGCCGGGCGTCGAGATAGACCTCGCCGAGTTAGAGAGCTCCGTGCCCGGCATTGCGTCTCGAGTCGACATCATAGATATGCCTGAGATGGACATCTCCTCTTCGGAACTGCAACAGCGCGTGAAAGATGGTCTGCCGATCAAGTATCAGGTGCCTGAAGAGGTGGAGAGATACATCATGGAGCATAGACTCTACAGGCCTTCGGCAGGATCGGCCAATTGAGAGTAAGCCTCTCCACCGCCTCGCTCTATCTGTACCCCCTGCGCCAGATCTTCGCGCTGGCCAAGGAACTAGGCTTCGAGGGACTGGAACTGGTCCTCAACCCCGAGTCCGTCATCAGGGGCAGCGACTACGTACGAAGGCTTTCAGAGGAGTATGGTCTCCCGATCTTTTCCCTGCATCCTCCGATGATCCCCATCCCGAGGTGGAAACACCATCACAAGCTGCTGCCCTGGATGACATCGCTGGCGCGTGACTGGGACTGCCAGTTCATCGTCATCCACGCACCCAAAGCACTGACTCTGGCGGAGGGGTACGGCTACCAATACTTGCAGGCCGTCGAGGCCTGTGTCAAGGGATTGAGCACCTCTTCCCCCAGGCTGAGCGTGGAGAATCAAGCTGTGTTTCAGACCAGTGACAGGCAATACATCCTTGGCCCTCCGACCAACCTGCGTGATTTCGCTGATGAACAAGATCTCATCCTGACCCTGGATACGGCCCACGCCGCATCCTATCCATACGACCTGCTGGAAGCTTACGAGACTTTCGCAAGTCGACTCGGCAACATCCACCTCAGCGATTTCCTGTCCGCGCGCCCCATCCCAGCGCGGTTCAATCTGCAGAGCTATTTCAAGCACCACCAGATCCCCGGTGATGGTGACCTGCACCTGCGAGAGTTCCTTGAGCACTTGAGAGCCGATTCCTATGCGGGATTGCTTACGCTGGAGATCAGCCCTGTCGCGCTTGAAGCGTGGTCTCCCAGTCGTGTCAAGAGCAAGCTCATCAGATGCCTAGATTTCGTGCACGACTATCTCGGGGATGCCTGATGAGCGGTGTGATCAGGCCACGATAGTGACGTAAAACCATCTTGCCGAGGCGAGAATTGTCGGATCAGACCGTATCGGAAGACCACACGAAGGATGCCGCCCGGCGCCGCACTCTGGCATGGGCAAGCATCGGCGTCATCGCCGTGATCCTCTTTCTGCTACTCAGCCCCCTGTGGCCCGTGCCCTTTCTGGATAAGACGGACTGCGTGGGAAGCGCAGTATGCGGTCGTCTGCCCGATCACTCCCTCCACCTGGCCGGTCGCCAGTTGCCACTGTGTGCCCGTTGCACAGGTACATTCATCGGGGCTCTGCTGGGCTTCGTGGGCTTGCTCCTGTTAGGGAAGGGAAAGGCCGCCCAGATGCCCCCCGTGCGCGTTCTGGCCCTGCTGATCGGCTTCATTGCCCTCATGGCTATCGACGGACTGAACTCCTACCTCTCCGTCATCATCAACAGGCCCTTGCTTTACCAGCCCCATAACCTGTTGCGTGTGATAACGGGTACGCTTCATGGCCTGGCCTTGAGTATCATCGTCTTTCCCATCTTCAACTTCACCCTATGGAGGGAACCTGACAGGAAGTCGGCCTTGGCGGGCTTCCGGGACCTGGGTCTCATCATCTTGCTCCTGGCGATCCCCATGATTCTGCTCGTGCAAGCTGAGCTAGACTTCCTACTGTACCCTGTGGCCGTCCTCAGCGCTCTCGGTGTACTGGCCATGCTCACTGTGGTCAACTCCATGATCATCGTCATCGCCTCTCGCCGCGAGGCGCAGGCGGTGGCTTGGTGGGACGCAGCTCTGCCCGTGGCGCTGGGGTTCGGCGCCAGCCTGGTAGAGGTCGCCATGATCGCCGGTCTGCGCTGGCAGTTCAGCGCGGCATTCGGGATTCCCTTTTAGGGCCAGACCCCCCTTTTGCCGCAACGCGGGATTGGTGGTATAATGGCCCGGGGCTCGTTCGCATCTGCCGTTGAACCGGAGAACCTCGCAAGCCTGTGGCAATGGAAGGCGCAAGCTTCGTGGAAGGGAGGTGATGGGGCCGCGTAGTCCTAGTAGCAGTGTCCACAACGCCATTTGCGCTCTTGGATTCAACGCAAAGGAGGTAAGGTCGAAATGACTCTCGATATCGGAAGAGCTTTTACCTACATGTTCGATGATGAAAGCTGGATTATGAAGATCGTCATCGGGGGTATCCTGATGTTCATCCCCATCGTGAACTTCATGGCCATGGGATACATGTTGGAGGCGCTGAAGAGAGCCGCCGATGGTATGGAGATCCCGATGCCCGAGTGGGACGACTTCGGCGGCAAGTTCGTCAAGGGTCTAGTGCTGTTGGTCATCGGGCTGGTGTACATGATCCCGATCTGGGTGCTCGCCTGTCTGGTGGGAGGCTTGGCGGGGCTAGGCAGCGCTGCTGAGAGCGACGCGCTCGTCAACATGGCGAGCCTGCTCAATGCATGCGCCAGTTGCCTCTACCTGATCTGGATGATCGTCGTGTGGCTCATAATGCCCGCGGCCTACATCAGGTACGCGGTGACCGGAGAGTTCATGTCCGCCTTCCAGTTCGGCGAACTCTTCAGCTTCATCAGCAGCAACATCGCGAACTACATCGTGGCCATCATACTAGCGCTGGTGGCTGTGCTGGTCGCCTACTTAGGTCTGATAGTCTGCTTCATCGGTGTGCTTTTCACCATGTTCTGGGCCTATCTGGTCATAGCACACCTGCTCGGCCAGGTGCAGCGCGAATCGTTGGTGGTGGCCTAGTCTACCGGGAGAGCGAGGAGGGGAGCGAAGGCCGGTCTCCTTCGCCTCTCTTGTCCCTCTAAGAGCTTGCTGACAGACTAGGGCAGTGGGTCCACAGGCCCCCAGCGGCCACGCGGTCGGGACTTCAATTGTTGATGTTGGGGGGATAAGTCGACTTCTTGAGGTGGGTGCCCGAATCGGCTTGCTCCGCCCCTGGGCGTCTGGGGAGATCGGTGTCTAGGATGAGCGGTGAAGCGACCCTGGCCTCTTCTCGTGCCGACTAGAAGCAGCCATCTCTAGGCGCAAGGAGTGTCATGATAGAAGCCTTGTCCGGCATCTTCACGGCCTTCGGTCTCTCGGCCTCGGCCGGGCTGAATGCCTATCTGCCGCTGCTGGTCGTGGCTTTGACAGCCCGTTTCACTGAGTTGATTGCCCTGGGCCCACCCTACGACCTGCTGACTAACGGGTGGGTCATAGCTGTCATCGTCATTCTCCTGGGCATCGAGTTCCTCGCAGATAAGATCGCCGCCGTGGACACAGCCAACGACATACTGCAGACCTTCGTCCGGCCAACTGCGGGGGCTATCTTGTTTGCCGCCAGCAACACCGTGATCAGCGATATCCATCCCGTCCTGGCCATGATCTGCGGGCTGATCGTTGCTGGAGGGATTCACGCCACCAAAGCCACTGTCAGACCAGTGGTGACCGGAACCAGTGGCGGCCTTCTGAATCCCGCGGTTAGCACCGCCGAAGACGTGACAGCCCTGGTTCTAACCGTGGTCTCCATCTTGATCCCCCTGCTCGTGGGCCTCACGCTGGGCGCGTTCCTGGTGGCGATGGTGTGGTGGTGGCGCAGGCGGAGAAGACGTGCGGAAAGCGTGATCTGAGCGGCATTGCGCGCTGGCGCCCGAGGAACTAGGGACGCCGCCGCCAAGAAAGCCGGTCCCGCCAGCCAGCGGGTGGTATCTGTCCCAACACGCTCATTCCCAAGGCCTCAACCTCCTCGGGATCCCGAACCGTGTCGTCCAGGTAATCCAGTAGGAAAACCAGCCCCAACCCAGCGACTACAGCCAAGAGCACCCGGATGGGGATCTCCAGGCGGTCCATCAGGCCAACTCCCAAAGACGCCACTCTCGGAGAGTCAATGACGAAGACCTCTGCCCCTTGCGCGCCCAGCTGAGCGAAGTACTTGGCGTTATCCTCCTCCAAGGCTTCGATGGCGGCCTGGGCGATGGCGCGCAATTCCTCCTCGTCCGGCCAGGTGATCTGCATGCTGAGAACGCGATGCTGCTTTTCCGCCACAGTGAACCCCTGGATGGCTCCGGCTGGGACGAAGATGCCCTGTTCTGCCAACCTGGCACTCACATCGCCGGCGAAGGATTCGCTCTTCAGGATCTCTGTAAAATCATCGGCTATGTACTCGGAAGCCAAGTATGCTGAATAGAGAGGGTCCATCGTAACCCTGTCTGCGTCCGTCTCTGGGGACACCCCGATCGTGAAGCGCATGGTGGCCTGGTACATGGGCGTGGGATGAGACCGGAGCACGATGCTCCCCAGCAGGGCGACGATGACCAATCCGACTACGATCCACCATCGGCGCCAGATGATTCTCCAGTATTGACGCAGTTCCATGTCGCTCTTTCCCTTCCCATGCTAGAGTGGATTTCGGGGAATACCGACAGGCGACTCCGGCAATATGGTTGGAGCGGTGCCTGTCAAGACTCGTTCCCCGCGCTGATTCTCGCGGTGCACCTCGCTAACGACGCAGGCCTGGCCGCTCACCCTCCTTTGGCCCGCGCTACAGCCCTATGCTGCCTCGCTCATGACGGCAGCCTTTTCCTCTACAAAGGCCCGCAACCTGCTCTTGTAAGTTTCTCTGTCGAAGTTTTCAGCGTGGCGCCTGATTGCGGCGGCATCGAAATCCCTATCATCGAAGCTCGACACGGCTTCACCCAGCGACTCAGCTGTGTGTTCGTGGAAGAAGAGACCCGTCACCCCCTCAACCACTGTTTCCAGAGCGCCACCTGCGCCATAGGCGATGACTGGCCGGCCCGCGGCCTGGGCTTCTAGAGGCGCGATGCCGAAATCCTCTTCCCCGGGAAAGACGAAGGCCTTGCACTGTGAAAGATGCCGCCTCACCTCCTGGTCCGAGAGGGCGCCCAGAAACTCGACATTGGGCTTGGCCATGCCTTCCAGACGCTGGCGGTCCCGTCCGTCCCCTATGATCTTGAGCGGCAGGCCCAGCGTGTTGAACGCCTCCACTGCCACATCTATGCGCTTGTAGGGAATCAGACGCGAAACGATGAGGAAATACTCGTCATGGCCGTCCTGCACTTGGAAACGATCAACTTCTACTGGCGGATGAATGACCACCGCATCTCGCTCATAGAACTCCCGGATACGTAGTCGAACCGTCTCTGAGATGGCGACGAAGTGATCAACCCTATGGGCCGCTGCCGCATCCCAACGGCGCAGCTGACGGATAACGGGAGGCAAGACGGCTCTGGCGACTGGGTTGATCCCTTCATGTCGGACGTAGTTGTGATAGTCCCACAGAAAACGAGTGGGAGTGAGACAGTAGCAGATATGCACTGTCTCGGGAAGTGTTATCACACCGTGACAGAAAGCGCTCTTGTTGCTTATCACCACGTCATATCCCCTCAGGTCAAAGCCCTCAAAGGCCAGAGGGTAGAGGGGTAGAAACGGCTGGTGATGCTGCTTGATCAGGGGTAGCCGGTCCAGCCAGGAAGTACGGATATCCCACTCTTCATACTGGGCAGGCATCGCCCCGGACCAGTAAATGGAGGTGTAGATGGGCGCTGAGGGGTAGATCTCCTTCAGGACCTCGAGAACCCGCTCCGCTCCACCCGCCTGGTTCAGCCAGTCGTGTACGATTGCGACTTTCAACGCACCGGCCTCCGCCCCCTACCCAAGGGTGATCCTGGTGCCAGCCTCTCCTCTCAGTGCTCGAGCCAGGTTCTCCGGTGAAGTGATGAGAGCTTCCTCACCTCCCCTCTCCAAGTACTGGATGACAGCCTCTATCTTGGGACCCATGCTACCCGGGGGAAAGTGTCCTTCTCCAAGGTAGTGTTTGGCCTCGGCCACCGTCACGTGGTCCAGCGGCTTCTGGCTTGGCTGACCATAATTCAGGTAGACCTTCTCCACCGCAGTAGAGACAAGAAACAGATCAGCGTCGATACCAGAAGCCAACAGGCTAGAGGCATAGTCCTTGTCTATTACGGCCTCCACGCCCCGCAGTCTACGTTCTTTGTCCCGCACCACCGGGATGCCTCCGCCACCCACAGCGATCACTACGAACCCTGCTTCCAGAAGCGTGTTGATGGCCTCCAATTCCACGATCTCCCGAGGAATAGGCGAAGGGACAACCCGTCGCCAGCCTCTCCCTGCGTCCTCAATCACAGCCCAGCCCTGTTCTCGCTCGTAGAGTCGCGCCTTCTCCTCATCATAGAAGGGACCAATGGGTTTTGTGGGGCTGTTGAAGGCCGGATCATCACCGTCTACTACAACCTGAGTCACGACGGTGGTCACTGGGATATCAACACCTGCCGCGGCTAACCTGTTGCCCAGAAGTTGCTGGATCATGTAACCCAAGGCACCCTGAGTGTCCGCCCCACAGGAATCCAGCGGAACGGTGTGCAGAACATGACTCGCCAATTCAGAGCGCAGCAGGATGAAACCCACCTGCGGACCATTGCCATGGGTGATGACCACTCTCCATCCCTGCTGAAGGATTTCAGCGATATGGGCGCACGTCTCATCAGTTGCGGCGAACTGATCGGGCACAGTCTGATGCTGCTTGTCTTTGATGAGGGAGTTGCCCCCAATCGCGATTACAGCCGTTCTCGTCACACACTACCTCCTCGCGCATCCTGCGCGCCCTGCGTCACGATTCCGCACCGTTGTCAACCCCCGAGTCCGCCTGGGCGGTATCACATTGTGACACAAGGGTCTGCTCGACGACGATACTATATCACTTTTGTGCCCTCCATTCAACCGGTACTAATGTCCTATTGCCACCCATGGTCAACTCTGGTAGAATAGCAGGTGGAATTCATAGTACGGCGAAGGTAGCGCGCGGAACATGGAGAGCCAAAAGGTACTGATCGTAGATGACGACGCCAGGAGTATCGAGTTCCTCAGAGACTCGCTCCTGGTGCCCAGCGGATACACCACACTCTGTGCCACCGATGGTGAGGAAGCCCTGCATCTCGCTCTCACCGAGAAACCAGATCTCATGCTCCTAGATCTGCAAATGCCGAAGATGGACGGATTCGATGTCCTGGAAGCTCTGAGGCACGCCGGTCGAGACATCCCTGTTATCCTGATCACCGCGTACGGCTCGGAGACCGTTGCAATGCAGGCGTTCCGCCTGGGAGTGAGGGACTACTTCCCCAAGCCCTTCAAAGTCACGGAGATGATGGAGGCCGTCGAGAGATCCCTGGCGGAGGCGCATCTAAGGAAAGAGAAAGAGGAGTTGGCCGAGCGACTGGAGTTGGTCAATCGCGAATTGGAACAGCGATTGAGGCAATTGACCATCCTCTACGGAATCAGTAAGTCGGTCACCTCGCTCCTGGATCTGAACAAGCTGTTGACACGCATTGTGGAGGCCACTATGTATGTCACGGGGGCCGAGGAGATATCCCTTTTCCTCTTAGATGAAGAGACACAGGAATTGCAACTACGGGCGGTTCAGCGTGCAGGCGACGAGCAGGCGCGCGGAGTCATGGAGAGCGGAGATGACGCTGTGGTCAGGCAGGTGATGACGACCGGCCAGGTAGCGATGATCGAGTCACCTCGGTCACGAAAGACAGATCCCTTGCAGGTGACGCTCGCCGCGCCTCTGAAGTCCAGAGGGGGAACGATAGGCGTGTTGCACGCTACGACCAAGACGGCGATGGAGCCCTTCTCAGACAACGATCGGTACGTGCTCTCCGTGCTGGCCGACTATGCGGCCATCGCCATCGAGAACGCCAGGCTCTTCCAGGAGGTAGAGGAACAAAGGGGCAAGTTGGAGACCATCCTGACCGGCACGGAAGACGTCATCCTTGTCACCGACGAGAACGGGCGGGTGCTACTGATGAACCCTGCGGCGGCGGAGGCGTTCGATGTTGAGTCGGCACAGACCATAGGCAAACCCCTTCTTGAAGTGACTGGCCATGAGCTGCTCAACAAACTTCTCAGCCAGCAGATGGCCAAGAGGAGCTCGGCCAATCGCGAGGTTCCGCTGCCAGACGGGCGGACCTTCTACGCCGGTCTCAGTCCCATACCCGATGTGGGTTGGGCTTTGATAATGCGAGACATAACTCATATCAAAGAATTGGATAGGATGAAGTCGGATTTCGTGGCCACCATTACCCATGACTTGCGCTCCCCCCTAACCTCAATCCAAAGCCTGCTCAAGCTGCTTCCCCAGATTGGCGAACTGAATGAAGAACAACAGCAGCTCACCGCGCGGGCGATGAGAAATGTGGACCATATGCAGGATCTGATAGGCGGCCTGCTGGACATCGCCCGCATCGAGGCAGGAGTGGACATGCAGACGGGGCCGATCCACGTACATGTTGTGGTTGATGAAGCGGCCCAACACCTGGAGGGAGCGGTCCAGGACAAGGAGTTGAGCCTGGAGGTGATCCTACCTGAAGACCTTTCGGTCGTGGATGGTAATCATACCCGTTTGGTGCAGGTGATGACCAACCTGCTGGACAACGCCATCAAGTATACACCCCGGGGAGGCAGCATAAAGGTGAGCGCTGCAGAGGATGAAGGCCAAATCGCCGTCTATGTGACAGACACCGGCGTCGGCATCCCCGCTTCCGCCAGGCCTCACATCTTTGATAAATTCTACCGCGTACAGGGCCCCGCCACTCGTGAAGTGGAAGGCGTGGGTCTGGGCCTAGCCACTGCGAAATCTATCGTGGAGAGACACGGAGGACACGTCTTCGTGGAAAGCAGAGTGGGCCACGGAAGCACCTTCTGTTTCACTCTCCCCAAGGACAAGAAAGACTCCATCCGTTAGATAGTCAGCCCCTGGCGGAGCCTGCGTTCTCAAGAGGCCAACAACTCGCTCAGGGTCACCAGCCGGTAGCCTCGCGCACGCAGTTCCTCAATGATCCTGGGTAAGGCTTCCGCTGTTTCCGGTGATCCGATGTGCATGACCACAATCGCCCCGTTACAGGCGCCATCCACGGCGTAGTTGAATACTTCTTGAGACGTCCTATCCCCTGTCCAGTCCCAAACCTGATAGGTCCAGTAGATGGTGACGTACCCATTCTCCTGGACGACTCGACGCACCCGATCATCGCGGTTGCCGAACGGGGGTCGGAAATAGGGCTTGGTGCTCCGACCCGTTACCTCAGCGACCCGTTCCTCTACGGCTGCCAACTCTTCCGCCATCTGCTCGGCCGTCAGTTCGGTGAACCGAGGATGGGTATCTGAGTGATTCCCCAACTCGTGACCGGCAGCCACAATCTCCTGGAGCAGCTCGGGGCCTCCTGCTTGTCGCAGCATGATCCCAGTGACGAAGAAGGTGCAGTGAACCTCCTTGCGCCGCAGGGTTTCGAGGATCGAAGGCAAAGGTGCGATACTGGCTCCGGCGTCGAAGGTTAGAGCGATCCACGGGCGTTCCGGATCTCCTTGGCTGATCTCCGTAGCCGCGGGCGCAGGAGGCACGGCGGAAGGGAGGGTCGCTGTTGGACTGGGGGTGCTGGTGACCGTGGACGTGGGCGAAGCCGCGACTGTGGAAGGGGGGGGTGGAGTCGGACTCGGCGTGCTCGTGAAGGTCGCCGTGGGCAGAGGTGTCGGCATCACCGTAGGGGGCGCGAGTTGAGCAATCACAGGCCATTCGCTCATGGAAGAACAACTGCACGCCAGGGTCAGTAGAAGCACAGACGGTAAGAAGAGTGCGAGTCGCCTACTGAGTCTCAAACTGCAGTCTTTTCTCAACGGCATCCACGATGTAGCCATTCGCCAGGTAGCGATAGAGGTTGGTCCCGGGGCACGAGGTGGCAGCGTAGTCGCGATGGCCCCGGATGAGGGCGGGAGGGATCGAATACTGGTAGCACAGCCAAGCTGCCAGATCTATAAGGGCCCCCATCTGTGCCTCGTCTATCTCTTGCACGTTGTAGTTTCCCATCACAGTGATGAGGAGGTGTCCTGTAGGATCGTACTCGGTTGCCGTGTCGCCGACGAACTCCAGAGGCCTCGCCTCATAGACGTCCCCCTCAAGGTCTATCAGAAAGTGATACGGGATGTCCACCCAGCCGCGGACTCTCCTCGCCCAGCTCTGTAGGCCCCTCAAGCGACCCGGAGCACCACCATGGAACTCAGCGCCATCGTGGTGGACGGTGATCCTCACCAATGTGTGGGGCTGGTAACCCTCGGTTATCTCCATGGACCCCCACTGCTCCCGTGTGATGATTGGCGGTTGGGTGGGAGGGCCCTGTGCCGACGCCGTGGGTACTGAGAGAGGGGTAGACGTGGCAGTGGGGGTGAAGGTCGGAGTGCTGGTGGGCGTTGGGGGCGCAGGGGTAGCCGTCGCTGGCAACCTGGTGGGCGCAGGGGTGACCGTGGCAGTGGGTGTTGAGATGGGACTGTGATCAGCCAGTGAGCTGCCGGGAGCCATCGCACCAGCGGGCGTGGCAACGGCCACAGAAGCCGTTGTGAGCAGCACGTCTCTCAGCAAGAAGGCCGAAAGGACGCCAGCCACGAAAGCAAGAAGTGGAACAAGGAACCAGCCTTTGCCAACGGTACGAGCTTCCATGTCCTCCAAGCCGATGGACGTATGATCTCCCTCTACAGTATACGACGTCCATCCCCAACGCACCAGCCGGAGGACTATTCTAGCATCCGAGCTCTCCATTGACAACCCCGCACGTAAGTTGGCTTTTCGCGATTCTTCTGTGTATAATAGGATTTTGGTGTCTTGAGACCTTTCGAATCCGCTTCATCATGGGAGGACAACGTGGCCAATTTGACTGAGATTCGCTGGCATGGCCGAGGCGGCCAGGGGGTGGTCACCGCTGGCAAGATGCTGGCTCAGGTTGCCTTGGACAGCGGCCAGTATTTCCAAGCCTTCCCCGACTACGGCCCGGAGCGGGCTGGAGCGCCCATCAGGGCTTTCACACGGCTCAGCCAGGAACCGATTCACAAGCATTGCCAGATCCAAGAGCCAGACATGGTACTGGTGTTGGACCCGACCCTCTTGGAAGCTGTGAATGTAACCGAGGGCCTCAAGGAAGATGGGATACTGCTGGTCAACACTGATGAAACACCAGCGAAGGTTCGAGAGATGGTCGGCTTCCGCACGGGCAAAGTGTTCACCGTCGATGCGACAGAGATCGCTCTAGATACCCTGGGGCGCGAGATCACCAACACGCCTATGCTGGGCGCGCTCGTCAAAGCCACAGGCATCTTGACGGTGGAAGATCTGGTAGCTCAGACCCGCAAGCAGTTTGGGGACAAGTTCGGGACAGAGGTGGTCAAGAGGAACGTGGAAGCTATCGAGCGAGCCGCGGCAGAGGTGCAGGAGGGCTAGATGGCAAAGCTGGACGCTGGTTGGAGAGAAATACCCATTGGCGGCAAGATCGTAGATGCCGGCAATGCTCGAGAATATGAAACCGGTAGTTGGCGGGCACTGACACCCGTCGTCGATCAAGAGAAGTGCATCAACTGCCTGCTATGCTGGGTCTTTTGCCCCGACTCCAGCATCGACGTGAAAGACGAGGAAATGATCGGATTCCACTATCGATTCTGCAAGGGTTGTGGCATCTGCGCAGAGATATGCCCCGTCGACGCGATAGATATGGCGGCAGAGGCAGAACCCGAGAAGTAGAGGACCATCACCGCATTCGCCTTGTACAGGAGGCCTTGACACAATGAGCACATTCGAAGCTATGGATGGGAATACCGCTACGGCGGAGGCGATGCGCCAGATCAACCCCGATGTGGTCGCCGCGTATCCCATCACCCCCCAGACCAGCACCGTACAAACCTTTTCCCAGTTTGTGGCAGATGGTGACGTGGATACAGAGTTCATCAGGGTCGAGAGCGAGCACAGTGCCATGGCCGCCTGTATCGGTGCCTCGGCAGCCGGTGGGCGGGTCATGACTGCCAGCTCAGCAAACGGTTTGGCCTTTATGTGGGAGATGGTGTACATAGCGGCTTCCAACAGAGCACCTATAGTGATGACAATAGTGAATCGGGCGCTCTCGGGACCGATCAACATCCATTGCGACCACAGCGATTCGATGGGCGCTCGCGATGCCGGCTGGATACAGTTATACGGCGAGAACCCCCAGGAAGCGTATGATAACGCTATTCAGGCCGTACGTATCGCCGAACATGAGGATGTGCTACTGCCGGTGATGAGCATGTACGACGGCTTCATCACCAGCCACGGCCTGGAGCGAGTACAAATCGAGGATGATGAAGCTGTCAGAGACTTCGTCGGGCGGTTCATCCCCCACGAACCGCTCTTGGATGTGGATAATCCCGTTACGTACGGTCCGCTGGACTTCTATGACTTCTACATGGAGCATAAGCGACAGCAGGTGGAGGCCATGAAGCACGCCAAGCGGATCATCCCAGAGGTCGCAGCAGATTTCGAGAAGCGCTTCGGTCGACGCTATGGGTTCCTCGATGAGTACCGGCTGAACGACGCTGAGTTGGCACTGGTGGTATTATCATCGACGGCCGGCACAGCCCGGAGCGTCGTGGACGACCTGCGCGCCCAAGGGCTGAAGGTAGGCTTGCTCAAGCCTCGCGTCTTCCGACCGTTCCCTGCCGAGGAGCTGGCCGATGCCTTGCGAGACAAGACTGCGGTGGGGGTGATGGACCGCTCCGATTCCTTCGGTGCTATGGGCGGCCCCCTCTTCATGGAGCTATCGGCCGCCTGCAAGATACACGATGTACCAGCCAAGATCGTGGACTATGTCTTCGGCCTGGGAGGCAGAGACACCACCCCATCGCAGATAGAAAGCGTTTTCCGAGACCTGACAGACATCGCGGAGACCGGAGAGATCAGGCAACTGGTTACCTACCTTGGCGTGCGTGAATGAGGTTGTATTCCGCGTTCAAGCACTCAGTTTGATGTACTTGAGCGTGGACCGCTTCTCAACAAGGAGACTGGGATGGCAACAGCACTGAAACTGAAAGAACTGTATAAGAAGGAAGATCGTCTAACCTCTGGGCACCGGTTGTGCGCTGGTTGTGCCGCGCCCATTATCGTGCGGCAGATCCTAGCGGCCATTGATGAGCCAGTGGTGCTCTCCAACGCCACAGGGTGCCTGGAAGTCTCCACCACCATCTACCCCTACACAGCCTGGAATGTGCCCTGGATCCACACCGCCTTCGAGACCGCAGCGTCAACCATCGCCGGCGTAGAAGCGATGTACCGGTCGCTAGTCAGACAGGGCAAGATGGAGGAGCGAAACACCAAGTTCATAGCGTTTGGAGGCGATGGTGGCACGTACGACATCGGCCTTCAGGCCCTCTCCGGCATGCTGGAGCGCGGTCACAAAGCCCTGTATGTCTGCTATAACAATGAGGCTTACATGAACACTGGCATCCAGCGCTCGGGGGCCACGCCTCTTGGTGCGTGGACCACAACCTCGCCCGTCGGCAGAGTGATCCCAGGCAAGCCGCGCCCGAGGAAGGACCTGACGGCCATCGCCGCGGCTCATGACATACCTTATGCAGCTCAGGCCTCGCCCCACAACTGGAGAGACCTGATGCGTAAGGTGCGCAAAGCCGTTGCTGCTGATGGTGCTTCCTTCCTGAATGTCCTGTCCGACTGCAACCGAGGCTGGCGTCATGACACCAATTTGACCATAGAGATAACCCGGCTGGCAGTGGAAACCTGCTACTGGCCCCTCTATGAGGTGGAGGACGGCGAGTGGAGGTTGACCTATCGTCCCAAGGAGAAGCTGCCCATCGAGGAGTTCGTGCGACCACAAGGCCGCTTCCGGCACTTATTCCGTGAAGAGAACAAGCATGTCCTGGAGCAGTTGCAGGCCGAGGTGGATCGCAAATGGAGCCAGTTGCTCGCACGGTGCGGCGAGGAAGAGTAGGCACCAGTTCAGGGGAGCATCGGGGCAGCGTCACCAGAGCGTGGCGCTGCCCTTTCTCTTTGCCACGTCAGATCCTCAGTGACTTTAGCAGCAGCGGCGGGCGCTCCAACCGAAGGCCGCGAACCTGCAGGAGAAAGTCATATCTGCCCGGGGGCAGTTCGGCGGGGAGCAGCAGGTTGTGCTGGTCGCGCACTATCTCCCCATCCTCCCAAATAGTGGGCGGATATGCGCCTCCTACAGGTAGGACTTCCCGTGACACTATTGCCAGGCCATTCTGGTCCACCAACCGCAAGCTGAGGCTGAAGTCTGGGTCTATCTCCCCCTCAGCCTGCCAGTATAGGGTCGCGTGCAAGATGTCCCCAGGGCGCAGCGGCTCATCCGGCTGGTGTCTGTATCCTAGCTTGTGCACGTCATGACCCAGAAGACGGAGAGGACCATAGTCCACCTCGCGCCTTTCTTGCATGCCTAAGGCTTCCACGAGGGGCGGCGCCTCCGCCTTCACAACTCGAATAGGTTGTAGCAGTATGCGATCGCCGACGAGTTCTTCGTTCTTGTAGACGGCTAACCTCTGGCCCGTCTCCAGGCCGTACATCCCTGTCTCCAGCTGATGTTCCCCCGGTGGAGTGCCCGGCATCACCAGAACTCCATAGTTGTCGGCGATGATCTCCCCCTCCTCCCATGTGATGGTGGGTCGAGCCCCGCCCACTGGTTCCGCATCCCGCTGGCCCACGATGTGCGACCTGCTATCCAGGACGTGGGTGAAGACCTTGTACCTTTCACCTACGTCATCCAAGGCCTGCCAGAAGAGGGTCAACTGAAGGATGCCGCCGCCCCGCACCTCCGAACTGGAGATGCTGTAGCCCACCAAGAGAATGTTCTCGCCAACGTTGAGTTCAAGAGAATGCTGTACTTCCGAGGTGATCTCCGCTTCCGGCACGGCGTAGAGGGCCAACCGCACATTGCCGTGCCAGGAATCGACGGCCTTGAAGGTTCTCTGGTCCAGCCAACCCTCGATCAACCGGTCTGGGTCGCTTTCGTCGATGCCCCAGAAGAGAGCAAATAGGCTCCCATGTTGCGCCGCTATGCCCTCCAGGGCCTGTTCGGTCTTGGCCTCGTCCAGGGGACGCTGTCCGGGCAGAGGATAGACTGGCAGAGGGCCCTCATAATAGTAGGAGAAAATGTCTATCTGTCCAGGGGCGTTCAAGATGATGGCATCTCCCTCTCGACCCGCAGCTGCGATGTACTGGGCAATGCCACGGTAGTCGTCGCGGGCATACTGCGCGTCGAAATAGTAGTTGGCCAGCGATCGAGCACTGGTAACGGTGACGAAAAGAAGAGCCACGCCAGTCACCACGCAGCGAACTACAGTTACGGCTTGCGGCAGGCAGTGGTCGCGCTCATCGCGGCTGGCCGTGCTTTCCAGGCCTGTCCGGTCCATCGCTCCCAACCATTCGGCGCCCACCCCTCTGGCGAGGATGAGATGAAAGGCAGGAGTAGCTAGGAGAAGGAACTTCGGATCGTACGCGGGACGGCTCAGGGAGAGAAGGCACATGGCCACGACGGGCAGACAGAGGTAGATAAGACAAAGAGCGAGGGAATGAAGCTCCTGGCGCGCCAGGAGTACGCACAGACTTGATATTCTCTTCCGCACAGACCCTAGCTGACACGGGAGGGCCCCCAGCAGCAGGAGCAAGGCGAACGCCACGACTACCGCTCTCGTCTCCGCCTCCACAGAGAGGCCCAAACTGAAGACGCGGAGAAGATCTCGGACGAGGAAGGAGAAGCTGAAGGGTTGACTGACAGCTGGCCACGTGGCCAGTTGCCCGCCAGCGAACCGCAACCAAGGATAGTACAGAGCTACGATGACAAGCTGTGCCGCAACCCAGCTGCCTACCGCCTTCGATCGACGCAGAGACGGATACCCGATCAGACCCAGGCCGTAGGCCAGATTGGTCACCAGAGGCAGCGCGAAGGTGAAGTAATGCGTATGTAAGGCGGCGGTGGTGAACACAACATAGAGAGAGGCGTACAACATCCACCGTGCCCGGCCAACGGCAAGACGTGCGGGCATCTGCGACCCGAAGCCGACGGCTAGCCGCGATTTCATGAGCCTCAAGAAGAACAGGATGGCCAAAGCAGACCACAATGCCGCCAAGATGTACATCCTGGTCTCCTGGCTATAGTAGATGTGGAAGGGGGAGATAGCAGCAAGGAAACAGGCGATGAAAGCCACTCGGCGCTTGAACAATTCACCGCCCAGGAGATAGGTCACGAAAACCAGTGCGGTGCCCGTCAAGGCAGACAGGGAACGTAGAGCTATCTCACTCCTGCCAAGGATGCGAACCCAGAAGTGGAGTATGTAGTAGTAGAGGGGCGGGTGGATGTCGCGAGCTGCACCGCGGGTGATAGTGGTGAGGCTCCGCGCTGCCAGAGCTGCGCTATTGCCTTCATCAGCCCACAGGCTCTGCCCATCGAGGCGATACAATCGCAGACACAGGGCCAACAGGATGATCAGACCCAGGGCTAGCCACGCGAGCCGAGGTTGCCTGCCCCTCAGCATGAGGAACCTCATCTCAGCCAATATCGCCATAGGCCATACAGAAGGACGATGGCGAGAGAGAAGCAGACTGCCAGAGCCAGCGACCGATGGAGAAGAAAAGTGGGACTACGTCGCACGATGATGGCGTCAATCGCAGCCCTACTGATGCCATCTGGCGACTCAGCGACCGCCAGAAACACGTCGTGCTCACCCTCAGCCAGGCCAGTCGCCACAGGCACCTCAACTTGATACTCCGATTCTGAACTCTGGAGATCAAGCGTTGTCTGTCGCCCGTCAAGAGTGATTTCCAGCCGTCCCCTGTCGGTACCGCGCACCGGCACCAAGCTCAGATCCGTGCCCCAGAAGGTGAAGCTCAGGGCATCCCCTGCATTGTCAGTAGCACGATACCCACCCAGCACAGCCCTCTCATCGATTACCTCTTCCCAGGAGCCTTCGTAGTGCAGGGCCCAGTGATCCTCCTGATGATAGCCCAAGCCCAACATCGGGGGAGAGCTGGCTTGCTCTTTCAGCGCGTCATAGACCGGATAGGCATAGAAATCCGGCTCCATCATGCGGAAGTAATAGAAGGCCTGATTCTTCTCATGATCGCTGGCCCGCTTGAAGAACCAGTAGCTCATCACCCCCATCCAGGGCCACTCCCGCTGCGCCCGCTCATACGCTGAGGCTGAGTACTCAGCCTGCAGTTCCTCACTCACTCGCCCGTAAGTGGGGAAGCCCTCGAAGTCGCGTGGTAGGGCGTTCCATCCCACCTCTGATGCCCAGATGGGTTTGTGAGCGTCCCCGTTGCGCACCATCAACTCGCGGATGAGCATCACTCGGGAGAAATTGGCTCGATTTGGATGCACACGCCTATCCGTAGGCCCGTTCCACAGTCCATATCCCTGGACCGACATGATATCGAAATACTCTTTGGCCCCAGCCTCGTACATCCGCTCCAAGAAGACCAGGTCCATGAGGTTCTCGGGGGTCATTTCGGTAGTGGGCGCCAGCCCCGCGCTGAGAATGACGGCCTCCGGGTCGGCCTGCTTGGCTCGGGTATATGCCACCTTGAGGAGTTCCGTGTAGGCCTCGGGGTCGACGGGCCCCTCCCCCCACTCTGGATAGATGTTGGGTTCGTTCCAGATCTGATAGTACTTGATCCGGCCCTCGTATCGGCTGACCACAGCGTAGACGAAGTCCCCATAGTCGTCATAATCGTCAGGGGGAGCCAACGTGCCGGCCTCGTTTCCTGTCGCTCGACTCCAGGCAGGCGGATTATCCAGCCGTGCGATGATCTCTATCCCGTATTCCTCGGCCAAGTCCACGATGTGATCATACTTCACCCATGACGACATGTCGCGCCCTTGCCTGTGATCCCGGAAGATTCCCTTGCCCTCTATCTCGATGTCCTCCCAGGGGAACTCCTGTCTGATCCACTTGAAACCGGCGTCCCGAATCAGGCGAAACGTACGATGGATCTTCCAGTCGTCCACCTCCTGTTCCAAGAAGGTGTTGATTCCGTGGGGGTTGACGCCGGCGTGGAGGATAGGCACGTAGGGGTCAACCTGTGGTGAGGGACGCTCCAGCCTGATCAGCATGAGGGCACCAAGCCCCTTGACCTGTTCGCGCAGCTGTCGCTCTCCGGTCCATTCGGGCAAGATGCCGGGGACCCAGGCCAAAAGAATGAACAGGCCCAAGGCCAGCAGAACGATCAGACCGATCAGAACTGATAAGACTCTTCCCTTCCTCGACACTCGTCGTTGTCCCTTCCCCGGTTGACGGACGGATTATACTCCCCCGGATTGCGGAGTCGCAAATACTTGCAGGATTCGCTGCCTGCCCGTCACTATCATGTGCAGAGCGAGTCTTCTATGGTCGACTACGGTTGCTGCACGATAAGGAAGTCTTCGGCTGTGCGCCGAGGCGAGCGGTCTGTCAAACCGGAGAGGCGCTAAGCTTGGTAGCGTCTGAGCCACTTGGGGGCCACCTGTCGGGAGGTGTGCCAGCGACGGGCCGTCTCGCGGATGGGGCCAATCTCATGACAGGTGGACACAAACCGAAGTCTTGCCTTGATCCTGCTTATAACGTAAACTTCCCTGTAGGCCAAGTCTGCCATAATCGCTCCTTCTGCTGGATGAGGTAATTCCACCATGCTTTCAACAGAGGCCTACCAGACTTGGCCACTATCTTTGTCAGCACCTGGTAACGATCTCTTGGCGCAAGCACTACTCGCTCTTGACAAGAATTCGAAAATGTGCTATACTATCAATTTAGCGTAACGAGGTTCCACCTCCTATCACATGTCTTCGGGAGTGCATCTGAATGGTTCAAGAGTCAGGAGGAGCGGGTTCAGAAATGCAGAAATCTCTGTTTGATCTGGAATCGCCAGCAGCCGCCACCACGGCGAGGAGCGGAGACAGGCGCAAGTCCTATGCCCGCATCACCGACGTCCACCCCTTGCCTCGCCTTGTTGACGTTCAACTGCAGTCTTTCCAGTGGTTCACGGAGCAAGGTCTCCGTGAACTGTTCGAAGAGACATTCCCCATCAAGAGCTACAACGGCAAGATGAGCCTCGAACTCATTGACTACCGGTTCGAGGAGCCTACACACAGCGAGCAGGAATGTCGCATCATGGACATGACCTACTCAGCCCCTCTCCACATCAGGGCTGCGTTGGTCAACGAGCAAGGCGAGCGGCTGGAACAAGATGTCTACATGGGCAACTTCCCTCTCATGACCGACAACGCCACGTTTATCGTCAACGGTGCGGAGAGGGTGGTCGTGAGTCAGCTGATCCGTTCCTCTGGCATCTTCTTTACTGTGGAAGAGGACAGGAAAAGCGGCAGACAACTATGTTTGGCCAAGCTGATCCCGTCCAGGGGGGCCTGGCTCGAGTTCGAAACGACAAAGAAGAACGTCGTATCGGTGAAGGTAGACCGCAAACGGAAGATACCGGTGACGGTCTTGGTGCGAGCTCTGGCTGCCATTTCCGCAGATATGGATGACCCCATAGACGACGTGCTGCGGGAGGGCACCGACGAGGAACTCTTCGCCCTCTTCGAACGCTGCGATAACATGCCGGAGCGAAGCTACATAGAGGCTACCATCGAGAAAGACCCCACCAAGAATGCCGAGGAAGCCGTGGTGGAGTTCTTCCGGAGGATGCGGCCCGGCGACCCTCCCAACCTTGAGAACGCGAAGAGATACCTTGAGTCGCTTCTCTTCAGTTCTCGCCGGTACGACCTCGCCAAGGTGGGGCGCTACAAGCTCAATAAGAGGCTGGAATTGTCTTTTCCTCTCGACCAACTCACCCTGACCAAGACGGACCTGATCAAGGTCGTGGAACGAATGATCCTCATCAATAATGGTGTCGACGGGCCCGACGATATAGACGCCCTGGGCAACAGAAGGGTCAAGACTGTCGGCGAGTTGATCCAGAATCAGCTACGGATTGGTTTCCGGCGTATGGAGCAGGTCGTGCGAGAGCGGATGAGCACAAAGGACCCATCGCAGATCACCCCCCTTACCCTCATCAACATCAGGCCAGTAGTGGCCGCTGTCAGGGAGTTCTTCGGTGGTAGCCAGCTCTCCCAGTTCATGGATCAAACCAACCCCCTGGCCGAACTGACTCACAAGCGACGTCTTTCTGCCCTAGGGCCTGGAGGACTGCGGCGAGAAAGAGCGGGGTTCGACGTCCGAGACGTGCATGATAGCCACTATGGGCGCATCTGCCCCATTGAGACTCCTGAGGGCCCCAACATCGGCCTCATCGGGTCTCTGGCCACCTATGCAGAGATCAACGAGTATGGCTTCATCGAAACGCCCTACCGGAAGGTGATGAACAGTGTACCCAACGACTTCCACGCTCTGCTGGGGAAAACCCTGCGCGAGGACGTGGTGGATCCTGAGTCTCGCGAGGTGATCGCGACCGCCGGAACGGTGATTAGCCCCGCGGTGGCTGAGTTGATAGTCGAACTGCCCCTGGACGAACAGGTGCCGATCCGTCCCATAGCCACCAACGAGATAGTCTACATGCCCGCCGATGAGGAGGAGAAGCACGTCATCGCTCAGGCCAACGCAAAGTTGGACGAAAGAGGCCAGTTGGTAGAGGATCGAATTGAAGCACGGAGTCGGCGAGAGTATCTGATCGAGCCGGCGGAAAAGATCGACATGATGGATGTCTCGCCCAAGCAAATCGTAAGCGTGTCAGCCGCTCTCATACCCTTCCTGGAGCATGACGATGCCAACCGAGCGCTCATGGGTTCCAACATGCAGCGCCAAGCAGTGCCCCTGGTGATGCCAAAGTCACCTACCGTGGGAACAGGTATGGAGCGGCAGGCTGCCCTCGATTCAGGTCAGGTGCTGACGGCCCGCGAGCCTGGCAGAGTGGTGAGTGTCAGCTCGCAGAGCATCGTGGTCAGAGACGATAATGGTGATCGAACCTATGATCTGCGCCGTCACAACCGGTCCAACCAAGGCACGTGCATAGATCAACGACCCACCGTGCATAAGGGGGACTACATCCAGAAGGGGGACGTCCTCGCCGACAGCTCGTCCACGGAGAATGGAGAGTTGGCGCTGGGCCAAAACGTACTGGTAGCCTTCCTCTCTTGGGAGGGACAGAACTTCGAGGACGCCGTGGTTATCAGCGAGAGTCTGGTGCGCGACGACAAGTTCTCCTCGGTACATATCGAGAAGCATGAGATACAAGCGCGGAGCACGAAGCTAGGCCCAGAGGAGATAACGCGCGACATCCCCAATGTGGGAGAGGAAGCTTTGAAGAACCTGGACGAAGAGGGCGTCATCTGTATCGGGGCTGAAGTCAAACCCGGGGATGTTCTCGTGGGCAAGATAACCCCCAAGGGCGAGACAGACCTCACGCCCGAGGAGAAACTGTTGCGAGCCATCTTCGGCGAGAAGGCCAGGGAGGTCAAGGACTCATCTCTTCGGCTACCTCATGGTGAGAGGGGCAAGGTGGTTTATGTCCGAACTTTCACACGCGAAGACGGCCATGATCTCCCGGCTGGCGTGGAGAAGCTCGTTCGCGTCAGTACCGCTCACCTATCCAAGGTGACAGAAGGGGACAAGCTGGCCGGGCGCCACGGCAATAAGGGCGTCATCTCCAAGGTGGTTCCCGTCGAAGACATGCCCTTCATGGCTGACGGCACCCCCATTGAAATCATCCTTAACCCCTTGGGGGTTCCCAGCCGAATGAATATCGGGCAGATTCTGGAAACGCATCTCGGGTGGGCTGCGGACCGCCTGGGTTTCAAATCGATATCGCCGGTGTTCGATGGAGCTGATGAAGAAGAAATCGTCGCCGAGCTAGCTCGCGCCTGGTTGATCGACTGGGCCTGGAACAAGGTGGCAGAAGAGGCCTGGCAGTGGTTGAGAGATGAGGAGTATGAATTCGAAGATCTGACTGATGATGACGAAGCCCGCACGCTGTATCTCACCCACTTGCTGGGCGACGAGGGCTACGACGTAGAAGCCCTGATGTCAGACCGGAGGTATGCCCGTCGTAGCGTCCTGGAGCACACGGTGAGAAAGCTAGGATATGATCCAGGCGAGTTCCTGGTGTTGGAGGATGATAGACGACCCGTGCCGGAGAGAGAGAAGGCTGACAGGCTGGCTTGCCAACTCTGCCTGCGATTGTGGTTGGAGGAACTCGGCTACTCCACAGACGACGTTGAGGACCAGGAGCTGGAACGGCGGGCCGGGCAAGCGAGCCTGGAGACCGGCCAGCCCATTCCAACCTGGGGCAAGATGATCCTCTATGACGGTAGGACAGGCGAACCTTTCGACCACCCCGTGACTGTGGGAACGATCTACATTATGAAGCTCGCACACCTCGTAGAAGACAAGGTGCATGCGCGATCCACTGGGCCTTACTCGTTGGTCACTCAGCAGCCCTTGGGGGGCAAGGCACAATTCGGCGGCCAGCGTTTTGGAGAAATGGAGGTATGGGCCCTGGAAGCCTACGGTGCTGCCCACACCTTGCAGGAGATGCTGACCGTCAAGTCAGACGACGTGACCGGCAGAGTCCAGACGTATCAGGCAATCGTAAAAGGTACCAGGCATGGCCCGCCGGGCATACCGGAGTCCTTTCGGGTCTTGGTCAAGGAACTGCAGAGCCTTGGGCTTTCCGTGGAGGTCATAGACGGGCATGGCAAGCGGCACGAATTCGGCAAGGATGATGTGTCAGAAAGAGACTCCCGTCTGCGCCTGGAGCCAGGGTTTCCAAGTGAATTGCGCATTTGACGCATTACAGAAAATGTGGTAGAATTACTATTTGTACATTCAAAGCCTGCCCGCCACTGACCATCGTGTTAGGGGTTGTCTGTGACGGGGTTCAGTAGAGGTAGCGTTGCCAACTGTCAATCAGCTAGTCAAGAAAGGTCGCAAGAAGAAGAGCAAGAGGAGCTCAGCTCCGGCGCTCCGTTATAGACACAACGCCCTTCGCCAACGGACGGTGAGGGATGCTAAAGGGTCTCCTCAAAAGAGAGGCGTTTGCACACTAGTCAGGACGATGACGCCCAAGAAACCCAATTCGGCGCTGCGCAAGATCGCAAGGGTGCGGCTAACCAACGGTATCGAGGTGACGGCATACATACCCGGCGAGGGTCACGGCCTCCAAGAGCATTCGGTGGTCTTGATTCGTGGGGGGCGTGTAAAGGACCTGCCAGGGGTTCGCTACCATATTGTCCGCGGTGCCCTGGATGCCAGCGGCGTAGAGGGTCGTATGCGCGGGCGATCCAAGTACGGCACCAGGCGGCCGAAGACGAGGATCTAAATCATCCCCGTGAGATGCACCTGAGGTGTCTCTTTTGACAGGGAGTTAAGGTACGAGAAGAAGGATACATCGTACCTGCTGAGGAGGCTTTCAAAAAGACTAGAGTTGGTGATCGGCTAGTCTTTTTGAATGTGGGGACTAGGTGCCCATTTTGACATCGTCTTCTGAAGAGAAGGGTAACATACTTGTAGGAGGGTGCCCGCCAGGATAGCCCAGTATCACTGAAGGGCTGGATGGTGGGGGCGAGGGCTTGGCAACCCGATTGGTGCGATAGCTCTCGGCCCCATGTTTTTGCATTGTGAACGGAGGGAACAGATGCCTAGGCGATACAGACCCCCTCGCAGAGAAGTGGAACCGGATCCGAAGTACAACAGCGAACTGGTGGCGAGATTCATCAACCGTCTCATGCAGCGGGGAAAGAAGAGTGTAGCTGCGGGAATCATGTATGACGCCTTCGACATAATTGAGGAGCGCACTCGTAGGAATCCTTTGGAGGTCTTCCATCAAGCCTTGGACAACGCCACTCCAGCTCTGGAGGTCCGATCTCGGCGCGTAGGCGGGGCAACCTACCAGATACCTGTTGAGGTGCGACCAGAACGGCGCACCTCTTTGGCCATACGATGGCTCATCCAGTCTGCCCAGGCTCGGAAGGGCAGGCCCATGGCTGAGAGGCTGGCTGACGAACTAATGGATGCTTCTCGAAACACGGGAACCACGGTAAAGAAGAAGGACGATACTCACAAGATGGCGGAGGCCAACAGAGCTTTCGCCCATTATCGCTGGTAGCGGGAGTTAAGGATGCCTCGGGACTATCCCCTGGCTCGGACAAGAAACATCGGCATCATTGCCCATATAGACGCCGGGAAGACTACGATCACCGAGCGTGTCCTTTTCTACACCCAGAAGATCCATCGCATGGGGGAAGTGCACGACGGCACAACTCAAATGGATTGGATGGCCCAGGAGCGGGAGCGAGGAATCACTATCACTGCTGCCGCCACGAGTTGTTACTGGCTGGATCATCAGATCAACATCATCGATACGCCGGGTCACATAGATTTCACAGTGGAGGTACAGCGCTCCCTCCGGGTCTTAGACGGAGGGATCGTTGTGCTGGATGCGGTAGCTGGAGTCGAACCGCAGTCGGAAACCGTTTGGCATCAGGCTGACCGTTATAGGGTACCGCGTATCTCTTTCATCAACAAGATGGATCGCCCAGGGGCTGACTTCTGGCGCTCGCTGGACATGATAGAGAAGAGACTGGGAGCCCGGCCGGTGGCGATACAGATCCCTATCGGCAAGGAGCAGCACTTCGAAGGAGTTGTGGACCTGATTGACCTCAAAGCTCTGGTCTATGCCGATGAAATGGGAACTCACCAGGAGGAACTGGAGATACCAGCCTCCCTCCAAGAGGAAGCGACCAAGTGCCGAGACACACTGATCGAACAAGTAGCGGAAACCGATGATGCATTGGCGGTGAGCTTTCTGGAAGGCGAGGATATCTCTGGTCAGGAGATAAGGCGGGCCTTGCGACAGGCTACGCTGGAATCAAAGCTGGTGCCAGTGCTTTGCGGCTCTGCCCTGCGCAACAAGGCGATCCAGCCCATCCTGGACGCCGTGATTCACTATCTGCCTTCACCCTTGGATGTACCACCTATCGAGGGCATCAACCCGCGGACCGGCGAGAACGAGACGCGCCATGTTGAAGAGCAAGGTCCTTTCTCCGCCTTGGCATTCAAGATTGCGTCCGATCCGTACGTCGGTAAGCTGGCGTATGTCAGAGTCTATTCGGGCACATTGAACACCGGCTCCCGGATGCTGAACTCGACGAAAGAGCGAAAGGAGCGGGCGGGACGCCTTCTCCGCATGCACGCCAACCATCAGGAGAACATCGACGCCGTATATGCGGGCGACATAGCCGCCGTGATTGGACTGAAGCACACCTTTACCGGGGATACACTGTGCGATCCCAGTGCTCCCATCATTCTGGAGTCTATAAAGTTCCCGGAGCCCGTCATCTCCGTGGCTATTGAGCCCCGCACCCAGGCGGACCAGGACAAGATGAAAGAGGCCTTGGACCGCCTGGCAGAGGAGGATCCAACCTTTCAGGTTCGGCTGGACAAAGATACAGGTCAGACCTTGATCTCTGGCATGGGCGAACTTCACCTGGAGGTTCTTGTAGACCGCATGCTGCGGGAGTTCCATGTGTCAGCAAACGTGGGGAAGCCGCAAGTATCGTACCGAGAGACCATCACCAAACCTGTCCGGGCTGAAGGTCGATTCATTCGGCAGACCGGGGGACACGGCCAATACGGCCACGTTTGGGTGGAACTGGAACCCTTGAATAAGGGAGAGGGCTACGTCTTCGTGGATGAGACGTCCAATGGTGTGATCCCCAAGCAGTACATCCCCGCGGTCGATCAAGGTATTCAGGAAGCTATGGAGAGCGGGGTGCTAGCCGGTTATCCCGTCGTGGACATTAGGATCAGGCTAGTAGATGGCTCCTTCCACGAGGAGGATTCGTCACCCTTGGCCTTCAAAATCGCAGGTTCGATGGCCTTGCGGAACGGCGTACAAGAGGCCGATGCCGTCTTGCTGGAACCGATAATGAAGCTGGAGGTGGTGGTCCCTGAGGATTTCATAGGCGATGTCATAGGCGACCTTAACTCCAGACGCGCCCAGATAGAAGGCATGGAAGCCCGGGGCAACGTGCAGGCCGTGCGGGCTCATGCCCCGCTGGCTGAGATGTTCGGTTATGCCACCGCCCTGCGTTCGCTGACCCAAGGCCGCGGAACCTTCACTATGGAGTTCGATTACTATGCCGAAGTACCCACAGCAGCGGCCTAGCGTACGCCTATCGGCCGGGAGAAGCGACACGAACTCCATAGGATCAGCTTGAGACCGTGGTTTGACAAGAGAAGGAGGACCGACTGTATGGCGAAGGAGAAGTTTGTAAGGGACAAGCCTCATGTGAATGTGGGCACGATAGGTCACGTGGATCATGGCAAGACCACGTTGACGTCGGCTATGACCAAGGTATTGAGTTTCAAGGATCTGGCGGAGTATCGAGCCTTCGACACCATCGACAATGCTCCGGAGGAGAAGGCTCGTGGGTTGACCATCGCCATCTCTCACGTGGAGTACTCGAC
>CAYGAW010000033.1:0-4102 GCA_964347945.1 uncultured Anaerolineales bacterium
CAGGTCCGATATGAGCCTCTACAGGTAGTCGCTTCCGCCGAGGAGGCACTGGAGGCGGGCGCCCCTCTGGTCCACGAGGGTGGCAACATCCTGGAGCACATCAAGCTGCGCCAAGGCGATGTGGAGAAGGGCTTCGCCGAGGCGGACGTCATCCTCGAGCACGAATACAGAACGCCGAGCGGAGATCATGTGTTTCTGGAGCCGGAAGCCGCGGTGGGACTGCTCGATGATGAAGGTCGAGTTGTGGTCCATGTAGGGTCTCAGATACCGTTCTCAGATCGAGCTCAGATCGCGGCCTCCCTGGGGCTACCAGAAGATCGGGTGCGGGTGATTCAGACCAAGGTCGGGGGCGCCTTCGGAGGCAAAGAGGACATCGCGGGCCAAATACACGTAGCGCTGCTGGCCAAGATCACGGGACGGCCTGTGAAACTCGTCTACACACGCGAGGAGTCCATGATCGCGCATCCCAAACGTCACGCCTGCGTGATTCGGCTGAAGACAGGAGCGAAGGAGGACGGCACCCTGACCGCAGTGGAGGCTCGCATCCTCGGCGACAGCGGAGCCTACGCCTCCCTGGGGCCGTACGTCATGACCCGGGCCGCTACACACTCCCTGGGCCCGTACGCCGTCCCCAATGCAAAGGTGGACTGCTACGCCATGTATACCAACAATCCTCCCGCAGGGGCTTACAGAGGCTTTGGGGCTCCCCAGGCGCACTTCGCGGCAGAGTCGCAGATGGACATCCTCTCCGAGCAGCTGGGTATCCCTCCCTTGGAGTTGCGGCGCAAGAATGCGCTGCGGGTTGGTTCCGTAACGACCACGGGGCAGAAGCTGCGGGAGAGCGTGGGCCTGATGGAAACCATAGACCGCGTGGAGCAAGCGATGAGGGAGGTTGCACCCAGCGGTGCGACGGCCCCTGGGAAGAAGAGAGGATGGGGCGTGGCCTGCGCCTACAAGAACGTGGGACTGGGAGGCGGTGTGGCCGACAGCGCCGGAGTTGAAGTGGAGCTGCTCGATGACGCCCGTGCTCACGTGCGGGCAGGAGCCGCAGAGGTGGGGCAGGGCATCGTCATGGTGCTGGCACAGATCGTCGCCGAGGAACTGGGCGTCCAGTACCACAAGATAGACGTGCTGGTGGGCGACACAGATCTCACCCCCGACGGTGGTGCCACGACGGCGTCCCGCCAGAGCTATATCTCAGGTAATGCCGCTCGACTGGCGGCGCGTAGGCTCCGAGAGGTGCTCTCCCGCTCTGCGGGTGAGGAACTCGACGTCTCGCCCGACAGCCTGAAGTTCGAGGCAGGACAGATAACAAGAACTCACGGCAAGACCATGCCTCTGGAGGAGGCAATTCGCCTGGCCAAAGCCGAGGGGCATTCCCTCGTGGCCTCCGAGATTTACACTCCCCCCAAGACAGTTCCCCTCGGGGAGCAGGGCGACAAACATTTCGCCTACGGATATGCGACCCAGGCTGCTGAAGTGGAGGTGGACATAACCAGCGGCGACGTGAAAGTGCTACGGGTCATCGCAGCACACGACGTCGGAAGCACCGTGAGTCCGGTCGGGGTAGAGGGGCAGCTGGAGGGTGGTGTGGTGATGGGCCTGGGATTCGCCCTCATGGAGGACTTCACCATGGAGGAGGGGGTTCCGCAGAAGACGACGCTCACCAAGTACAGGATCCCCACGGCGCGGCACATGCCAGAGCTTATGCCCATCATGGTGGAAGACCCCACGGCGGATGGACCCTATGGGGCGAAGGGCGTAGGGGAGATAACCTCCATCCCCACGGCCCCAGCCATCGCCAACGCCATCTACGATGCGGTTGGGGTACGCCTTCTCTCCCTGCCTGCTACCCCGGAGAAGATACTGAAAGGCCTTGAAGACATAGAAAATGAGGGGGGTCGAACGGTATGATCTCGGTTGATGACGCTCTGGACACCATCTTGCAGCGGTTTGAACCCCTTGAGCCCGAAATGGTCGACATTCTGCAGGGACTCGGGCGCACACTGGCCGAAGACATATTCTCGGACGTGGACATCCCTCCCTTCGACAACTCGGCCATGGACGGCTATGCCATACGGGCCGTGGACACTCGAGGGGCAACGAGGGAGAATCCAGCCCTACTGCGTGTCGTGGCCAATCTCGCAGCAGGGCATACCACTGATGCCGTGGTGGAACCCGGCACCGCCATTCGCATCATGACCGGGGCGCCGCTGCCGAGGGGAGCCGACACGGTGGTACGCTTCGAGGAAACCAGCGAGTATCTGACCGGCACCTGGAAACTGGACGGGGAAGTTGAAATCTACAACGAGGTCCCGCTAGGAGAACACGTGAGGGCTCGTGGCGAGGACATTGGCAGGGGTGAAGTCGTGCTGGAGAAGGGAACCGTCGTGCGAGCGCAGGAGATAGGTGTCCTGGCCTCCCTGGGGAAGGCGCAGTGCGCCGTGATCAGGCGACCCAGAGTTGCCATCCTGGCTACTGGCGATGAGCTGGTGGATATCGACGAGGATGTGGGTCCGGGCAAGATCCGCAACAGCAATGAGTACTCCAACGCGGCCCTGGTGAGGAAGTACGGCGGGGTGCCGATTCGGTTGGGCATCGCCAGGGACAACGTGGACGAATTGACAGCGAAGATCACGGAAGGTCTGGCCGCTGGGGTGGATCTCTTCCTTACGTCTGCCGGGGTCTCAGTAGGGGACTACGACGTGGTGAAGGACGTGCTCGGTACCGAAGGGGAGATGCACTTCTGGCAGGTGAGAATGAAACCGGGCAAGCCCCTGGCGTTCGGCGAGGTGCGAGGAGTGCCTCTGATCGGCCTGCCGGGGAATCCCGTGTCCGCGATGGTCTCCTTCGAGCAGTTCGTGCGCCCTGCCATCCTGAAGATGCTGGGCCGGACTGAGTGGGAGAAGCCGACCGTGCAGGCCATCGCGGATCACGACATCAAGGCCGGGGAGCGACGAGACTTCCTTCGTGCCGTCGTTGAGCGGCGCGACGATGGCTATCACGCCTCGGTGGTCAGCGGGCCGCGTGGATCTGGCGTACTGACCTCCATGGTGCGAGCCAACGCTCTGCTCGTCGTCCCGGAGGGGGTGACTCGTGTGCGAGCCGGGGAGAGGGTGCAGGCCCAGATGCTGGACTGGCCCGAGGAGGTACGGTTGTGAAGTTGCCTCCCGTGATCTCGGTGGTGGGGAAATCGGGCGTGGGCAAGACGGTGTTCCTGGAGAAGCTGATCGCCGAACTGAAGGGCAGGGGGATCAGAGTAGGCACGGTCAAGCACGACGTCCATGGTTTCGAGATAGATCAGCCGGGAAAGGATTCCTGGCGACATGCGCAGGCCGGTAGCGATGCGGTGGTCATTGCGTCTTCCCGCAGGGTGGCGCTCATCAAACGACTCGACGAGGAGATGCCCCTCGATGAGATCGTCAGAGCGTACCTGGGCGACATGGATCTGGTGATCACAGAGGGGTACAAGTCGGGCCGCAAGAAAAAGATAGAGATCTCGCGGAGGGAGAGGAGTCAGGAGTTGGTCTCTCCTGTGGATGACCTGATGGCCATCGTGGCGGACCAGGCCTTCGACCTGGAGGTGCCTCAGTTCGGCCTGGAAGACGTAGGCGGGGTGGCGGACCTCATACTAGAGCGATTTCTCACCTAGCACCGATCACTCCGCTACACGAATGCCGCAGCGCCGTGAATTGACATAATCGGAAAGTCGAGACCGGCACTCAGAGGGAAAGAAAATGGAGGGGAAGGGCAGCAAGGGCCAGGAGGCATGGCCGGTCGCATCGGAGGTGGGGGAGATATTGATCTCCTCCGAGGAGATACAGAGACGGGTAGGGGAGCTAGGCGAGGCTATCTCTGGCGACTATGCCAACCTGGAACCCCGCCTGATCGGCATCCTCAAGGGAGTCACTCCCTTCATGGCGGACCTGATGCGGGCCATAACCATACGCGTCACCACGGACTACATGGCCATCTCCAAGTACGATCCTGCATCGGAGACAACATCGGTTGTGCGGCTGGTGAAGGACCTGGACATGAGCATCACAGGGAAGCACGTCTTGCTGGTGGAGGACATCATCGACAGCGGGCTCACCATGGAGTA
>CAYGAW010000034.1:0-17548 GCA_964347945.1 uncultured Anaerolineales bacterium
TATTCGCTGCCGGGATTGAGACACTCCGTGCGCCCAAGCATTATCCGGCCTGGACTTTCGTGGATGTGACCGTGCAATCCCAACAACGGTTGGTATTCCTCGATGATCTTGCGAACCGCGGTGGAGCCTACGGGGACCATATGGGTGTGGCCGCCCCTGACGGCAACAGATAGATCGTTCTCCAGCATCGGCGCCTCGTCAATGAAGGTATTGTACGGTGGCACGTGGATGCAGAATACAGCGGTCTCTATATTCTTGACCTTGGCTACGGTCCGCTCCAATCTCTCCTCCAACTCCTCCTCGGAACACTCGCGTGGGGAGTTGAAAGGAGTGGGGTTCGACCAGCCAAAGCAGAGCACCTCGTGCTCTTCATCCAGCTCTACGACTTCTTCCTCTCCGAAGATCACCTGGGGATTAGGGTCAGTCCGGATAACCTCGTCGATGGACAACTTGTCATCGTTGCCCGGGCTGATGATGACCTTGCAGTCAGGGGGTACACGGTCTGGGATGAGGGTCAGCCAGTGTGCAATGGTCTCACATTCACATCTCTCGAAGACATCCTCCCTGTACTGCTCATCTTCGGCAATACGGTCCACCTCTTCTGGGGTGGTGCGGTAGGGGATATAGGTAATCATGCGGCATTTTTTTTCGAAGTCCGGGATTTCGTCCTCGGACAAGACTTGGGGCTCGCCGTAGAGAGCAGCATCGAACTTGCCATCCGTCCTCTCTACGATGGGTACCAGAAGCTTGCCGGTCATATCGCCACTGATGACCAAAGCATCCAGATCGAAGTACTTGGCGGCGTTGAGGAATTTCCGCCACACTGTCTCGGAGCCGTGGAAATCGGTGGAGAAGAGAAACTTCGTCTTGGCCATTGATCTTATCTACCATCCTCTCTGTGTTCTTGCTCCCAAGCACGGGGCTGCCCAGGCTGCAGCGGGGCAGGCGCGAATACGTGTTTGTCAATTATACTGTTTCCGGCCGGGATTGCAAGATCCGATTATGAAAATCGAGAACTGCGATAGGAGGTAGTTCGACGTAGGACACCATACTCGTTCCCCTCGATGGCTCTGAACTGGCCAGGGCCATACTCCCTCACGTCAAGGCTGTGGCAGCCGGTCACCAGGCCGAGGTCATCCTGCTGGAGGTGCTCCCCGCCACAGGAGTCGTGGCCGATGTGTCAGCGGAGGAGCAGCAGGAGGCTGAGGACCATTTGATGGCGGTGGAACAGGATCTCAAAGACGCAGGCGTCAAAGCGCGCCACACCATCAGGCACGGGGCGGATGCGGCTGCGGAGATAGTGGACTACGCCGACGTCAACGACGTTGATTTGATCGCTATGTCCACTCACGGTCGCAGCGGCGTCGGACGGTGGGTGTTCGGCAGTGTCGCTTCCAAGGTGCTGCGTGGTACCACCAGGCCTATCCTGCTGATCAGATCGCCTGGGGCCCCCGTATCTGCGGGCTAGTGCCTTGGATCGGGGGAATGCGGCCGAAGCTCCTGCCGGGGCAGCGGACCGGCGAGGACTATCAGTCGGCGTGATGAGAGGGTCGCCAGTTCCATCCTTGCCAGGAGGCTCACCTAAGCGATTCTTTGATACGCGGAATGATGGAGCATTCCTTCGAGTTGAAGAACGGTGAGCGGGATTGGCCGCTGCTGGACGAGGCCTGCCACTGATTCGGGGAATCGGCGTGAGGCGAACGCTCAAGGAGCGCTCTAGTCCTCGCGCTTCTCGGCCATCATGCGCCAGATGCCGAAATCACCTACCGTATCTGCGGTCTCGACCGGTTCGTACCACCTTTTCTTAGGCCCTATCTTGGAGCGTGCCTTCCAGCCCATGCTCTTGGGCTCTGCGTCGATGTGAGCCAGCAGGTCATCGACTCTGGCTCCGATAAGGCGAATCTCGTCGTTCGTGAGGGCCTCCATTGTGGGCAGCAAGTCACTGATGCCCTTCAAGTTCGTGGTGAGCGTGTACCAGAAGCCCCAGTCTTTGGCGAGTAGGCCTGCTATGTAGGCGGCGTTGATGGTGTCCTCGGTGTCCTCCTCAGCCAGTTCGTGGGCAAAGAGGAGCGTCAGTGTGTCCTTGAAGTCCTTGTCGCTGAAGCCGACGATCTGTAGCTTCTCCAACAGAAGATCGGTGGGACTCAAGGTGACGGGGTCCAGTTCGAGCCGACCCCGGAAATCCAAGCGATGGTTGGCTACCATGAGCTTGTCGAAAAAGACGTCCACGAAGAACCAACCGTTTTCATGGAAGTAGATCTGCCTCTCAGACGCCGCCGATGACAGGGTGGCCCTCCTCTTACTGTAGCCGAGGCTCTCGAAGAAGCCCTGCATCTGCTTGCGGTGCTTCTTGTAGGAGACGAAATCCAAATCAGTGAACTCCTGCTCGCCTTCACCCAATCTAGTCAATCGCTGTCCCAGTTCTTGGTGCTCCAAAGTGTCCAGGCGTATCCCCACGCCTCCCATGGCGCGCAGGATGAGCCCTTGCTGTTGGCCTTCTTGGACGATTCTGCGCGCCTGGTCCAGGAATACCCCTGAGGGTACTATGCCTCCCCATTCCTCTGGCATTCGGATCTGCCTGGCGTCTTCCTCCATGCGCTGAAGCCATACCATCTTCCTCCTACCTCCTCACACGAGCCTATGCTGCGCATCACACAAGATAGAGTAGTCCGAGCCCGAGAAGTGATACCACGATGAACTCAACCATCACACGTCTGACCAATCGTTCTCGCAGGTGTTGCAGGGCTAGTCCACTTACGACATAGAAGACCAGGAGAAAGAGTATGCCCGCAGCTGCATCGCCGAGGGTCAAGTGGTTGAGTGCCCAGGCGACCTCTCCCATGATGGCTCCAACAACGAGGGAGTAGAGCCACGTTCGTCTCATCGCTTGCCTGGAAGCTTCAAGGCGTAGCGACTCCGCGGCCAGGGCGGCTGCCAGGACCGAGATTGCCGTCGCCGATAGCAGACTCCGTGCACGGGCGCCGTAGATGAGGGTGCAGAAAACGGCGATGCTCACGTAGACCACGAGGTTAAGTCCCCAGCGGGCAACGCCGTAGTAACGATCTCGCCGGTCGATGGTCCGGTACTGTGCGATGATCAGCAGCGCCAGCAAAATGCCCGTCAGAGCCAGCCCAGCAAGCCACAAGTACTTGTCAGGCGATAGAGGCAGCAGGAATAGGGAAAGCAGGGTGAACGCGCAGGGTACTCCCCAGAAGGAGAGACTGTATTCCCAGACCGCATTGCGGGCCCATGGGTGGGACCGCACGATGGAGTCCATTCCTGTGCCAACAAGAACCACGAGTAGAGCGCCGATGAGCCACCGGCCCGAGAGATAGATGGTCGTCGGAACCCCCAGAGCGACGAAAGAGATGGTCCTCGTCGGGAGTTCGATGACCTGCGATACCACGAGCCCGAAGAGGGTCAGACTCACCAATATGCTTAGCCTATCGTAGCGAGGCATCTATAGCAAACCCTGCACGCACCTGCGTGGGCGGAGCCGAGAATCGAGGATCCATACCGTGGGTGTGCAGGTTATTGTATGGCTGTCCTTTGTTTTTGTCAAACCTCCGTGGTATAATCGGCCCTACTTCTCACCTGTGGAGCATCGTGTGGTCGTTCTCTACGCCCTATTTGGTTTGTTGACGGGAGCCTTCCTGAATCTTGCCGCCGATCATCTTCCTGAGCGCCACAGTGTGCTGAACGATCCTCGCTGTTCGTACTGTCAAGCTGAGTGGAGTTGGGTGGACTCAATCTCGCTGCTGAGCCTTATCTTGAGGGGAGGTAGGTGTCCTCACTGCGGCGCCCCTCACAGGTGGCGGAGACCGGTCCTGGAAACGTTGACCCTGCTCACATTCGCTTTCTACTGGCTACGTTATGGTCCCTCGCTGCAACTGTTGCTTGTTACACTATACACATGTGTACTCTTCCTGGTTTTCGTCATCGATCTGGAGCATCATCTCATCCTGCGTGTGGTGATCTTTCCGGCCATCGGCATCGCCATGATTGGCAGCTTCTTCTACCCGTGGCTGGGCGTGCGTCGCGCGCTTCTGGGTGGCACCCTGGCCTTCCTCTTCTTCTACTTGGTCGCCATAATCGGTGGGCTCATTTTCAACAGAACAGCCATGGGCAGGGGTGATGCCAATCTGGCCGCGTTCATCGGTCTGATCACCGGTTTCCCCGAGATCATCTTTGCCCTCATTATTTCCGTGTGCCTGGGAGGGCTGGTCTCACTGGTGCTCGTCCTCACCCGGACGAAGGGCCTCCAGAGCTACATCCCCTATGGCGTGTTCTTGGTGGTGGGGGGATTGGCCATGCTCGTTTGTGGGCAAGAGATAATCGCCTGGTTCGTTGGATTGGTCTAAGGTTCCGTCTAGCCAATGGGTGGCAGAGGTACCCAGAGCAGAGTGGGCCCGCGGGGCGATATGAACGACCGTGAGTGGTGGTCGCTCATACATATCCAAGCACAAGGAGTAGGATCATGCGCGCAAGCACCGATGAGGAACTGATTGCCCGCGGCGGCAGGGTAGGCCAGGTGGCGAACTTCATTGCCCTGATCATGGTGTTCGGTGGGCTGCTCGTGTCGTTCACACCGTGGAAGGCGATAACTGTGGTCCTCATAGCCTTGGGCGTGGTCATGTACACCATCGGCAACCGAGGCATAGCGCAAGCGACTCGTGAACCGCGCCTCATACAACAGCTGGTCGATACTTTGGGCGGATTCGACGATCGGTATCATCTCTATAATCACATCTTGCCCGCCGATCACGTACTGCTCACGCCTCACGGCCTCTTCGTCTTGGTCTTGAGGGGTGTAGACGGGACGATCCGCTGCTTCAAGGACAAGTGGGTGCGGGATTTCAGCATACGCCGAATGCTGCGTTTCTTCACCGAGGAATCTCTCGGCAACCCCACTAAGGACGCACGGCGGGAAGTGGAGAAAGTAGGGAAGTACTTGGAGGAGCACGCCCCGGGGAGCGATGTAGGCGTGCAGGGGTTGATCCTCTTTCTGAATCCAGAGGCGCGTCTCGAGGTGACCGAAACATCCGTGCCGGTTTTGCCCTTGCGCAGGCTGAAGAGCTACCTTCGCAAGTCATCACAGGAGTCAGCGGTTGAGCCTGAAACCATGAGGGCCCTGACAGCGATCTTCGACGAGGCACCAAGGCTTTGATCCTCTTGCTGCCTTTGGTGCAGCGCATGAACTCCACGCGGCGATGAGCGCCTCCGCCAGGCCTAGGTCTGATCGGATTTGCCAGATGTGACTGCCCATGCTATAATAGAACATTAGTTCGGCAGCTGAGACGGCAGATTGTGATGCAATACGAAACCTACGAAGCTAAATCCATGATCAACAGGTTGCGTCACGTGGACGACTGGTTATGGGTCTCGTACACTGTCAACCCGTACCGTGGGTGCGCTCACGGTTGCATCTACTGCGATGCCCGCGCCAACCAGTACGGTTTGTCGGAGGCCTTCGATCAGAAGGTATGGATCAAGGACAACGCCGTGGCTGTGCTGGAGGGGCAGCTTCCCCGGCTCAAGCCAGACGTGGTGGGCATGGGCGGCGTCTGCGACAGCTATCAGCCCATAGAGAAGGAACGAGGCCTGACGAGGGAGATAGTGGAGACACTTTATCGCCACCGCTTCCCGGTTGAGGTGCTGACCAAGTCCGACTTGGTGCTACGCGATGTGGAGTTGTACCAGGACCTAGACCGCGAGGCCTGGGCCTGCGTTTTCTTCACCATTACCACTTTCGATCCGGATGTGGCGGGCCGTTTCGAGCTGGGAGCTTCCACCCCGGAGGAGAGGCTCGCAGCGATGACCGAGGTGGCGAGGGCTGGCTTGACCACAGGGGCAGCTATGATGCCTCTGCTGCCCGGTATCTCGGACGACGACGACAACATCACCGAGGTCGTCCGGAGAGTGAAGGACGCAGGCGGGCGGTTCGTGCTCGGAGGGGGCCTGACCTTGAAGGCAGGCGCACAGCGTGACAGGTACATGGCCTTCCTGGATCTACATTACCCAGAGGCCACGCCTCTCTACCACAGGCTCTATGGCGACGGCTTCGAGACCAGAGGCAGTTATGGGCCTCAGTTGTTGCGGCGCGTGAGGGATATCTGCGCCCAGGAGGGCATTCAAGATCGCATGTCTCGCCCCATCGTAGCCGGCGAGGCACTGGCCGCCAACAAGCAGATCTCCGAGAAGCTGTTCCTTAGAGCGTACGATCTGACTCTGGAGGAGGCAAAGAGCTATCGCGTCTGGGCGTACCGCAAGGCGGCATGGGCCATAGACGAGATGGAGGAGGATGTGGAATCCATCTATCTCCGAGAGGGCCGCAGGGGACTGAAGGGCATCAAGGGAGTGGGGGAGAGCCTTGCCCGAGAGATAGAGGGCTGGCTGCAGGTAGGGAGGGGGAGATGAGAACCGGCACAGCTAGCCTGCCGCTGCACTACGGAAAAGCGCCTCGCTGGCTGTTCCAACGTATGGCCAGTCTGGCCGGCGAAATGGCCGCGGTCATTGTGGAGGAGCATGGTACAGAAGACTTGCTCCGTCGCCTCTCGGACCCCTTTTGGTTTCAGTCCTTCGGCTGTGTTCTGGGCTTTGACTGGCACTCTAGTGGTCTCACCACCACCGCCTGTGGCGCGCTCAAGCAAGGGCTCAAAGCACGACAGCAGGAGCTCGGGATCTTCGTGGCTGGAGGAAAGGGAGCTACGTCGCGACGCACGCCTCAGGAGATCGAGGCCTCGGGACCTTGCCTGGACAGGGACCCGGGAGAGCTAGTCTACGCCAGTCGCATGGCGGCCAAGGTGGATAGCGCGGGTCTGCAGGATGGTTATCAGATCTATCACCACTCCTTCGTTTTCAATCGAGAGGGGCAGTGGTGTGTGATTCAGCAGGGCATGAATACATGCACCAGGCTGGCTCGACGATACCACTGGCTCAGCGAGGGTGTGGAGGACTTCATCTGCGAACCCCACGCAGCAATCTGCTGCGATGAGAAGAGCGATGTCCTGAACATGGTAGCGAGGGAGAGCGAGGAGGCCCGGCAGATCAGCACGCTCTTGGCGCGGGAGACACCTGGGCGGGTGGTGGGCGAACTCGAGAGGCTGTTGAATCTGGAGATGCCTGCTCATCATGAAGTCCGGCTTGGTGAGGTACGTCCGGACAGGTTACGTAGCATTTTCCTCAAGACCTACGAGAAGCAACCGGAAGACTTCGAAGCGCTGCTGGGGATGCAAGGCGTGGGGCCCAAGACTATCCGCGCCCTCAGCTTGATCTCAGAGTTGGTGTACGGAGTTGCTCCCAGCTTCCGTGACCCCGCGCGATACAGTTTTGCCCACGGCGGCAAGGACGGTCATCCCTATCCTGTTGATCGGGCAAATTATGATCGCTCCATCGGGACCCTGGAGGAGACGCTGCGGCGAGCCAAGTTGGGGGACAGGGAGAGATTGGCTGCACTGCGACGGCTTTCTTCGTGGAGCCAGCGGACTAGGCCAAAGTCATAGAACGTCCATCGTGGTCGATTCGGAGGGCCCAGATGCCGGAACTTCCGGAGGTGGAGATCCTCAAGAACGAACTGAACGCTCACGTGCTGGGCCGACAGGTGCACCAGGTAGTCGTCCCCGCGGGGAGGGAAGGCGATTGCCCCTTACAGGAATGGACATCAGCAATTCAAGGAGCCAGCATCGTCGACGTGGCGCGGCGAGGCAAGATGCTGCTTCTGGAATTCGATAGCGGATTCTCGTTGGTGATTCATCTGATGATGGTGGGGCAACTGCTGCTTTCCAGCCTCTACGACAGAGAGCCCAACGACGTGCGGCTCATCTTGGATTTCGGTGCGGATCAACTCTCGGTGGGCCAGGTTGCGCTGCGATTTCTTCGTCTGGTGCCTACTTCTCAACTTGACGAACTGCCAGAGATCAAGAAGCTGGGGTGCGATCCCTTAAGTGATGATTTCAGTGTCGAGGCACTGAGGAGTGTCAGCAGTGGACGACGAGGCAAAGTCAAGTCGTTCCTGTTGAATCAACGACACATCGCCGGGATAGGGAACACCTACGCCGATGAGATACTCTTTCACGCTGGCATAGCCCCTGCGCGACAGGTCGGCTCGCTGACCAGCGAGGAGGTAGAACGGCTGCACCGGAGCATAGTCGAGATCATGCGTCGGGGGTTGAGGTTAGGAGGGTCATCCGAGATGGCCTTCGTTCATCTGGATGGGACAAAGGGGGCCTTCCAGGAGCAGTTCCAGGTCAAGCAGCGCAAGGGGAAACCCTGCCATGCGTGCAACACGCCCATCGAGAAGATACCCATTGGCGGCAGAGGGACCTACTTCTGTCCCCGGTGCCAACGATGAGGTCGTTCGGGGATTCTGCGGGTGATTCCACGTGATCAAGATTGGCTGTTGCGGATTCAGCAGGAAACGGGCGGAGTACTTTCAGCAAGTCTCTCTAGTGGAGGTGCAGCGCACGTTCTACAAGCTTCCCCGCCTGGAAACGTGCCAGCGATGGCGCGCTGAGGCTCCGCGTGGTTTTGAGTTCACGCTCAAGGCCTGGCAACTGATCACCCACCAGCCGAGTTCGCCCACCTATCGCAAGGCCAAACTGAAGGTGGACAAGCCCGACGAGTGTGGGTTCTTTCGCCCCAGCCGTGAGGTCTTCGACGCCTGGGAGAAGACGTTGGAGAGCGCCAAGGCCCTGGAGGCCAGGATAGTTCTTTTTCAGTGCCCCCCCAGCTTCGGTGCCAGCCCTGAAAACCTAGCAAACATGCGAGCCTTCTTCACAGCTGTCGGGAGAGGCGAACTCATCTTCGCCTGGGAGCCCCGAGGCGACTGGAGTGATCAGGTGATAGAGGAGCTCTGCAGTGAACTGGATCTGGTCCACTGCGTAGATCCCTTCCAGCGGCAGCCAGTCCACGGGGAACTGGCCTACTTTCGTCTCCACGGCACTACGGGTTACCGGTATCGGTACACTGATGAGGATCTCGCTAGAGTGTTGGAGTGGTGCAGCGAATACCCGGAGGCGTACTGCCTCTTCAACAACGCAAGCATGTTCGACGATGCGCTGCGCCTCAAGGCGGAAGCCTCACTCTCTTGATTGTGACAACTCCTGTCAGCCGTTGCACCATCAGTGAGGGCGCACTCCTGGGATTGGGATCGACACAATCCGTGTGTTCGCCGGGGGTGGTGGGCAATCTGTCGCTGTCAGTTGCCAGGGGATAGCCTGGGGTCAGAAGAGGCCTTCAAACTGGGAGCATCCCCGTCTGCAATTGGCTGGGTTGGCAATCCGCTCCAGCTTCACCGTGCAAACGGCGAAGACCTTCACTCTGCGAAAGAGGCCCCAGTGAGAGGCCACCTCGGCCTCCAGAGCGAGGTTGGCACAAGGGTTCGTCTCCAAGATGTCGGGCACGGGGCAGGTGCGGCAGAGGCCGTCCTGCCAGGGTTCCGAGTCAGGGTTGCGCCCAATCAGGAGGCACTCCTTCCTGGGGCTCCTCCGGTGGCTATCCTCGTAGAAGAACCGACATGTCGTAGACATACCTGAGCCCTGTGCTTCCCTCAGATGAGGCCCGCCCGAGCCATCTCCTTGCGGAAAAGCTCCGCATGCTCTTGGAGCATGTCACGGATGGGCAGTTGGTAGGGGCATTTTTCTTCGCATTCGCCGCATTCAGTGCAGTCTGCTATCCCGTCGACGACGTCGGCGCACTGTGCGAACACACTGGCGGCGGGCATCCGCTTGATGAAGCTATCGATGATCATCATCAGCTGGATGGACACCCCCTCGGGACAGGGCTGGCAGTATCCACAACGACGGCAGAACCGCTGCCCAAGCTCGGCTTGCAGGCTCCGTATCCGGTCTCGCTCTTCGGGCTCCAGCTCGACGGGCCCTTCCATGATTTCGACGATCTCTTCGATTTCCCCGGCCCGTTCTATGCCCGGAATAGGCAGAATCTCGGGGAACTGCCGCAAGTACTTGAAGGCCAGAACGGCGTCGTCCAATGCCCCTCCGGCCAGGGGCTTCATGGCGATGAAGGCAAGACCCCGCTCCAAGGCCACGGGGATCAACTCTTGGGCCGCCTCGTTGGCAACGAAGTTGAAGGGGAACATGATGGTTTCGAAGTGCCCCGACTGGACGGCCTTCAGCGCTATCTGCATAGAGTGGGACGTGAGTCCGATGTGCCGCACCTGGCCCGAGGCCTGCGCCTCCCGGACGACCTCCAATGGCCCGCCCGGAGCCACGACCTTGCGATAGTCTTCGTCGCTACTGACGCCATGGAACTGATACAGGTCTACGGTTTCCACCCCCAATCGTTCCAGGCTCAGGGCCAGATGTGACGCCACCTCATTTCCCTCCCTCGCGCCGGTCTTGGTGGCTAGCACCAGGCCGTCGCGTCTGCCAGCTATGGCCTTCCCGATACGTTCCTCGCTGGTGGAGTAGCCGTTGGCTGTGTCGAGGAACGTGATGCCCAAATCCAGGCAGTGGCGCACCACCTCTACAGCTTCCTGTTCCGTGAGTCTCTGTATCGGGATACCACCAAAGCCCACAGCCGAGACTGTCAGTCCGGTCTTGCCTAACCTGATTCCTCTCATCCTGACTCCTTGCTGCCACCTATGGCAGGCCGTGCCCTTATTCCTCTTCCTCCTTCAGACCTCCTTCAAGAGTGGCGTTGTGTGGCCCATGGAGAGAACGCCGGCGCATTTCAGTGTGCCTTCAAGCGAGGGATAGTATTCGTTGCCATCAACGAGTGTATCGAATCCATTACCGTGCGGAGATGAAGAACTCAGCGCCCTGTTCCGCAATGCGAGTGTGTGCAGCAGAGACCGCCGGGCCACCAGCCTGATGTCGCACAAGTGGGCCCCACTCATCGTGTTTGTCCCTTCAATCAGCTCGATGCGCGCCTAGTTTCACCCCTCTCTGCGGTGACTGCCAGGCGCGCGTGGTCCATGTACTGAGCCAAGCGCCGGCCCGGCAGTGGTCTGCATTCCGGGGGCGCCCTTCTACCCAGCGCCGCTTGGGTAGCAGAGTCTCAACTAGCTCTTGCCAGGACTGCGGTCGCGTGAGAAAGACCCGATAGATTACCGCAATAACCGCGGCGATGGGTGCAGTTTGGCCGGGCATAGTATACGAGGCGGCACACTCCGACTTGGCCCCTCGTGAGAGGATTATAGCATCTGCCCACGGTTGCTTCAAGAGGTGCCAAGTCATGTTGATGCCTGAAAAGAATCTGCGTGCATGGCTGTGGGTGGCTGTGGCATTGACCTCATCGTATTGACAGCACATGGTAGCTATGCTGCGATCCGGCCCAATGGGACTCAAACTGGGCTAAGAGGTAGGAGATTTAACCTAAAAAAGGTCAGCAAGGGGCTTGATTTAGCACGGATTTTGTGGTATAATGTGATGGAATCCAGCTAGATAGTATGAGGATAGCTTCTCGGCCGGAGAGACACGGTTCTGTGTCATTTGTGCAGGATCTCGATTTGGTGATCAGTCTGGCTTTGCCGCCCGGGGGAGAGTGGCGGCATTTTCTTTGCCGAGCTACGTCCGGTAGGGAGCATTGATGGACAGCGCGAAAGATACAGGGAGCACCGCAAGGGACAGATTGCTGGAGAAGGGCGACGAGCAGGGTTACATCACTCTGGAAGACATACTTCAGGAGTACCCTCAGGCCGAGCTCCACGTTGATGAGATAAGCGAGGTATATGCCTTGCTGCAAGAGGAAGGTATCTCTATCGTCGACGAGGAAGGCGATCCCATTTCCGAACTCCTATCCAAGAAACAGGACATCGATCAGGAGCCCCAACAGGCTGTCGACCTCGACGACATAGATGCGGAGAGTGCCATCTCCCTCTACTTCCGCGAAGCAGCTCGACACTCCATCCTCACGGCTGAAGAGGAGATAGCTCTCGTCAAGAGTATGAACGCGGGTGAAAAGGCCCGGGAGCAACTCAGCAGCGGGCTTGCTCGCTCCAAGAAGTCTGAGCAGGCGCTGAAGATGAAGTTGCTGGAAGGGGAGTTGAGCCGGCAGTACTTGATCAGGTCCAACCTGCGCCTCGTGATCAGCATTGCCAAGAACTACCGAGGCCAAGGGCTCTCCTTCTTGGATCTCATCCAGGAAGGGAATGTGGGGCTGATGCGTGCTGTGGACAAATTTGACTATCGCCAGGGCAACAGGTTCAGCACGTATGCCACGTGGTGGGTACGCCAGGCCATTACGCGTGCTCTGTCGTACCAGAGCCGCACCATCCGTCTGCCTGTCCACATGGGCGAACGACTGCGCAGGGTCAAACAGGTCGCGGGCCAGCTGGAGAAGGAGTTGGGGAGAAAGGCCGGCAAGGAGGAGATTGCCAAGGCGCTCAACCTCAGCCCCGAGCAGATGGAACGGGTCTTCAGGGCCCCGACGCACACCTTGTCTCTCGAGAAGCCAGTGGGTGAGGAAGGGGAAAGCCAGCTGAGCGAGTTTATCCAGGACGAGGACATACCGCCGCCCGTTGACGTAGTGCTGGACGGCCAGCTCAGAGAACAACTCTACGATGCGCTCCAGAAGCTGCCCCCCAGAGAGCGGCGAATCATTGATCTGCGTTTTGGTCTGACTGATGGCGATCCCAGGACCCTTCAGGAGATTGCGGAGGAGTTCGACCTAAGCAGGGAACGTATTCGGCAAATCGAGGGCGAAGTGCTGCGCAAGCTTCGACATCCCCACTTCAGCCGGAAGCTCAGGACCTATCTCAGGTAAACCTCACTATAGCGCGAAGGCGCCAAACGCGGTTCATTGACAAGGAGGACAGTGTATGTCGGAGAGGCTCACTGGCTTGGTGAGGTGGTTCAGTCCGCGAAGAGGATACGGGTTCATCCAGCTGCCTGAGGGCGAGGACGTATTCGTGCACTTCTCGGAGATCCGAGGCGATGGTTTCAAGACGCTCTATGAAGGGGAGGAGGTCGAGTTCAGCGTCAAGGATGCTCCCAAGGGCCTTCAGGCTGTGGATGTCGTGAGGTTGAATATCTACGCTCCTCCTTACGAGCCAGAGAGCTAGGCGGAGCACAAGACTGGGTTGGGCTGACGAGCCCCGGGGCGGATTCCCGGGGCTCTTCTTTTTCGGGTCCAGAGTCACGGGAGCCTGTTGGCGCTCGCGCGGGACAGTCTATCTGGCTTAGTTGGAGGGAGCCCGTGCCCTCCTCCGCCAGACGTACGCGCCAAGGCCAATGAGGACCGATATCCCTATCACGAGCAGCAGCCAGGCTTGCAGAGCATTGAACCAGAACTGTTCCGGAAAGAGTTGGATGAGGGTGTCTGAGCGCGGGAATAGCCAGGAATCACCCACAAAGAAGATGTGGTGGAATTCCTCGAAGAACCAGCGGAACTGCAGAGGGACCACTATCAGAGCGGTGATCGCCAGGGCGGGGGCTACAAGCGAGGCAAGGAGCAGATAGAAAGGTGTTCTCCTTCTGCTCTCTGGCTGGCTGATCACGATGCCCAGAGATGCGGCCAAGAGCAGCCCCAGCACGATGTCCAATCTAGCGGCCTGGCCCACCAGCACCTTAACGTCCACCATGTGGGTGAGCTCTCGCTCGTTGAAGAGGGGCGTCCCCTCATCGTCCGTCAGATTCGCCAGGTAGTCGATTCCTTCCCCTGAGACGAGGTAATGGGCGGCGGCCTCCGCAAAGGCCTGCCTCTCTTGTGGAGAGAACCTGACTGAGGGAGGCACGTCTGGGCGAGCATATTGAAAGCGCAAGAAGTAGGGTGAGATGAGGGGGAAGAGCGTGGTCAGAGCCAGGAACCACGGAGTCACAATGATGATCAGGATTGCGCAGGCGCCGAGCAGTATCCTCTTCGCTGTCACTGTTCACTCTCCCTCTAACAGGTATCTCAAGATCATGAGATGAGTGAGATGTTCCACCGGAGCCCGGTCATCGGTCAGGACCAGGCCCTCACCGTGGAAGGCCCTGATCCTCCCCTTTGAGCGTTCTGCGACCTCGTACAGCCAGCTGTTCGAAACAGTCTCGAGACTGGCATGGATACTCTCCAGGCTTGTCGCTTCCTGGGTGCCGATGACTAGGCTATTGCTGTCGCCTGGGACGTCGAGAATGAAGACTGTCTCGAATACCTGGTCCATGGTGGTGGCCATCACCTCTACGAGCCTGAAATCACTGGCGGTGCGGCCAACGTTTGCGACAAGCACTCCTCCGGGATTCAGATGTTCGCGTGCGAGGCCAAAGAACTCCTTGGTTGCAAGGTGAAAAGGGATGTAAGGCTGCCGAAACGCGTCGGTAATGATGATATCGTACTTGCTGTCGCTTTGAGCCAGGAAATAACGGCCATCTTGGACAGCTACTTTCAAATTCGGCTCATTCATGGCGAAGAATCGGCGTCCTACCTCCACGATTTCTGGGTCGAGCTCCACTCCGTCGATGAGCATGGGGCCGTAGATGGTAGTGTACTCCTTGGCTGCCGTTCCTGCGGCCAGGCCGATGATACAAAGGCTGTCTACGTCTTCAGGACTGGGCAGGCTGGTGAAATAGGGCGCTAGCAAGAAGTAGTCCCAGACTCCGCCACTGAGGACACGACCGGGCCAGTACACTGAGTGCGTGGCTTGTCCCTCATTCAGCATCAAGACACGCCTACTGTCCTGATCCGCTACCTGGATATAGTTGTAGGCAGACTCGGCCTCGTACACTAACCCATTCGTGTCCTTGACGAGACCGCTGGGAAAGAGGAGGTGAAGGAGGATGATCAGCAGGGGAAGGAGGAGATACAAGACAGCTCGGGATCCTACGGTCCAGAAGAGGCTCCCCACAGAGACTGCGAGTAGGATCAAGGAAGAGAGCAGGAAGGTTGTTCGCGTCCCCACCCGGGGAATGAGGAGCAGAGTGGGCAGGAAGGCACCCAGGATGCTGCCCAACGTGGACAATGCGTAAATCGTGCCCGCCGTGTGGCCGGTGGAGGCCACAGAGCGCGATTGAAGACGAACTGCAAACGGGGAGACGCAGCCCAGAAGGACGACCGGCACGGTGAACAAGAACAATATGCCCAGGAACGAACCAACGATGATGCCCACGGAATAGCGCTCAAACCCTGAGGCCGAATAGTGGAGAACCGGTCGTGAGAGGAAAGGGATCAGCCCGATCGTGAAACCGGCCCAGGCGGTGAGTTGGTAGAGCAGCTCGCCATGGGGATGCCAGTCCGCCAAACGTCCACCCAGGTAGTACCCTGCAGCGAGGTAGATCATCATCAGGCCTATCAAGTTGGCCCAGATGAGCTGCGAATCTCCGAAGTAGGGAGACAGGAGGCGGGCAGCAGACATCTCGACGGCCAAGATGGTCATCCCGCTGATGAACACGATGGGGAGCAAGAAGTAGTCCTTGCGGGGCGTAGTCCTTGCGGGCGGCATGATGATGCAGATTATATGCTATGCATCTGGTCAGAGCAAAGCTCTGTCGAGAGGGTGCGGAAAAACGACCTGCGAGTCAGACGCGGACACGGATTGGGCATGGTGCTGCTTATTGACACGAGCGATAAAATGTGGTAAAATACCCATGGCTATGGGGGCGAGCTACCAAAGTACTTGCGGCAGCCTCGGCTTTCGCAGTTCTGGGGCAACCGCCAGACATTGACGTCGGGGAGAGGGCAAGTGGCGACAGAGAAAACGTTCACAGAGGCGACCGGCGGAGACCATCGACCATCGGAAGGCTTTGAGCGGGCGGCCCTGGCCCTGGTCGCGCTGGAAGAGATCCTCAGTTGCTTCGTGGAACTGGTTGTTCTGTCCATGGATGCGAAAGAGGGTTCATTGATGCTGCTTCACGAGGGGCGTGAGTTGCTTACCATAACCTCTGCCAGGGGTTTGGGTAGGGATATCGTTCAGGGTGCCAGAAGGCACCTGGGAGAGGGCATATCCGGTTGGGTGGCGAAGCACAAGGAACCTCTATTGCTGGTAGGACCGATCAAGGATTCTCGTTTCTCGGGCGTAGGACGAGGGATCAAAGATGCTCTTTGCGTTCCACTCATGACCACGGACGAGGTCATCGGCGTGTTGTCGGTGAGCAACAAGCGGGGCGATGGCAGCTTCAACGAGGTCGATTTGGATCGGCTGGTTGTCATTGCCAGGCCTGCGGCCAAGATGATAGAGCTGACTCTGGCGCAGCGGGAGGCAGATGCCGAAAGCCGCGCCTGGGAACGGAAGCAACTGGCGCAGGAGATCCACGATGGCCCGATGCAGGAATTGTCGTCGGTGATCTTGCTGATCGAGCTGTACAAGAGAATCCTGAAGGACGATGCGGAGCGTGCAGAGTCAGAGCTAGCAAGAGCCAAGGAGCAGGCGCTGGAATGCCTTCAGGAACTTCGTCACTTTGCCTACGAACTTCGGCTGACGGATCTGGAGAAGTTGAGCCTTTTGGAGGAATTGAGGCGATATGCGAAGGAGTTCCAGAACAGGACTGGCATCTCCGTGAATCTCGACCTCGGTCCGATGAAGCAAGAACTGCCCCTGAGTGTGAAGAAGAACTTGTACCGCATCGTTCAGGAAGCGTTGACCAACGTACGCAGGCATGCCAAGGCCGACGAAGTGGACATACGGCTGCAGACGGCTGAGGAACTTTTGGAACTTAGTATCGTGGACAACGGTCGAGGTTTCAACGTGCAGGAGGCGTTGGATACGGCTCAGTCGGAGAAGCGCTTCGGGCTTCTTGGTATCCAGGAGCGCGCCTACCTGATGGGAGGCAGCTTGGATATCGAGAGTGCGCCTGGTCGAGGCAGCGCACTGAGGGTCGTTCTCCCTCTCTGAAGTTGACTTCTCTCCCATTCTGAGCTATCATTGTATGTAGCTTGCACGCGGGTGTAACTCAGTTGGCAGAGTGTCTGCTTCCCAAGCAGAATGTCGTGGGTTCGAATCCCATCACCCGCTCTGTTGAGAACTGGTAGCCCTTCTGTCGTCAGCCCACTAGGGGGTAGTGGCAAGAACGAAGGAGGGCTTTTTGTTTTGTCCACAGTGCTTCTGCTGTTGTAGGAACGCCAACCCCTGCTCCAGTTCTCGCCTTGGGCGAGCTTGTGACTCTTGAAAATCATGCGCGCGCCTCTAGGCTCAGTGCCCCGTCACGTGGGCGAGGGTACGAAGGGCGTGGCATGGTGGCGCAGCGCGTCCCACCGCAGCGATGGCTTCAGGGGCCTGTGTCGGTAGTCCGCAGGCGGAGCATCCAGCAGGGGCAGCCGCGCCCTCTCGGTGGTAGCAGGTTTGGCGGAAGGGGCCTCATATTTCTAGAGCGGAGCCAAACCTTCCTTGCACTGCCTTTTCGTAAGCAAGTGTGGCTATCGCTGCGTCTTGCACCCCTACTCCCGTAAGGTCGCACACAGTTATCTGTTTTTCGTCGGTGCGCCCAGGGTGGCGTCCAGATGTGAGATCACCCAATTCCACTATCTCCTGACGCTCACCAATCGTTCCATCTTCCAGGCCGTGGTGGAGTTCGCCACGCTCCGCACACTGCCCCCTGTGGTCGCAGACGATCAGGTCAGCTCTGGCGAGAACAGAGCTGTCGAGCTCCTGTTTGTAGGGGGCATCCGAGCCCATGGC
>CAYGAW010000035.1:0-44494 GCA_964347945.1 uncultured Anaerolineales bacterium
ATGGGCACGACTTCGCCGATGAGGCTTGCGGAGAAGAGGGTCTGGGTGACCGCATCGTGGAGGTCGCGAGCGAGACGACTACGTTCCTCCATGGCGGCCGCCTGCTGGGCCTGCTCGTAGAGGCGCGCCTCCTCAATGGCGACCGCTGTGAGGTTAGCCAGAGATTGGAGCACGCCCAAGTCGGTATCATCCAAGGCCCTCACTTGCTCGCTCTGGACATCCAACACACCGATGACCCCGCTCTTCGTCTTCAGAGGCACAGCCAGTTCAGATCGAGTCTCGGTCGAGTCGGGCAGCAGAACATACCGTGGCTCCTGGCTCACGTCTGGTGCCAGGAGAGGTTGACCTGTGGACGCTACCCAGCCCGAGATTCCCGTACCCACCTTGATCCGCGGGGGTTCGAAGTCAGGATCGTCCCAGCGAGGGCCCGCCCCAGCCCTCACCACCAGTTCATCTCCCTCGACGAGGCCAATGGCCACCAAGTAGTATCCAAAGTTCTCCTTGACCAGGCGGACCGTCTCATTCAGCAGTTCGTCGACAGCCAAGAGTGAGGTGATGTGAGCTCCGACCTCGCTCAGGACACGGAACTGCTCCGCTCTTCGCTGCTCCGAATCGAAGAGGCGCGCGTTCTCGATGGCGACAGCCGCCTGGTTGGCGAAAGCCACCAGCAACTCCAGATCGGTCTCGTCGAACTCTCCCTTACCACCCTGTTTGTCCATGACCACCACGGTGCCCATCACCCGGTCCTTGATGGCCAACGGGGCTATGGCGACGCTCTGGATTTGCCGTTTCGATTCCTTCACCAGCTTCGAGAGCGCTCGATAGTCCGCCCGGCTGTCCTCTCCGACCTGGTTCGATATCACTGGTTGGTTATGGAGAGCTACCCAGCCAGAAAGGCTACCCTCCAAAGGGGCACGATCTCCCAGCGCAGAGACGGCCAACCCGGTAGCGGCCACCGCCTCATCCTCCTTTCTCTCCCAGTCGACGGTATTAATGATACCTCCCTCGGCTTGCAGGAGACTGGTAGCCTGCTCGATGATGAGATTGAGGAGCCTATTCAATTCCAGGGTGCTGGCCACCGCCCTGGTGGTCTCCTGAAGGGCCATGACTTGGGCCAGCCTGCTCTTCGTGTCCTCATACAGCCGTGCGTTCTCGATGGCGATGGCCGCCTGATTGGCCAAGGATTGCAGTACCACGAGGTCGCTCTCATCGAAGGCGTTCAGTTCGTCGCTTTCGACGTTCAACACGCCAATCACCGCTTCCTTGGTCTTGATCGGCACGCACAGTTCCGACCTGGTCGTGGCAGTTTCGGAGAGATACGTGTATCGTGGTTCCTCGCTGACGTCAGGAACCAGCAGAGGCTCCCCGGTGCCGGCCACCCAGCCGGTGATGCCTTCTCCACCCACCCTGAACACTGGAGGTTGGAACTCAGGATCATCGAAGGCTGGGCCGGCACCCGCCTTGACAATCAGCTCATCCCCCTCGATGAGACTGATGCCCACGAGGTAGTATCCAAAGCTCTCCTTGATCAACCGTGCGATCTCACTAAGCACGTCGTCAAGGTGCAGAATCGAGGTGATGTGGCGGCCCACCTCGCTGATGACGCGAAACTGCTCCGCTCGCCGCTGCTCGGCATCGAAGAGGCGCGCTTCGTCGATGGCGACCGCAGCCTGATTGGCCAGTGCCTGTAGCACCACCAGGTCGCTCTCATCGAAGGCGTTCAACCGGTCACTTTCGACGTTCAACACACCGATGACAGCGTCCTTCGTTTTGAGAGGGACGCATAGTTCCGAGCGGGTCTCGGAAATGCCGGACACGAACAGATATCGCGGCTCCTTGCTCACGTCAGGTACCAGGAGAGGTTCTCCCGTGGCGGCCACCCAGCCTGTGATCGCCTGTCCGCCTACCTTGACAACCGGGGAGTGGAACTGGGGATCATCGAAAGGAGGACCAGCCCCTGCCCTTTCGATCAGTTCGTCGCCCTCGATCATACTGATGCCAACCAGGTGGTATCCGAAACTCTCTTTGATCAGACGAACGATCTCCTGGAGTAGAGCATCGACGGCCAGGACCGAGGTTATGTGCTGCCCCACCTCGCTGATGACCTTGAATTGCTCGGCCCGTCGCTGCTCGGCATCGAAGAGGCGGGCATTCTCGATGGCGATGGCTGCCTGGTTGGCCAGAGATTGAAGCACCGCCTGGTCGCTCTCGTCGAAGGCGTTCAGTCGGTCGCTTTCGACGTTCAGCACACCTATCACGGCGTCCTTTGTCTTCAGAGGAACGCACAACTCCGAGCGGGTCTCGGAAGAGTCTGGAAAGAAAAGGTATCGCGGCTCTTCGCTCACGTCGGGCGCCAGGAGAGGCTCTCCCGTGGCGGCCACCCATGCAGTGATACCCTTGCCTCCCACCTTGACGCCTGGGGGCAGAAACTGTGGCTCTTCCCAATGGGTCTTGACCCCGGCCTTGAAGACGACATCATCGCCTTCAATCAGGCCAATGGTGATCAGATAGTAGCCAAAGGTCTCTTTCAGCAGGCGAACGATCTCCGTCAGGAGCTGTTCGGGATCCAGGATCGACGCGATGTGGCGACCCACTTCGCTGATGACACGGAACTGCTCCGCCCTGAGCTGCTCCGCATCGAAGAGCCGCGCGTTCTCTATGGCTACACCAATCTCATCTCCAATGTGGGTAAGGAGTTCAACTTCTCGCTGAGAGAAGTCTCGCTCCCCACGGGTCACTACAAACAGAGAACCCCAGACCTTCTCCCTGGAAGCAAGAGGAACGATGGCCACCGCTCGGAAACCGGTCTCGGTCACGACCGAGCGCGTCAGTCGCGGATCCGCAGAGAGGTCTCTCACCACCAGAGGTTCACCTGTCTCGACCACACGACCCGAGAAGCCCTCTCCTACCTTCAGATTGTCAATCCCGGCGACAAACTCGTCGCTGACTCCCTGATGAACCGCAATGGTGAGCATTCCTTCCCCATCTTGTGACTTCGCGTCCTGCAGCAGGTAGATGCCGCCAGCCTCGATCCCCATCACCTCGAGGGTCTTGTCCAGAGCATCGCTCAGAACCTCCCCCAGATCCAGGCTGCTACTCACGGCCGAGGCGATGGCGTTGAGGGCAGCTAACTCCCTGGTCCGGTCAGCCACTTTCTGCTCAAGGTCTTCGTACGACTCCTTGAGTGCCTTGGCCATCGTGTTGAATTGTCGGCCCAGTGCCTCCACTTCATCGCCCGTCTCCGGAGGTGCAGCGTAATCGAACTCACCCTCGGCAATGCGCTGAGCCGCCCTGGTCAGATCCTGGATGGGTCCCAAGACACGTCCTGTGGAGAAGAACACCAGCGCACCAGCACTGAGCGCTGCCACAACAAGCAAACCCAGAAGCAGATTGCTATAGCCTCGAAAGGGTCCAGCGATGTCCTGCCAATCCTCCTGAGTGACAAGCCCCCAGCTCGTACCGGGGATCGGGGCGAAGCCAGAGATTACGGTCTTCCCAGTCTCGTCCTCTGCAAGAACGGCTCCGATTGCTCCCTGAGAGGCCTGCATCACTGGCGGCAAACCTGCATAACTCTTGCCCAGTTGCGTACTGTCGCCGTGGTAGATGACCGTCCCGTTGCCGTCTACCAGGTAGGCGTAGCCGCTCTGGCCCGTTGTGAACTCTAGAGACTTGGCATACACGCTGCCCAACCCGGAGTACCTAATAGTGGCGATCCCGGCCATCACACCCAAGAATTTCCCCTTGTCATCTACAATGGGGACCGCGACTATGATAGCGTCCTCGCCTGACACATCGTCCTCGAAGACGTCGGAGAAGACCGGTTGCAGCGTGTCCTTGACCTCGTCAAACTGCGACCGCACGGGGAAATCCGTCAGGCGCCTCCTGGGATGGAGAGGGCGCAACCAGACAGCTACACCTTGGTCATTGTAGACCACCACCCCCCCATCGAAAACCTGGAGTTGGCTCGGCGCCTCTCGCAGGGCCTCGACCAGACGTAGCGTTTCCATGGACTGAATGTCCCTGTCGGCCGCGACAACTTGCAGCATCTGGGCATACTGACTCAGCCCCTCCGAGAGTCGCGCAGCTGATACCCTGGCCAACTCAGTGTCTCTGCGTTGGACAACGTCTCGCGCCGCCCGCTCGTATGCATAGAGGGCGATCACAGCCACCGCCGCCAGTCCGAGGACTGACGGGACTAGCAGAGATAGCAGGGTCTTTGCCCTAAGGCTCTTGGTGAAGAACATTGGAGATATCTCATTGACTGGACCCGTCCTTCAGGACTGTCTCGGTCCTACAGCGGGCCTCAGGCCGCCCCGCTTGTGCTGGTGTTCTCCCTGGTCAAGCGTATGGGCATCGTTCGACTCACTGAAGTGGTGGACCTACAGTCGGTCTGGCGCCAGGAACTTGGAGCACTGACACCCTTATCTTACCACAAGCTTGGCCTCTACTCCAGCAGTCGAAGCCGGGGCAAGGAAATACGACGTGAACAGCCATCAGGGCCAAGTGAAGACTACCCAGGTGCAGGAAGAAGCCATCAGGTGGACGTCGACCGCAGGGAATGTACTAGCCTGGCGACGTCCAGCGCCGCGTGAGGCCTGGCTGCCTCCCGCGCCCTGTCGGCCATGAGAGCCAAGGTCCCGTTTCCCGGCTGGAGAAGCTCTCTCAGCGATGCCACCACCTTGTGCGGCGTCGGGGTCAGCAGTCCCGCTCCCCGCTCCACCACCCACTCCGCGTTCCCTTCCTCCTGGCCTCTCAACGATCCACTGATCAGCATAGGCAGCCCGCAAGCCAGCGCCTCACTGATGGTGCTGGGCCCCGCCTTGGTGATCAGCAGATCGGCGGCGTGCATCAGGGCGGGCATGTTGTCGGCAAAGCCCGTGACGCAGGTGGGTACCTCCCAGCGCACCCTTTGCAGTCTGGCCCTCAGCTCCTCGTTCCTGCCGGTGACGATGAGCAGTTGAAGGTCCAAGGAGGCCTCAGCTACCGCTCGCGCAACGGGGAAGACTTTCCCCATCCCCTCTCCTCCGCCCGCCAGGAGGACGGTGAACCGGCGCTCCGCCAAGCCCAGGCCCCTGCGCACATCCTCCTGCGAGTAGGAACGATCCACTAACTCGAGGTCAACGGGTATGCCCACGACTTTGACCTTCTCAGGGGCAAATCCCTCATTAAGAGCCTTCTGCCGAATCTGGTAGGTGGGCACCAGGCACATGTCCACTTCAGGACAGAGCCACCAGTGGTGGATGCTAACCAGATCAGTAACCACAGTGACCAGAGGCACATGCCGGCCCAGGTCGTGCACCAGCCCCGCGGGTATGTGATTGGCCCATGGATGCGTGGAGATGATCAAGTCCGGGTTGCTTTCTAGCAGGATCCGCCTGACCCTGCCCCTACCCAGCGGGGAGACCATTCTCAGGATAAGCGGAGATCGCCTCCGTCCGTTAGAGAAATGCCACAGGAGGCCCCACGACCGCGGAAGGCGATTCACGACGGGGCCGTACATTCCGCCGGCAAGGCTCAAAGGCCAGGCAAAGCCATCCGACATGATGTCGGCAAGCTCGAAGTGGTACTGGCCGGGGAAAAGATGCTCCACCGCGTCCACTATGGCGTCAGCCACGCTGTGGTGACCGCCGCCGGAATCGCACGTCAAGATGAGGATGCGTGCACCCATCTTACTCTATCGAGGATGCTCCACTTCCAGGCTGGCCTGAGGTCCACTCCGCAATCCATACCCCTCCCTGGAAAAGAGTGCGTAGCCCCAGACGATGGGCACAAGGCGCATAGCCCGCATGAGGACCACGAAGGCCAGAGCCTGGCTGCTAGCCACACCGAAGACGCCCAAGGTAGTGATGGATAGTATCTCCAGCATACCCACGTTCCATGGCGGGTTGGGGATGGAAGCCGCCAGAGCAATGACCACCACGGGGAATACGTAGGGGCCGAAGGGGAGCTCGATCAGGGCTGCCAGCCCGAGGAAGTGGAAGCTAACCACCAGGAACAACCACATGGGCACGGTGAGGAAGAGGGCCAGCAGGGAGCGACGCCAATGTTCCATGGCTCGCACGCCTAGGATGAAGCGCTCCAATATCCCCACCAGCCGCTGCGCGAGCCGTGGCGAAAGCCTCTTGGTGACCAAGGTGACCAAACTGGTGGCCCACTGACTGCGAGACAACAGGACCACGAGCAGCACCGCCCCGATGAGCAAGATTGCCAACCCCGCCTGCCCCACGGTCTGCACCAGGGGCGGCAAAGGGATGATCCATAGCAGCGCGAGGAGCAGGAGACAGAGCACCAACACGTCCCACATCTTCTCCACAAAGATGGTCCCCAGTGTGGCGCTCTTGCTCCAACTCCCCTTCTGTCCCAGGACGATGGAACGGAGCAGTTCGCCGCTGCTGGCGCCAATGATCTGGTTGCCGAAATACCCAATCAGAGTAGAAGAGAAGAGCGTGCGAAAGCTAATAGGTTTGTCTGGGGGAAAGAGATACTTCCAGCGCAAAGCCTTGACCAGGAAGAATACCATCTGCGCCGCCAGTGCGGGGAGCAGATACCAGTAGTCGGCCGCTGCAAGAGTCTCGAACATCTCTCTAAGATCGACCCTTATCAGCACCAGCCCCAGCAAGATCAGCCCGATAATGGTGACGATGACGAAGCGCACTTTGTTGTTCAAGCCGGGAGCCTCCTAGCCAACATATCCCAACCCCCGCAGCCGCTCTCTGATCTCCTCCTCATCCTCAGCCGAGTATTCACCCTCTGTCGTCGGGCGCTGGGATAGCTCGTCGCTGTATTGAACCCCAACCGACGATAGGAATGCGGGACTGAAGGCTTCCTTGAGCACACGACCATCCATGTCCGATGGAATGGGTAAGCCAAGGGCGTAGAGGATGGTGGGTGTCAAATCGACGATGTTCGCCTCCTGCAGCTTCGCGCCCTCTCTGAGGCCTTCCCCCGCCAGCACCACAATGCCGTCAGGACGGTGATGACCCGACATGCCAACGATGGGTTCGACGACGTGGGAGGCGCCAAAATCCGCGTGTCCAAAGGCCATGTATTCCCAGTTCCTGGATTGCAGCACGAGATCGGGCGCCTTCTCCAGGAGCGGGCCGGAGTATATCTCCTCCCTGCGATACACCTTTTCAACCACCCTCTCGCCGGTACGCGGGTCGCGGATCTCCTTTGCGCCGGCCGCTATCTCTTCTCTCAGTCCTTCGTACTCGCTGCCAGCATGTACGATGCCCTGAGGTCTCTTCCCCACGTCGTTGATGTAGATCTGTCCGAAGCTTCCCACGGCGAAGGCCTTGGTGCGCGACCAATCCACGTCGGCGAAGGAGAGGAAGAGCCGTTTCATGAGGCCGCCGCCCCTCTGGAATCGGAAGCGACGCCGGAGGAAACCCAGCCGCAGCGCTTTGGCCAGCCGAAAGACACCCAGTGGGGTAAAGCCCAGCTTGAACAGACCGTACTTGAGCCTGGCCAGGGGTCTCCTCTTCAGGTTGAGCAACCCCATCTCGCGCAACCAGTTGTTGACCAGGAAGAAGCTGTGAACGGGCCCGAAGCCGTGGTCGGACATGACCACCACCATATCCTCCGGCCCGACCTTCTGGAGGAGCTGGCCGACCGCCGCATCCAGCCTGCGGTGAAAGTCCACCACTAGGTCCTTGTACCGCCCGGCCGCCTCTCGATCGTGCTCAGGATGGCTATCGTCGAGCAGACGCCAGGTCTCGTGTTGCAGCATGTCGCTGCTCCAGAAGAGGAGGAAGAAGAAGTCCCAATCCTTGTTATCCAGCAGGTACAGCGCCCCCTCCAGCCTTCGCTCCACGTCCGAGACCATGTCGGCGATGAACCTGTCCGTAAACTTGGTGGAGCGGTATCTCTCGTCAGGCAGTAAGGGAACGCCCCCCACAGCTCTGTCCAGTTCCTCCCGCAGCGAAAGAGGGTACGTGTAGTCATCACTGGCCGTGGGGGTGAGGAAGTCGCTGATCATGTAGCCGTTCACCTCTTCGGGAGGATAGGTGACGGGCATGCCCACGATCCCCACCTTGCGTCCTGCCTCGCTCAGCAGGTTCCAGATAGCCTGCGACGCCCTCTGCTGGGGGCTGACGATGGATACCTGGTAGCTGTTCCGCCGCGGATGCACGAAGTCCACCAACCCGTGCTTGCCCGGGTTCTTGCCCGTGGCGAAGGACACCCAGGCCGAGGAACTTATGGGAGGAAGTGTGGTGCTCAAGACACCAGAGGCTCCCTCCTTGACAAGTCGCTGGAGAGTGGGCATCGTGCCGTCCTCTATCCAGGGGCCTATGAGGTCGAAGGTAGCCCCGTCCAGGCCTATGACCATGACTTTGCGTTTCGTGAGGCCAGAGACGTCTGACATGCGGCTGTACTCCTCTGATAAGCGACTCCTATTTATATCATAGCAGGGCTTCGGTCGCTACCTTGCCAGCAGGACTCTGAAGAGAGAGTGTCAGATACGCGTGCGAGGTCATTTCAGCTTCTCCCCTCGCCGCATCGCCCCGGAGACTTATGCACATACGCACAAGCGGTGGTCAGGGCCTACCCGGGACTCAATTCCCGCGCTAACATCAGAAAGTCCCTTGGGAACTTCACGCTCACAGCCAGGAGTCTCCGTTTCCTAGCGAGCCTATAGGAAGCCGTCGAATGACCACGTCACGTAGGACAGGTTGGCAACCTGTCCTACGGGATCCGGGATTGACACGAGCGCCTAGCCAAGGCTATAATCCTAATCGCACCCAACCGAGAGCAACAGATGAAGGTAGACAAGGACAAATGCACTGGCTGCGCATACTGTCTGCTCAGTTGCCCCGTTGGAGCCATCACCTCCGACGGCTGGACCACGATCGATGACGAAAGATGCACGCTCTGTGGCCTGTGTCCGTCCGTCTGCCCCAATGATGCTATCGCGGGCGACTTCCTTGTCGAAGAACCCCGTCACGACCGCCAGCCCGCCTACGACGCGGTAATAATCGGCTCGGGCATCGGTGGGTTGATGACCGCCGCAGCCCTTGCCAAAGAAAGTCGCCGCGTAGGCGTCTTGGAGAAGCTGTCTTTCGTCGGCGGACGCTACACGGAGATAGACCACCAAGGCTATGCCGTCACCACCGGGGCCTGGACCTCTTTGGGGCCCAAAAGCAACATCGGCGAGTTCCTTGAGGAGCTTGGCATAGAAGTTGACTACGTAGGTCTGCGAGACAAGGGCTACCATCAGCAGTTCACCGTCCGCTTCAAGGACGGCAGGGACTTCCCCTCGTTGCAGGCCATGCTCCCGAGACAAGATTGGCGAGCGTACGTCAGAGCCCTGGTCCGGGGCAGAAGGTTGGACCTTCAAGAGGCCAGCACGCGGGACTACATCGAAGAGCACGTGGACAACGACGACCTCATAGCTGCCGTGAACGCCATCGCGGCCACCGCCTCTGGGGTGGACATCGATCGCTTCCCGGCCAGCGAATACATCGTCGTCGCCAGGGATAGTGCGAGGGCCGGCCTGGACTTCTCTGTCACCGTGGGTGGAGTGCGTACCCTCATCCAGGCTCTGGAGCGAGTGATCAGAGCGCACGGTGGCCAGATATTCACCCAGGCGCAAGTAGCCCGCATCCTTCTGGATCGCGGAGTCGCGTCTGGGGTAGAGTTGACCAACGGCGACCAGATCGAGGCAGACACAGTGATTCACAATGGCGGTATCGGCAGGTTCGTCAAGCTTGTGGGCCCGGAAAACCTTCCCTCCGAGTATGTCTCCCGGGTAGAGGAACTCGTACCGGTGGATTGTGCGGCGCTCATCCTGGGCACCGCGGAACCGCTGTATACTGATGCCCCGATTCTCATGACACCCGGCACCGACCGGGTGGCCGGCATCTTCGACCCCACCCTCCTCGATCCCAGCGTCGCTCCGCCGGGCAAACACATGTATGACGTCTTCCTCCCCCTCTATTCTGGAGACAGGACCCGAGAGCTAGAACTGGCCATGGGCGACCTGCGGGCGCTCTTCCCGAACCTGGACGACGTCCTAGACATCATGGTTCCTATGTTCTTCACCGGTTCCTGGACCGGGACCGAGAGCGGTCAGACCTTCGGCCAGGTTGGGAACCAGCGCCTGGATCCCAGGAGCCCCATTCCCAATCTCTACCTGGTGGGCATGGATGTGATAGGCAGCGGCGCGGCAGGGGATCTGATCCCCATCGGAGTGCGACGACTGCTCGAATATCTGAGTTGAACCCTGCGCGCAGGAGGACAGAATGAGTGAAAGTCACGCGACGTCGCAAGATCGGCCCCGCGGCCTGTACTTCGAGGAGTTTGAGAAAGACGTGGAATTGGTGACGCCGGCGCGCACCGTAACGGAGACGGACATTCAGCTCTTCGCCGGCCTCACCGGCGACTACAACCAGCTGCACACGGACGTGGAGTTCGCCAAGAACACCATCTTCGGGCGACCCGTCGCTCACGGCCTCCTGGGGCTCTCCATAGCCTCTGGTCTGGGGGCTCGTCTCGGTTTCATCGAAGGCACCGCCGTGGCTTTCCGCGAGCTGACCTGGAAGTTCACGGGAGCCGTCTTCGCCAGCGACACCGTACATCTCAAGATCAAAGTAGCCCACAAGAAGGCCATGCCGCGCCTGGGTATGGGTATGATCACCTTCGACGTCTCCCTAGTAAATCAGGAGGGCGAGGTGGTCCAGAAAGGACAGTGGAAGGCCCTGATCCAGAGTAAGGAGGCAAAGACCAGCCCCTTGATGCGACAAGACTAGCCCCACCAAGCCCGCGGAGGAAAGCCAGCCCATGCTCCGCAGAGTGACGAAAAGGGCAAGAGAAGGCTACGAAGTACACCGCGATTTCGTCCTCCTGGCTATCCTCTTTACCAGCTTTCGGCTCATGGCTCTATTGCTCTTCGAGCCTGGCGGCTACATCCTCGACTGGTCGGGATACTACATACCCGGGGCCAGTTTCGTTGAGCTATCGGACAGGGGATTCTACCCCTTCGTTCACTATTGGCTCGAATATCCACCCCCTTTTCCCTGGCTGGCCGTCATAGTCTACCGCCTCAGTATGCTTCTGCCCGCATGGAGGGAACCAAACCTCTGGTTCGACTTCCTGCTGGGCTCTACATTCCTGGTCTTCGAGACAGGAAACCTGATACTTGTCTACGCCATCGCCCTGAAACTGAGAGGACGCGAAGGCGCCTTGAGATGCGCGTGGCTCTACGCCGGACTGTTCTTCCCCGTCATGACCCTCTTGTTCACCTTCGACAGCTTCCCCTTGTTCTTCCTGTTATTGGGCGTGTATATGGTTGTCAGCAATAGACCACTCGTGGCTGGCACCGCCGCCGGCACCGGCTTCATGATCAAGCTCCTGCCTGCCCTCGTTGTCCCCGTGGCCCTGAGGGTGTTCCCCAGGATCTCACAGAGAATTGCCTATCTCTTGGCAGCTACTTCGGTGGCTCTGCTGATTGGGCTGCCCTTCTTCCTCGCAAACGCGACCTTCTTTCTGACGACTTTCCTTCGCCTGGGTAGTGTCGCGCCTTGGGAGACCATCTGGGCGTTCCTTGATGGGTACTACACTGGGGGCGAGGCCGTACCCTTGGAGATGCGTTTCGACCCGACAAACGTGGTGGTATCTTTTCACCAGTCTCGTTTCCCCTACCTCCTTGTGGCCGTGGCCTTCGTGGCGGTGTACTTGATCCTCTACACGCGACGCATAGATTGGCAGGATAACCTGAAGGCGATAACCTTCTGCGGCCTGTCCATAAACCTGGTTCTGATATTCTCCAAGGGATATAGCTCCGCGTGGATGGTGAACCTGCTGCCTTTCATCATCCTGCTCATGCCGAACCTGCGGGGGGTAACCTACTCCCTTCTCCTGACGATGGCCAACGTCCTAGAGTTCCCCATCGCGCTGGTCCTCATAGCCAACCACTCTTGGATATTCATCCTAGCTGTGCTATACCGCACCCTACTACTGGCAGTGCTCTCGGTGGAGTTCGGGTTCATATTGTTCCCGTCCATGAAGGGGCAAAGGTTCCTGCGCCTTGCTCTGACCTCACTTGTTCTTCTCACAGTGCTGGGAAGTGTCCCTGCTGGTGTGTTGGCTGTGCGGGACTACGCCGCCGAGAGGTATGACGAGAACGCTTACGTGGACACCATAGACCTGCTGAGGAGGCAGGGTCACGGAGCGGTGATCTTCACTGATCAGAGACTCTATCAGCAGTTGTATCCCTTCCTGGTTGGAGGACAGGGATTGTACTTACTGGAGGACGACGAACGACTAGAAAGCAACCTGGCCGAGTTAGCCGACCGCCATGACACCGTCTGGGTACTCTACACCGATTCTGAAGACGACCAACGATCCAACCCAGCAGTAGAGCGCTGGCTGAGCGACAATGAGTTCCCCATGGGCATAGAGTGGCTCAGCAATGCGCGCATCACGCGGTACTCTACGACGGCGCTGTCGCTGCGGCCTCATCGAGTGAGAGCCAACTTCGCTTCCCAGATCGAATTCGTAGGATGCGCCTTCGATGAGGGTCCGCTTCGGCCGACGGACGTGCTGCACGTCACGCTGTCGTGGCGGGCACTGGACCTGATGGACAAAGACTACACCGTTTTTGTCCACCTAATAGATGAGGGCGAGCGCGTCTGGGCCCAGCACGACGCCCAGCCCGCGGGGGGTTGGCGCCCCACGTCCTCCTGGCAGCGACCAGAGGAGATAGGCGACAACCACGGCCTGGCTCTCCCAACCGGCATCCCCCCGGGTGAGTACCGTTTGGCCCTGGGACTGTATGACGCAGCAACGGGGCAGCGCCTGTCAGTCATCACAGACCAACAGCCTGCGCCCGGCGACAGAGTGCTGCTTGGTCCCGTTGTCATCAAACCTCCGGAAGGCTGAAACTTGTGGCGGCCACCGTCACGGCTGGCGGCGAAGCACCCCAGGATCTGGTTTCAAGACCAGGCCAACTCCTTGCTCCAAAGAGTCAGGTGTGACTCTCACGGAGGCTGATCGCCCTCGTTTCACAGCCTTTGCCACTGCGCCCTAGCGGCGCGGGCTGCATGCACAGCATCGCGCAGCACTGAAACCTTGCGCCGGGAACTTGGAAACTTCCCGCGGCGGCTTCCCTAACATACTCCCATCATGTTTGCCTTCGCTCGTAGCTCGGGTGTCCTATCCCAAGGGCTGCCGTGGCGGTCTTTCCACAGCCTCAGCCGGGGCCCTTTGACAGTGCGCCTTGCCGTATGGTATACTTCGCGCGAATCAGCTAGACTTGCAGTCTCGCAGAGGCAGGCATGAATTGGCTCGACGTGATCCTGGGGTTAGTCTTCGCGGGTGGCATGGCAGCAGGTTACAGGCAGGGGATCATCCGCCAGGCACTTAGTCTCGGTGCCATCGCCTGTGCGATCATCCTGGCAACATATCTGCACGTACCCCTGGCTGCTTGGTTCGCCTTCATGTTTCCGGAAACCCGAGGTATAATCCTCGAAACCGCGGCCTTCTTGCTCTTGGTGGTAGGCATCACTATTGCCCTTGAGGTCGTACAAAGGCGAACGCTCCGTCACAGCAGGCTTGTTTCCATCGGAATACTGGATCAGATTGGCGGCGCCCTCGTAGCTCTCCCCACAGTGACCCTTCAAATGACTGTCGTGGTACTCATCCTGAGATTGCTTGTCGAGCAATCGTGGCCCGTAGGGGAGACACTACGGCATTTCACTCTCCAAGGGATGCAGACTTCTACCGCGGCCGCGGGGTTCTACAGCCTGCTCCTCACCATGGTTCAGACGGTGGGGGCACTCCTTCCCGAAGGTGGTCCCCGCCTCTTGGCTCCCATGTAACGGCGTCACTAAGTTGTAGAAATGCCCTCCCCCGTCGGACACTGCCGGCGGGGGCTAGTTTCTGAACGGACATGAGCACCAAATCCTGGGAAGTTCTTGAATACCCCAAGATCCTGGCTCAACTGGCCCAACACACTTCCTTCTCCTTGGGTCACGAGTTGGCCCTCAGGCTGCGCCCTTCGTCCAGGGAGGAGGTGGTCAAGCGGCGCCAACAGGAAACCGCCGAGGGTAGGCGTCTTCTGGATCTGAAGCCAACCTTGTCCCTGGGCGGCGTAACGAACCTTCGCCCTCTTCTCAAGAAGGCCCGCCTGGAGGCCACATTGACACCCAGCGAGCTATCCGACGTGCGCACAACCCTCCTCAGCGCACGCTCTTTGCGAAGGTCCATCGCCCCCCTGGAACGCCAATTCCCTCTCTTGGCCGGCCGCGCGGAGGAGATAGAGACCTACTCGGATTTGCCTCAGCAGATCTCTCATGCGGTCAATGATCGCGCCGAGGTGGTCGACAATGCCAGCCCTGCCTTGTCCCAGATACGCCGCGAAGTGAAGGAGACCCACGAAGAGCTACTTGATAGGCTGGAGAGAATCGTGTCATCTCCCGCCAACAGCCATTTCCTGCAGGAGAAGCTGATCACCGAACGTCACGGACGATACGTCATCCCTCTCAAGGCCGATTTCAAAGGGCGCATCCCCGGCATCGTGCACGACCAGTCGGCCAGTGGCGCCACACTGTTCATCGAGCCTCTGGCCACCCTGGAACTGAACAACCGCTGGCGACAGCTGCAACTGGAGGAGGAGAAGGAAGTGGAGCGCGTGCTGAGGAAGCTCACGGCGCGCGTCGCCCAGGAAGAGGAGAGTATTGCGCAAACGCTGCGGACCCTGGCCCGCCTGGATCTGGCCTTTGCCAAGGCTAAGTATGGCGACAGCATGGAGGGCGTGGAACCTGAACTCGTCGCTTTCCGCCCCCGGAAGAAGAGGGGAGATGCCGAAGAAGAAGCATTCGAGCACCCAGGTTCCACAATGGGGCTGATCCAGGCGCGCCATCCGCTTTTGCCAGCGGAGCATGTAGTTCCCATCGACGTTCATATCACAGACGACTACTTCATCCTGGTTATCACAGGGCCCAACACTGGTGGCAAGACCGTCGCTTTGAAGACAGTGGGCCTCCTGGCGCTGATGGCCCAGTCCGGGCTGCACATCCCCGCCGCAGATGGCTCCGCCTTGTCTGTGTTCAGGGGGGTCTACGCAGATATCGGTGAAGAGCAGAGTATAGAACAGAGCCTTTCCACCTTCTCCTCTCACATGACCAAGATTGTTGACATCCTGGGGAGGGCCTACTGGAAGTCCCTCGTTCTTCTGGATGAACTGGGGGCGGGCACCGATCCGGTGGAGGGCTCAGCTCTGGCCAGAGCCATTCTGTCCCATCTCCACCGGCGGCGGATCACCACTCTGGTTGCCACCCACTACTCGGATTTGAAAACCTATGCTCATGCCACTCCCGGCGTGGAGAACGCCTCGGTCGAATTCGACGTAGAGACGCTGGCTCCCACCTTCAAGTTGAGCATCGGCCTCCCAGGTCAAAGCAATGCCCTGGCCATTGCGGCGCGCCTCGGCCTCGCCAGAAAGATCGTCAGTCGGGCCTCAAGACTGCTAGACCCTGAAGACCTGCAGGTGGAGGGCCTGCTTACCGACATCAAGCGAGCCCGTGATGAGGCCGTAGCGGCCAACCTCGCCGCAGAGGAAGCCCGGGCTGAAGCGGAGCAGTTGAAGGATCAATTGCAGGAACAGTTGAAGCAGATCGAACAGGATCGCCGCGAGATACTGAATCGCGCTCGTCACCAAGCGAGGATGGAGCTAGCGGAGGTGAGGAAGGAGCTGAGTGCCGTCGCCAAGGCCATGAAACCTGAGATCAAACCCCACCGACTCGTGGAGGCCAAGGCGCGGCTAAGAGGACTTGAGAAAGCAGTGCCCCCCCCAGAACCGCCTATCAGGTTGTTGCCCATCGACAAAGAGAAGCTGAGAGTTGGCCAATCGGTGTGGGTGGAGGATCTACGGCAAAAGGGGCAAGTCATCGCCTTCATCGACGACGAGGAAGTGGAGATAGGAGTAGGGAAGTTCCGGGTGAGGGCAGGACTGGATGAACTGGAACTGGTGGAAGAGGAGCCAGAGGCGGAGCGCGAAGCTACGTACGTCGCGCTCACGCCGTCTACTCCACCTCCCATGACCCTCCAGCTGCGAGGCCAACGAGTCGAAGAGGCGCTCATCGAGCTGGAAAGGTACCTGGACAAGGCTTATTTGGCCCATCTGCCCGAAGTGCACATCGTCCACGGCCGGGGCACTGGAGCCCTTCGGCGCGTGGTCCGCGAAGAACTCCAAAAGCATCCCCTGGTGGCGTCCTATCGCCATGGCGGGCCCGACGAGGGAGGCAATGGGGTGACCATTGCCGAGTTGGTCGACTGAACGAGGAGGTCTACTACTACCGAGGGAGTCAAGATGCCTGCTGAGCAGGCTCGGACCCATCGATGAAGAAGGCCAGGCCCAGAATGGCGAGGATATAACCCAGGTAGTTCTCGTTCATGAAGCGCGACAGGTAGAAGAAGACTAACGTGAGGAATGCATAGTAGTAGAGCATGGAACTGATGGAGTTCCGCTTCCACTGTCGCCATAGGAGGAACAAGAACAGAGGCAAGCAGACCAGCAGCCCCAGTATCCAGAACGGGAAGTAGTCCAGACGCGATTCCACCAGACCCAGCGCCAGCACGAAGTTGGCCAGTCCCCACCCGGTGATCTGATAAGGCACCTCAGCCGTCCCACTGCTCCAGCGCCAGACATCATCGAATAGGGCGTCGAAATCCCATAGGGCGAACGGTGTGACCAGGATGGCGACGACGAGGACGAAAGGGATCAACTCACGGAGGAGGGACAGGCCGCGCTCCTTCAATTCGGCGCGTGTGGAGATTCCTCTGAGATGGATCACATAGAGGAGATAGAACGGGACCAGAAACCAGGCGGTAGGCTTGCTGGCGCAGGCCAGACCGAGCATCACCGCTGACCAAACAAGCAAGCCCTTCTGCAGAAGGTACACAGAGAATACAACCCAGGCCAAGACGAAGACGTCGTTCTGGCCGAAGATGATATCGCTGCCCATGATAGGGTTAAGACCGAGAACCATCACCAGACAGAGCCGATGGTTGCGCTCCTTCACCAGTCGCGGTGCCAACAATAGCACAGCGATGAAGAGTAGCAGGTAGACCAAGCGCTGATCATACCAGCCCATGGCGGCCTGGCTCAGCAGATAGAAAGGTGCCGAGAAGAAAGAAGTCCAAGGCAAATACGGATAATGATACAGGGCGGTTCGATACTCGATGCCCCATTCGGCCATGGGGGTATCCACGTAGTCTTCGACGTACGGGTTCTTGCCAGACAGCAAGTACTTGATCGTCTCCTCGGTCTGGATGACACCGCCATCGTGGCAGAAGCTGGCTGGCCCTGTCACACGGCGCAAGAGAACGGAGAATGCCGACAGCGCTACCACTGTGGCGAAGACGATGGAGACCACTATGGCCAGCTTGGCTTGGTACCGCCGCTCGTCTCCAATCCGTGGCCAGAGGTCGAAGAAGATGTAGAGGATCAGCAGGCCGAAAGTGACGCTGATCAAGAGCAAGCTGATGGGATCAGTCATCCAGTGGTGGAGCAGTTCTAGGCTCCTCTGCGGGAGAAGCGAACCAAGGACGGTGATACGCTGGATCAGCTCTACCCTTCGGGGAGCCACCAGGCGATCCGCCAAGGTGTCTATCCTCACCCGGGCGATGACCAAGACGAAAAGCAATAGAACATCGAAGGACTTGATCTTCACTGCGACGCCTTTACCGGAGCCTATTATACAGTAGGCGGAGGGGCACGGCTACCGAACTCCACGAATTTCCGAAAGGTAACACCACATGCCCGTCACCCTTAGAAGATACACCGCTTTCCTGGTCAGAATCGCTCTATTGGTGGTCATACTGTTTGGTTCCAACCTGTGGCTGGTCCGCATGCGAGAGTCCATACTCAGCCACCGCTCGGTCCTACAAGGTCAACCCAGCTTGGAAGGACCGAGTAGTCCCCTTGTGCAACAGGTGGTACTGATTGTGATCAGCGGGCTGAGATACGATGCGTCTTTCCGCATGCCGTTTCTCAACAGCCTCCGTGATCTAGGGCTCGCTGCCCCGTGCCGGGGCTACTTCCCATCTCACACGCAGACCGCGTGGACAACCCTTGTTAGCGGCGCGGGACCAGAGATCAACGATGCTCCGCTGCAGGATCTTCCTGCTGAGGAGCTACGTTTCTTAACCGTGGACGACCTTTTCACGGAGGCGAAACGAGCTGATCTCACGACCGCGCTGCTCGGCCTTCACTGGTGGAAAAGCCTGATCCCTGCCCGGCTATTGGACGGAAGTCTCTTTGTACCGGAGGCTGGTGCCGAAGCCGACGATACTGTCGTGGACGCCGCCCTGGACCTCATGGACAGCTTGCGACCCAACTTTCTCCTCGTCCATCTCACCGACGTGGACCGTGCCGCCCGGACCTTCGGCGCAAATAGCCCGGAGTATCGCGCCGCAGTCGGCCGCGCCGACTCTCACGCCCAAGAAATCGCACAGCACATGAGCCTGACCAGGCACGTCCTCCTAGTAGCCTCCGATCATGGGTATCTCAACAGTGGGGGCCACGGGGGAGGAGATGGCGAGGTCCTCTTCACGCCCTTTGTCATGGCTGGGGGTCGTGTGATACCAGCGCATTACGAACAGATAAGCCAGGCTGACATCGCCCCCACCATTTCCGCGCTATTGGGATTGGCCGTGCCCAGCGCCGCGCAGGGGGAGATTCTCTTCGATGCCTTGCTCTTGGACGAAGCAGAGAGCACGGAGAAATGGGTGTCCTGGGCGCGACAGCGAGTGGAGTTGGCCGACCTCTATCTGGAAAGCATCGGCCAGGAACCTTTGGGTGAGGCGGCCAAGGGCGACGCCGAGATAGCTTACAGCTCCCTGCTGGTCCGGAACTACGGAAGTGCTCGCAGGCTAGCTGAATTCGCGGTGCGAGGCGCCGACGAGGAGATGATAAGCGGTCGCGCCTCGCGCATCAGGGCCGAGCAACAGCGCCGGTTGCCCTTGGCACTGCTGCCTATCGGGCTTGCCGGGTACCTCCTCTGGCGCCGCTGGAGCAAGGTGACAGCCGCCCTGCTCGTTTCTGCACTGGCCTCCGCCGTGATCTACAATCTGCTCTACGTCTGGGCAGGTCATCCTTATTCCTTCAGTGGCATCGGAGTCTGGGACGCCTTCATGGCGGCTGCCCTCACCCGTATGGGTACAGCTTTGATGCCGGCTGTGTGGATCGTCGCCTGGGCAGTGTGGCGCGGGCGAAGCAAACCACCACTGGGAGTAGCCGCCACATACTACAGCTTCGCCCTCATCCTCGCACTGCTGCTGGCCCTACCCCTGATAGCGGGCTTTGTTGTCAATGGGGTTGAGTTGGCGTGGTACATCCCAAATCCTCTTTTCTCCTTCCTGCAAGTCTCTGCACTGGCGCAGTTGGCAGCTGCAGCGTTGTTGTGCCTCGTTATCCCTCTCGTGACCATTCCCACCGATAGGATAGCCAGATGGGCCTTGGCCAAGGCCCGATCCGCGCAGACATCACAGGCATGACGAGGTTACCACTTTGGCGACGATTTTGATATAATTGCCGTACCTGCCCCCTCATGGTGGCGAGGAGAATCCTTTGAAAGTCCTACTTATCAACCCCAAAGTCAACTTGCCCATAGATGTCAGAGCCAGTCCTCCCCTGGGATTGGCCTATCTTGCTGCCATGTCCGAGAGACGTGGCGATACCGCGCGCGTGCTGGACACGGAGGTGCAGGACACTCGGCTGCAGGAACTCGTCAAGGAGTACCCCCCTGACGTCATCGGCATCACCGCCAATACCATCCAGATCGAGAGCGCTTGGCAGGTAGCCCAGGAACTGAAGCAGATGACACAGGCCACCATCGTTCTTGGAGGCCCACACCCCACAGTTCTGGCTGCTGAGTCGGTCGAAAGGCCTGAAGTAGACCTTGTGGTACGGGGTGAAGGGGAACTCACGTGGGTAGATCTGTGCGAACACTTGGACAAGGGCAAATCTCTGGAGGGAGTCGAGGGCATCACGTATCAGCGCGATGGGCAAGTCGTCAGCAATCCTGACCGGCCTGTGATTGACGACGTCGATGCGTTGCCCTTCCCCGCCTATCATCTGTTCAGGATGGAGCGCTACACCAATCTGCAGCCCACTCTCGACGACGTCGAAGGGGCTAGTTATCCTATCCTCACTTCCCGGGGCTGTCCCTACCGCTGCACCTACTGCTCACAGATTCTCCCCCGCAAATGGCGCGCACGATCGCCAGAGAATGTAGTCTCCGAGTGGCGATGGCTGGTCAGAGACCTGGGCGCAAAGGAGATAGGCGTCCTCGACGACTCCTTCAACATAGATCGTCAGCGAGTGTTGGACATCTGTGATCTGATCATCGCCGAGGGGCTGAATCACGTGCCCTGGATCATGATCAACGGCATCCGTGCCAACCTCGTGGACGAAGAACTGCTGGGCAGGATGCGCGAGGCTGGGTGCATTCGCACCGCCTTTGGGGTAGAAAGCGGGAACCAGCGAGTCCTGGACACCGTGATAGGCAAGCGCCTGACCTTGGATCAAGTGCGCGCCGCCTTCAAGGCGGCGAAAGCTGTAGGAATGGAGACCATCGGCTTCTTCATCATTGGGCTTCCGGGCGAAACGGAACAGACGATGGACGACACGATCCATTTCGCCTGCGAACTGGACCCTGTGGTGGCCAACTTCTCCATGGCCACGCCATTCCCGGGCACGGAGATGCACAAACAAGTGATGGAAAGCGGAAGGCTACTGGTGAAAGGCTGGGGTGAGTTCGCCTTCTTCGAAAACAAAGCCCAGTTCGAGACAGACGAGATGCCAGCGGAGCTGGTGGAGCGCAAGTGGCAGGAAGCCTATCGCCGTTTCTACCTGAGGCCCAGTCGTGTAGCTCACACCCTGCTACGAAAGCGGACCTGGCTGGAACTGCCCCGCACCGTCCGTATCGCCTGGAAAACGGTGGTGAGTTCGTGATCATCCTGTGTTGCGCGCTAGCGCACTTTGATGCGACGCTACTTCTGAGAGGTATCCGTGAGTCGGACTGAGAAGATGCGCTGCAGCGTGGGCATCACAGCCCACAACGAGGAGGCCAACATCGCCAGGCTCCTTGACGCGATGTTGACCCAGCAACTGGATGAGGTGGAGATCACCGAGATCATCGTGGTGGCCAGCGGTTGCACCGACAACACCTGCGACATAGCAAGAGACTTCGAGGCCAGGGAACCGCGCATCAAGCTGCTCGTTCAGGAAGAGCGCGAAGGCAAGGTCTCCGCGGTCAATCTCTTCCTCAAGCATGCTCAAGAGGAGATCTGCGTCCTCGAGAGTGGAGACACCTTGCCTGGCGAGGATAGCGTGGAGAACCTGGTCAAGATGTTCCGCGACCCTGAGGTGGGCATGACCGGGGCGCACAAGGTGCCGGTGAACGTCCCCGACCAGGTGGTTGGCTACCTATCCCACTTGCGGCTTACTCTGGAGCACTCGCTATGCCTGGAGATCCCACGCCTGGGAGAGATGATCGCTTTCCGCAAGGTATTCGACGAGATACCGCCCGATGTGGCCATGGACGAGGCCTTTGTCGAAGCGCTGATGATCAAACGTGGCTTGCAGGTACGCTATGCGCCCGACGCCATGGTGTACAATATGGGTCCCGAGACCTTTAGCGACTTCGTGCGACAGAGGCGCAGGAACTATGCCGGGCATCTACACCTGAAACACAAGTACGGCTACCGCGTCTCCAGCCTGGACAACGTGCGGGTAGTGCGCCTGGCATTGACAGAGATCTGGCGAGCTACGAGTCACACTGCACGCTTGTTCTACGTACTGACCGCCCTGGCCGCCATCGAAATCTACTCCCGCATCTTGGGCAGTTACGATTACTACATCAAAGGAGACAGACACGTTGTGTGGGACATGGCCTGGACGACCAAGGAGGTGGACGAAGCCAGGGTGCAGGCCACCGAGAAGTCGGTGAAGGCATCATCGGAGAAGTAGCTTGCGAGACAAGTTGATCACTGCCCTGAAGATTGTGGTCAGCCTGGGGCTGATCGCGTATCTGTTGAGCCGCGTGGGTTTGCAGCAAGTGGTCGAGGCGATGCGCTCAGCCTCGACCAATTACTTATACCTGCTCGTAGCCCTGGCCCTGTACTTCGGGGCGATTACCGTAGGCGCCGTCAAATGGCGGATACTCCTTGGAGCCCAGGAGATTGGGGTTCCTCTTGGCAATCTGCTCTCCTACACCTTCGTCGGCCTCTTCTTTGGCAATTTCCTGCCCACCAACGTGGGGGGAGACCTGGTACGTGGCTACGATCTTGCCCGTGAAACTCGGCTTCCTGCGGAGGCCGCCATCTCGGTTCTCGTGGATCGCATGGTGGGCCTCATCGCTTTCGTCTTCGTGGCCGTGGTGATGGCGCTGCTGGTAGTGTACTCCGCCGGGCAGGTCGCACTGTGGGAGGTCGCCCTGCTCGCCGCGATAGCTCTGCTGGGCCTGTGTGGGGTCTTCGCCGTCCTGCTGAGCGGTCGAGTGCGCGCCCAGGTAGGGCGTCTCTTCAATCTGGGTCTACTCTCTTCCCTGGCCCCCCTCTACGATAGGTTGTCGACTGCACTGTCAGCCTACAGGCGTAGCTACGGGACCCTGGCCCAAGGCTTTCTGATCTCCATCCTGGTGCTGACCATCGGCAGTGGGGTGAACTACCTCATCAGCCAGGCCCTGGGGGGCGGCATCTCGCTGCTGCACATCTTCCTCTTCACCCCCCTGATCACCTTCGTGCTCTTGATCCCCATTTCCATCGGCGGCATCGGGCTGAATCAGAGCGCGTACGTCTTCTTCTTCAACCTCGTGGGCGTGCCCGAGGAGAAATCTCTCGCTATTTCCCTCATTATGCAGGCCATCATCATCGTGGCCAGCCTGCCCGGTGGAGTCCTCTGGTGGCGCCAGCGCTCGGTGCGCCAGCCCGAACCTGCCGCCGAGGCCGTCACAGAGCAGTAGGATCGAGGCGCCGCCAGAAGTAGCCGCAGTCGCTCGCTTCGCCCTGTCCTCGCTGTGCACGCGCGGAGCGCGGTCGCCTGTAATGATGGCTAGCCAGCCCTTCCCCTTGTGCAACAGCCTCTGAACTCCGTTTGTATGAGGAAGTACTTTGCACTGTAACCATCATTTGCCAGCCATGTGCCGTCTCACAGTAGAAGGATCCAAACCACGAGATCGGCACTTCTGATCAAATCTGGGATCATTCAGTTCCAAGGCGAAGATAATCTCGCCTATGGAACCCAACCCGAATATCTGGGCTTCACCCTCGGCTTCGGGTACAGTTAGAAGAAAATCCTGATGTCCAATGCCTATGCCAATGTGCATATCGAGTCCGTCAACGCGTAGGTGACAACAGAACCGAGTCATCGTTCCATCGTGGTCATATTTGTTGTCAGTCACCCACGAAACACCATAAATCAGAGGTATGTACACGATCTCTTCGCTCGAATCTTCGTAAAACACCTTGCCAGCGCGAAACAAACTTGGTGGAGCAAACAATACCCCTCGAATGTCGTCAAAGGGTATAAATGACAGTTCTCTAACCTGGTTCTGATTGCCTAGGTGGATCACTTCCAGACAACCCAGATGTGTTAACGATGCATTCCGCAGTTGCCCTTGCAAGTCAGGTGGTCGCTGCCCTGACTGTCCCGCTTCACCCTGCCAAATGTCACAGTGGCGCATTCTGTAAGGACTGTCTTGTGACAAAAGCCGTTGAACCAACTCTCGACACAATTCATAGGCGGTTAATTTAGGTGCAGAGTAACTTCCTTCCAGATCACCCATCAACTGAGCACTACCTTCTTCACTGCTCAGAAGCTCGAGGCAAGTGAGGTGATGCAATCTAAGAGTCTCAGACCATGACAGAGACTCAGGATACCGAGCAAGTAAGGCCGCTTTCTCATCGGGGTTGTAGGTCCAATAGTTACATTGCAGTTGCATTGCAGGATCCATTGTTGTATTAGCAGGTCTGTCCTTTGCCGCTTCTGGTTGCTTTGCTTTTCGCTTGCGAAACCGATTGAGCATGGTTCATCTCCAAGAGGGATTCGCTCTACAGAATACGATGTGCCGCATCAATGTGCTGAACTTGCTCGACGTTGGGCTGGCTAACGATAGAGTTCAGCCGCCCTCCGAAGGAGGGTCGGCTGGAGCGATTTGTTAGGTGCGCACGTTAGACGAGTTCAAATAGACCGCCCATGGCTGCTGCGATGGAGTTACCAGAAAGCGTCGTCTTCACGTTCACGCACCTGCCGGAGACGGTACTCAGCGATCTTGCGAATCAGATCCTCTGGCAGGGACTGGTTGTAGGGAATCTGAAGGGTGCCCTTGGTAGTTTTGTGCTTTTCCAGTTCCTTGCGAAATGGCTCCAACGCCGCCGCTGTTGGCGCGAAGTTGAGGTGTGCTTTGTGCGCGGAGAAAGCGAACAGGAATCGGGGCTCCACGAAGAAGGGGGTTCCCCACTTGATCGCCTCCTCGGCCTCCGGCGCCACGCTCTTCAGGATCGCGTACAGCCGGCGCAAATGCGGCTGGCCCTCGCGTGGAGCAGCCCCGATATACTCGGTGATCGTAGTCGGACGCTTGCTTGCCATGTCTCTTGCCTCAATTACGGACGCATGGTGCCGCGCACCTAACTACTGATTAGACGGACACGTTTCCATCTAATCAGCCGGTCCGGCACACCAAACTGGCCTTTTCCGCCAATTGCTACATCATGTGCGAACTTGCCCGATTATCCCCCAAACGGCCCGTCAACGTCAAACGGTTCCCAGCGGTCGGTTCTTCGTAAATGCCCCGTAGACGAAGAAAACCCCTCTGCGCATCCAAGGTCAACCCAAACACAAGACCCTCTCTAGTTCCATTGTCGTATTTCCGACCTACAAGGGCAGAGCCTTCAAAGCGTCGGCCAGCACTCTCCCGATGATGGTGTAGACGGGGTAGACGGTGGCGGGCCCCCCCACAGGTTCAAGACAATCTGCGTCTCCCCTACTACGTCGGCAATGTAGAAGTGATCGCCACCGTTGGGGGTGGTCTGCAAGGTGGGTAGGTAGAGGACACGCCGTTGCCAGAGCCGGCGCGGGTGGGACGACGCGCTTGCACGTAAAGCTCCGGTGCTACCTCAGATGAGCATGGAGCAAACCAGGGCTAGAGGCCTTCCGGGGGGTCAGATGATCATAAGAGAAGAATCTACATCTCCAAACCCTTGAACGGATCCACCCATTCCTCCAACGCAACCCGCAACTCCTCGTGCTCCGCCGCGGCCTGCTCTAGAGGGATACCTTGCATGGTCGCATCGATGGCCTGCCGGAAGGCCCGCGCTCCGGCGACCGGCCCCTGGGGATGCGCGTGTATACCCCCTCCCGTGCCGATGACGATCTCAGGTCCCAAATCCTTCATCACCTGCGGCACCATGGCCGGAGTGATGCCTCCGCTGGGCATGGGGAAGGTAGGCTTCAGATGATAGAGGTGGAAAGTAAGGTTCCTGGCCACCAGCTGGAACTTCTGGGGAAGGAAGGACGCCTTCCCATAGGGCGCAGGATAGACGCAGATGTCAGCTCCAGCCAGGCGAGGCAACTTGCCCAGGACGATGTGGGATGTTATTCCGTGATACGGCGACTGGTAGAAGGCTCCGGCCAAGTCCATGTGACCGAGGATGGGCACGTTGATCTCCGGATCCTCAGCCAGAGCTCGCAGCACGGGAAAGCCGACCGCTAGGTAGTTCACCATCAGGGCGTTAACCCCCAATTCCACGGCTCGCTTGGCATTCTCGAAGACCTTGGGGATCTCGTCGGAGACGTTGACCGTATAAAGGGTGTGTTCCCCGGTTTCTTCGTAGACCTGCTTCTCCGCCTCCATATAGGCCTCGACCCGTTCCTTGACGGTGTTGAACGACATATCGGCCAGCAATTCATCGTCCTTAATGATGTCCGCCCCTCCAAGAGCCGCCTGCCGGAAGAGTTCGGTACCTACCTCGCATGGATAGCCGGTGCAGGGCTTGATCATGTTGTTGAGGAGCGGCCGGTCTTTGACGCCCAGTAGCTTGCGCACGCCAGGGACGCCAAACTTGGGCCCGCCGAAGCCCTCCACGAACTTCTGGGGGAAGCGGGCGTCGAGGAGCTTCAGCTTCCCCGCCATGGAGATATTTCCCACAATGGCCGTGAGCAGCATCGGGATCTGCGATTCGATGTTGATGAACGGGAAGGCCACCTGGATCACATGGTTCCGGTCCTGAACCTCCGGCGGGACCACCCACTCGTAATCGGGTATCTCGTACACACCGATGACTTTGGCCACGTGCTTCCTGCGCACCTCGGCCGTCTCCCCGGGCACGGGTACCCAGGTGCCCGTGCTCTGCTCGATAGCCAGAGCCGGAGCAAGCCTGGGGATGTCGATGTGCTTCGGGAAGGACACCAGATAGGTAGCGATGATAGACTCGCCGTAGTCCACGCCGTCCGGCAATGCTATTGGTAGCGCTTCGATATCCATTCTGCCCCCTTTCTAATCTTTCATACGACGGAATCTGGCTTCGTTAACATCCCGATACAACCGCTTCAAAGAGCTGTAGACTTCCCTGTACCCAGCATACAGGTGATCGTATGTGTGCGCGGTGGAGGAATCGGGCTGGAAGACCTTCTCAACGTGGACGACGTCTTTGAGCGCCGGGAAGCCATCGTAGATGCCCAATCCGATGGCGGCGATAAGTGCTGCCCCGACCGCTCCGGCCTCTTGGGGGTTGGCCACCTTCTCCACCTGCTTGCCGGTCACATCGGCAATGATCTGGAGCCAGGGGTCTCCCCTCGCCCCGCCCCCGATAGCTCGCACCGTGTCTTGGCTGTAGCCGAACTTGTCGCTCATCACTTCCAACATCCACCGGAGGTTGTAGGCCACGCCTTCGTAAACCGCGCGCAGCATGTGTTCACGCTTGTGATCAGCGCTCAGGTTGATGAAGCTGGAGCGGACGTATATGTCAGCGACGGGCGAACGCTCGCCGTACATCCAAGGGGTGAAGATAAGATAGTCGGAACCTGGCTCAATCTGCCGAACCGTCTCATCCATCAGCCGGAACACGTTCTCCACCGACGGATCCTGCTGCTCCTGACGATAGAACTGGTCGGCGATCCATTGCAGGCATGCCCCGGCAGTTTCCGTCTCAGCGATGAGGAAGCACTTGGCAGGATCAGCAGACTGGATACTGGCGATGCCGCTCTTGCCGGTGAAGGCCTTCTCCATGACTACACCGACCCAGCCGGAGGTGCCGAGATAGATGTGGCCCTCTCCCTCGCCCACCGCTCCGGAGCCAGCGGCGGCCGCTGGCGCGTCCCCGGCGCCGCAGATGACCGGCGTGCCCTCCAGCAGGCCAAACTGCTCAGCCGAAGGCGAGGTAAGCCGCCCGGCCTCGTCGGTGGAGCAGCAGAGCTCAGGGAACTTCTCCCTGGGGAGACCGAAGAAGCGAATGAGGAAATCAGACCATCGCTTCTTCTTCAAGTCAAAGAGGCCAGTCACCGAAGCAGCGGACCAGTCAGAGAGCATGTTGCCGGTGGAGCGGTGCATCAAGTAACCGTTAACATCGAGGAACCTCGCCGTCTTGGAGAAAAGGCCGGCCTCGTTCTCCTTGAGCCACAGCAGCTTGGGGAGTACATCTTTCCCGGTGGCCTCGGCTCCCACGATCATGGCGAAGACCTTGGGCCCGAGGATCTTCCTCATGATTTGCTGGGCCTGCTTGCCTGCCCGTGCATCGAGCCAGATGATCCCCGGTCGCAAGGGATGGCCCTCTCCATCAACGGGGACCACCCCCAACATCTGGGTTGAGAAGGTCATGCACAGGATTTCGCCGGGCCGGGTGGAACTCCCGTCGAGCAGACGTCGAGTGCTCACCGTGACTGCGCGCCACCAATCCTCCGGCTGCTGTTCGGCCCAGTGAGACCGTGGGTAGGCGATCTCGTACGCCTCGAAGGCGCTGCCCAGAATGCGTCCTGTCGTGTCTACCAGGACAGCCTTGCTTCCGCCTGTGCCTACATCGTGGGATATGATGTACCGACCGCTCATCTGCTCCCCCTCACGTCCTACTGGTCTCGCGTCGAGAGGAAACCGGCCCGTCGAGCTAGCGCATCACCCGGTGGCGTCCACCATGACATCGGCAGCATACCGCATGGCGGCCCGATTGTTCCTGCCGTATCCGGACGGGAAGCGAGCAACCTTGTCTGGGTGCCACATGGTCGATAGCTAGGTCGGTAGCGCCTGGGCCATCAGCTTCTGCATGATGTCCCCCTTCTCCTCGTCTGATAAGGCGGAGACCTTCTGCAGGCAGATCTCGAAGACCTGCATCGCTTGCTCCATCTGTTCGTCGGTGATGGTCAGCACAGGCTTGATCTTGATCACATTGCGCCGGGTTGGCAGACCAGCGGCAATGTCGGGCATGTCCACGTCGAAGATGACCCCCAGCTGCATAGCGATCTCCAGAAAGGCGATGGCTCTCTCGAAAGCTGGCTCCTTGCTCTCTCGATCCTCCACCAGCTCGATGCCGATGAAGAGGCCTGGGCCTCTGATGTCACCGATGATCTCATACTTGTCTTGAAGCTCCTCAAGACGGGCAGTGACCTGTTCTCCCAATCTCTTGGCCCGACCAGCGAGATCTTTGCGCAAGACGACTTCGATACTGGCCAAGGCCGCAGCCATCATCACCGGATTGGAGCCGAAGGTGGTATGCTCTTCAGCCTCCGTGAACCTCTTCAAGCCCTCTCTCACCAGCAGGGCGCCAATGGGGAATCCCCCGCCCAGCGCTTTGGTCAGAGCCATCATGTCTGGCGCCACGCCGTATAGTTCCGCGGCCGACATAGCGCCGACTCGACCGAATGTGGTCTGAGCCTCGTCGTAGATTAGGTAGATGCCGTACTGGCGGCACAACTCCTTTACCCCCGCCAGATACCCGTCCGGCGTGGGAATCATTCCACCCGGGCCCTGGATCGGTTCGATGATCAGCCCCGCCACGGGGGTATTGGCTCCGTATTTGATGGCGCCTTCCACCAGTTGCAGGCAGGCCAGTGAGCAGGTCTCCCTCTCCAGGCCCACTGGGCAGCGATAGCAATATGGGTAGGGGAACTTCACGTAATGTTCCAGACCGTAGCCCGTGAACCTGGTGAGATAGGGCATGTAGTGGCTGGCGGGGATGGTGGCCAGCGAAGCCCCATGATAGCCACGCCAAGCGGTAAGGAAAGTGGAGGCTCCCGGCCGGTTGATCATAGCCAGTTTCATCGCCGCCTCTAATGCGAAACCTCCTCCCTCGTTGTTGAGGGCCACTTGGCGCAGATTGCCCGGGAACAACTCGCTCAGACGGTTAGTGAGCTTGATACGGGGTATGGTGGGATAACCATAGCGGACGTGGGTGAGGTGTTTCATTTGCTGGGCCACCGTGTACAGGATATCTGGGTTGCAGTAACCTGAATTGAGGGTCCATGCCTGCGCAGTGCAGTCGATGTATTCCTTGCCTGTCGAATCGCGCACGATAGCAGTGCCCGGCACGCCCTCGAACAATATCTGCTCCTTCAAAGGAGTAAGGGACAGCTCCCTGGCCTGGGCTATCTCCTCTCCCGTAACCTGTGTCAGTAGTTGTTCGACCTCCTCCTCGCTGAGCACCTCAGGTTGAAACGCGGTCATTCTTCACCTCCTCGCCCTTCAAAGACAACTGCCCAAGCGCGTGGATTATATCGCAGTGTCCAGATTTTGTCAACATACTGGCTCCGGCCGCGTGAGCACGGCCCAGCCCTTCGCCAGAGTGAAGCCTGGTCACGGTCTAGACTGTTCGGCTGAGATGTAGTATATTTGCAAATTGGAGAGTTCTAGTCCAACCGGGAGCAAAGAGTCTTGGAGGCCATGGTAACTGACGAAGGATTGTTGGCAGCACTTGAGGAGGAACGGAAGAAGAGCCCCGAACTGGCACAGGCAGTAGATCTTCACCGGGAAATCATCGCCGTCCGAGCCAAAGTTCAGGTTGAGGCAACCCACATCGAGCCTGACGACCAGGAAGTGGCAAGAATCGTAGACCAGCGCGTACCCCTCATCCAGCGATGGGAACTAAGGTGGGACGAAGATGGCTTCACTCGCCTCGCTGCCCAGGTCTGCGATATCGTTGTCCGCCACAGACAGGAACTTGCTTCGCAGCTGGAACACATACGGTCCTTCCTGACCGGGGACCCCGTGCAGACGCGGAGCGTCGTTGCCCGCTACCTCAGTGAGGGCGACCTTGTTCTGCCAGACCATGCGGAACTAGACCAGGAGTTGCTCTCCTTCGTCCTGAATAACGCCTTACACCCCTTTCTGCAAGCTCACGCCGCCGTGCTCGTCCCGCTGATCAGGGACGAGAAATGGTATCAGAAACTGTGCCCGGTATGCGGTGGTGAGCCGGATTTCGGCTATCTGGAGGAGGAAGTCGGAGGGCTTCGACTACTCTGTTCTCGCTGCGACACGATATGGATGTATAGGCGAGGGGAGTGCAGCTTCTGCCGGAACTCCGAGAAGGATAGCTTCGCCTACTACCTCGGCGACGACGAAGTGTACCGCCTCTATGTGTGCGACAAATGCAAGCGTTACCTCAAGGTTCTGGACGGAAGACAGACTAGCGGCAAGCCTGTGCTGCCTGTGCAACGGATCATCACCATAGGGATGGATGTCTCCGCCCGCCAAGAAGGATACCACTAGCACGGTCCTAGATCATGAACAACAGACCAATCGACAGCGCAACTTTCGTCCGATACTCGGGAGACGAGAGCGAGGAGCTGGAAAGGCCTTTGGTCCGGGAGGCTCCCTGGACCATCCACGTCAATGGCCAGGAACTGGTCACCCTGCTCTGCACCCCCGACAAGATGAACTTCATGGTACTGGGGTTCCTTGCAGCTGAGGGTCTGATCAGCAGCGTGGATGAGGTGGATCTGCTCCAGGTGTGCCAGGACCAAGAAGGCGTGATTGACGTGATGCTGAGCGAGAAAGGCGACGTCACCTTGCCTAGCCGTCTTATCCTCCTTTCTGGATGTGGCCGAGGCATCACCTTCGACGATCTATCTGCCAACCACGCCAAGCTTGACTCGCCTCTCACCGTCTCCCCAAAGCAGATATCTGCCCTCATGCGGGAGCTACGCCACAAGGCGGAAATCCACCGCATTGCCGGAGGCACTCATGCCTCAGCCCTCGCGGACGATGAAGGCCTCTTGGTGGTGGCCGAGGACGTGGGGAGACACAACACCCTGGACAAGATCAGAGGGGAATGCATGTTCCGAGGCATCCCCACCAAGGATCATCTCCTCTTGACCACGGGACGCGTATCCTCCGAGATGGTAAACAAGGCCGTCAAGATGGAGGTGCCCATAGTCGCGTCCCTGACCTCACCCACTGACCTTGCGATCAAGCTGGCCCAGGCCTGGGACATGACCATCGTCGGCTATGTGCGTGGCAGCAAGATGAACGTCTACACCAGACCTGATCGCGTGGTGCCCGACTCTCCGAAGTAGCTTCCAACCCACCACAGAGGACCAGCCGGAGTCATCCCAGCTTGTGTCGTTCCTGGCGTTGACGACTCGACCTGGCGTGTGACCCGTTGGCGTCCGGCATGACCGTCTCGCCATCCCTCCTGCCAACCATCACAACCACGGTCTGGGTGAGGCAAACACAGCCTTGCATCTATCATCGGGCTAGTGAGGAGCAGCGCGGTGCTCGTCTAGCAGCTGCTGGTGAGCGAATCACAGTCTTCGCCAGTCTATTGCCGCTGGCCATTCCTCTCGTACCCCGGGGCACAACACCAACGGAATTCCAACTTTTTCAACCCTTCTCAACCGCACTTGCAACCAGACCCGTCGGTTTAGCACCGTTCTTTTCTGCTATCGTATTGTAGGGAGTAACGAGGACCAACTTCTTATACGTCGGGTGCATCTGGTCCAAGACCGTACCGAGTTCCCAAGGTGGGGAGCGTGCCCGAGATGTCAATGTTCTGATGGCAGCGAGGACGATGCTTCCTGGCTGGTACCTGGCGCTAGTCCCCTTTGGACAACCAGAAAGTAGCGCACGCCGACAAGGCCGTGTGGTGCGGCGGAGTGTTGCTGCATCAGAAGTTCCGCGCGGCGTCGCGGACGGAGGCAGTGGCCCGCACCCTCAGGGTCCCCAAGAGATCCTGACAGGTGACAGCATCATTCATCGTCGGGTATGGCGAGAGCCCGTGAGATCAGTGAATGTGTGGTTCAAAGGGAACCTTGGCACTGGTTCGACGGCAACGACCATCTCAACAGTGCCGACCTGGATCTGGACGGGTTTCCTCTCGCTTGACAGTTTCCCAGCGCTATTGTACAATTAGTATAAATTACTACTTGGTTGTATCGGAGAATTGATATTGATGAGGCCTGTCGAAGAAATCTGCGATGTCCTGCGGGAGAGCGGGATGAAAATCACGCCTCAACGGCGCATGATTTTCGAGATCTTGCAGCACAGCGACGGGCATCCCACCGCTGAGGAGATACATGACACGGCGCGGGAAACCATGCCGGACATGTCCCTCGCCACCGTCTACCACACCCTCAACGACTTGGTCAGGATGGGTGAACTTGTGGAGCTTGACCTGGGCGAAGGGAAGAGTCGGTATGATCCGACCACTGATGGACATTACCACCTGGTTTGTTTGGGTTGTCGGCAAGTTGTGGACATCCCCCGCAGGGCCAACCCGCCACAGATTCTCCCTGTAGAGTCTCGTGGTTACGAAATCGAGCGTTGTGACGTAATGTTCTACGGGTACTGTCCGGACTGTCAGGAGTAATCTTCGAATATCCGGAACCTGTCCTAGGGTAAGTCCAGAGAAAGGAGATCAAGATGGAAAAGTGGGAATGTCTGGCATGCGGATATATCTATGACCAGGCTGTGGGAGATCCCGACACTGGCATAGCCCCGGGCACCGCCTTCGAGGACCTGCCCGATGATTGGGTCTGCCCCGAGTGCGGCGCTGAGAAGGATATGTTCGAGAAGCTGGAGGAGTAGGTCCCACAGAGATCAAGATGGAAATCTGGTGCCCGAGGGTATCCTGTCCTTCGGCTCTCCGATGTTCTGTTGCCTATCAATGTGCGGACTGCCCGTCGCTCCATGTGAGTACGAGCGAAAGACATGGAAAATGGAGGGTGGTGTGGAGAAGTGGAAGTGGATAGTTTGTCCGTACCTCTATGACCCGACCCTGGGAGATCCCGACAATTACATAGCGCCGTGCACCGCCTTCGAGGACCTGCCCGATGACTGGGTCTGCCCGTAGTGCGGGACCGCCAAGGGCATGTTCCAGAAGCTGGAAGAGTAGTCAATGCAACCAGTTGAGATCAAGAAGAACATATACTGGACGGGTGCTTTGGATCCCGACCTCCGTCTTTTCGATGTCCTGTTCCCAACCGAGCACGGGACGACCTACAACTCGTACCTAATCAGGGGTGACAAAGTCGCCCTCATAGATACGGCCAAGGGCCGCTGCTACGACCAGTTCGTGTCCAACGTCAGGTCTCTCGTGGCGCCAGAGGATGTCGACTACGTAATCTGCAACCACCTGGAGCCTGACCATTCAGGCGCCCTGGCTGCATTTCTCAAAGAGGCCAAGAACGCCCAGGTTGTGGTCTCCAGAACAGGAGAGCACTACGTGCGCAACATCCTCAATGCTGACGTCAGCCCCCTCAAGATGGGCGATGACGATGTGCTGGACCTGGGAGGCAGGACTTTGCGCTTCGTCTTTCGCACCCTTCCTCCACTGGCCGGATACCATGTTCACCTACGCGGTAGAGGACAAGGTGCTCTTCCCTTGCGACGTCTTCGGCAGTCACTACTGCGATGACCGAATGTATGATGACTTGGTGGGCGATTTTAGCCACGAGTTCGAAGTCTGTTACCGCGGCATCATGGGGCCTTTCAAGGACAAGATGTTGGAGGCGATCGATAAGATCAAGGACCTCGAGATAGATGTCATCTGTCCGTCCCACGGTCCCATCCTCCGCAGTGATCCCTGGAAGTACGTCAACCAGCACGTTGAGTGGAGCACCCTTCCAGCGTCCGAGGCCAAGAGCATCCTCATCTTCTACGCTAGTGCCCACGGCAACACGAAGATGATGGCCGAGGAGATAGCAGAGGGCGCCAGTGTCGAGGGAGTCGAGGTAGAGGTCTTCGATCTGACGGAGACAGCGCCCGGCGAGGTCGTAGATCGTATCGAAGTCGCGGACGCGCTAATAATCGGTTCGCCTACTTTCAACGGCGACGCAGTGAAACCGGTCTGGGATCTCCTATCCAGCCTGACCACGACAAAGCTGAGGGGCAAGGTGGGCGCGGCCTTCGGGTCCTACGGCTGGAGTGGCGAAGCTGTGGGGATGATCGAGGATAGACTGAGAAGTCTGAAGTTCAAGGTCCCGGAGCCGGGGCTCAAGTCCACCCTGGTGCCCACGGCACAGGAACTCGAGAGTTGCCGAGAATTCGGTGCTAGGATAGCGGAAAGCCTGTAGCTGGTGAAGTTCGTCATTGCCGGTAACGGCATCGCAGCCATAACCACCGCTCGCACCATATCCAACCAGGCGCCCGGTTCGCAAATAGAGATCTACACGGATGAACGACATCCGTTCTATTGGCGTCCGCAGCTCATACAGCTCCTGGCCGGGCGTCTGCACCTTGAAAAGCTCTATGCATACCCACCGGAGTGGTACGCGACACGAGGCATCGAGGTCCATCTGGGCACCCGAGTCGTACAACTTGACGTATCGGGCCAGCGAATCCTCCTGGAGGATGGCACGGAGGTATTCTACGACCGGCTGCTGCTGGCAGTGGGCAGCAGTCCTTTCGAGCCACCCCTGGCAGGGATGGGGGAAGACGGCGTTTTCACGCTCCGAACCATTGAAGATGCCTTGGACATCAAGACCTACGCTCAGCAGTGCCTTGCAGCGGGCAGGACAGAAACGGTCGTGATCGGTGGTGGGCTGCTGGGGCTGGAATGCTCCAGTGCGCTGACCTCCCTTGGCTTGCAGGTTACTGTGCTGGAGCACGGTCCGTGGCTGCTGCACAGGCAGATCGACGAGAAAGGTTCCGTCGTTTTCCAAGAACAGATCGAGCGACTGGGTATCCGGGTCATGACCAACGCTGTGCCGGAAGGGATTCTGGCCAGTGGATCCGTGTCGCAGGTAGCGGTCGAGGATGGTCGCAGGTTGCCCGCATGTCTAGTGCTCTGCGCCACGGGCGTAAGACCCAATGTGGCCTTGGCTAGGGATGCAGGCCTCGACGTGAATAAGGGAATCATCGTTGACCATCGACTGCGAACCAGTGCAGAGCACGTGTATGCCGCCGGCGACGTGGCAGAGTATGAGGGGCAGCTGCCCTGCATCATCCCCGCGGCCGTGGAGCAGGGCAGGGTGGCTGGGTCGAACATGGTGGAGCCAGATTCCGCCACTTATCGCGGGACTGTACCCTCCACAACTTTGAACGTCGTAGGCCTGGAACTGACATCCATCGGCCAAATCGACCCACGTGAGGAGGGATATGAGGAACTGAGGCAGGCAGATGCGGCCACGGGTGTTTATAGAAAGCTGGTCCTGCGTGACGGGCGCATCGTGGGAGCCATCCTGTTGGGCGACAGGCAACGGGTGCCAACGGTAACAAAACTGATCAAGCAGAGAACCGATGTCTCGAGATACAAAGACCGTCTACTGGATGATGATGTTGATCTAGAGGAGATAATCCATCCGTAGCGAGGTGCATAGAACAACGAAGAAGATGACGGAGGCCAATCTCCAGGCAGCCTTTGCCGGCGAGAGCCAGGCTCACATGCGATACTTGATCTTCGCTGAGAAAGCGGAGAAGGAAGGGGATGCCAACGTAGGTCGGCTCTTCAGGGCCATTGCCTTCGCCGAGCAGGTGCATGCCACCAATCATTTCAAGAACCTGGATGGCATTGGGGGCACGGCTGAGAATCTCCAGGTTGCCATCGACGGCGAGACCTATGAGGTGGAAGAGATGTACCCCGCCTACAGGGCCGTCGCTGAGTTGCAGGGAGAGAAGGGCGCTGCCCGCTCTACCACCTGGGCGCTGGAAGCCGAGAAGGTACACTCCGAACTGTACAGTCAGGCCAAGGCAAGCGTAACTGAGGGCAAGGACACCGACATCGGCGAGATCTACATCTGCGAGGTCTGCGGCTGGACGGGAACCGGCGAGAAGCCGGACAAGTGTCCCTTGTGCGGGGCGAAGGCGGACAGGATCAGAACCTTCTAGTCCAGCCCGCCGGGATCCGACAGACCACCTCGCCTGATCTAGGAGGTGTTGCCCGCATATGTGGGCAGGAGGACCACCATGAGCTTGAAAGGACATCGAGTAGCCGTTCTCGCTGAGGACTACTACCAGGAGCTGGAACTGTGGTACCCCGTACTGCGCTTGCGAGAGGCCGGCGCAGAGGTCATCGTCGTCGGAACAGGAAGTGCTGACACCTACACTGGCAAGCATGGCTATCCGGTGACAGTGGATGTGGCCATCGACGAGGTGCAGGCCTCCGACTTCGATGCGGTCGTGATCCCTGGGGGCTACGCTCCCGATCGCCTGCGCCGTTATGCCGCCGTGAACGATTTCGCCCGGCAAATGTTCCTGGACGGCAAAGTCGTGGCTTCTATCTGTCACGGGGCGTGGGTGCTCGTCTCCGCTGACGTGTTACGAGGGCGCACGGCCACTTGCTTCAGCGGCATAAAGGATGACGTGATAAACGCCGGAGCCAACTATGTGGACCGACCGGTGGTGCAGGATGGCAATCTTATCACGTCCCGCGAACCTGATGACCTCCCCGCATTTTGTCAGGCCATCATCGCAGCTCTGGAGACCTCATCGGTGAAGCGGGAGACGCCAAGAGCGCCCTATTCTGTGATGCCGGAGCTGCTGGAGATACTGGAAGACGCCATAGAACAAGAACGTGTCTCTCAGCGGAGATACGCGGTGGGCGTTGGGCTGGCCACTGATCCCGCGGTGAAGGAGATGTTCCTTCGACTTGTGGAAGACGAGATGGCCCATGAGAGAACCCTGCGACAGCAACAACTGATCCTGGAGCAGGCAGAGGATTCATGATGCACCGGATCCGTCACCGGTGCTGCCAGCATACAACACTAAGACCCTGTCACTGAGCACGCAAGAACGAGAGAGGAGTAGAACATGGCAGAAGAATTCTCACTTACAGAGATGAACCACGCTGATCCGGCCAACATGACCGACATGATGCGCAAGCACACACCCGTGATGGACGCACCCGACAAGGTCAAGGCTGGAGAGCCCTTCGCCGTTGTCGTCAAGGTCGGAGGCATCGACGGCGTGGATCATCCCAACCTTCTTGGTCATTGGATAAACTGGGTGGACCTGTACGCTGGAGACCGGCTCCTGGGGCGCGTGGAGTTCGCGCCCGTAGTCTCCCAGCCTGAGGCCACCCTGCACATCGCCCTGGATGAATCGGTAACTCTCCGCGCGGTGGCATACTGCAACCTGCACGGAGCCTGGGAATCCACCAAGGCTGTAGCAGCAAAATAGGCCCTCGCGCAGGTGGTAGCTTGCGTGAGCGAGCCTCGAGCCCGATGCAGCCTGCCAAGTGCAAAGGCGGCGAGCACGGTGCTGATGCCATTGTGCCTGCGGGCAATGTACGTCACGGTAGGCGCTGACACTTGAACATGAAAGGAGGCAAAGATGAGAACACAAGATCCTGAGGAAGTGATCACGATGCTCAACGAGGATATCAGGGGCGAACACGCCGCCATCGTACAGTATCTGCGACACGCCTACGCCATGGGCGAGGGCGAGATGGCCTGTGAGATCGAGGCCATCGCCAGGGACGAGATGCGCCACCTCGAGTGGTTGGCAGAGACCGTGGTGGAACTTGGCGGCGATCCCACGCTGGAGCGCGGTGAGATGACCATAGGCGGCGCCAGCATCGCTGAGTGGATGGAGCGGGACGTGGGCCTCGAGCAAGATGCCATAGCTCTCTACGAAGAGCACATCAAGGCCATCGACGAGCCCAAGATCGAGCGACTCCTACGCCGCATCGTCTCGGACGAACAGGCCCATCGTCACGACTTCCAGCACTTCGCCGAGAAATCTGCGAAGAAAGCCATGGAGCCCATCGCTCCCTTGGAGGCTCCTGCGGAGAAGCCCCCGGAGCTGTCGAGGATGCTGAACTGGGGGATCCGCCACGAGTATACGGTGATTCTGCAGTATCTGTACCACGCTTTCATGACCCCTTACGAAGAGGTCAGCGAGCAACTGGAGGATCAGGCCATCAACGAGATGCAGCACCTGGGCTGGCTGGCGGAGGAACTCACCGACGCTGGTGGTGTGCCCGACATCGAGGAGACGGGGGTAGATCGTTCCCGGGATACGGTCGACATGCTAAGCGCCGACATCGAGGTAGAGCGCATGGTGACCAAAGAATACACCAAGCAGATAAAGCAGGTCGACGACCCAGATCTCAAGAGGGTCATCACGCGGATTCGCGACAACGAGATCTACCACGACGAGGTGTTCACCGATCTCCTGGACGAAGTAGGCGACTAGCAGGCCGGGATGCGTCTCAAAGTACTCGGTATCGCAGGGAGTCCCCGACGCCAGGGGAACACCGAACTCCTTCTGGATCAGGTTCTGGCCGGCGCAGCAAATCGAGGAGCGCAGACGGAGAAGATCATCCTGGCTAAGATGAAGCTGGCCCCCTGCCGTGCATGCGACGGCTGCTTCAAGACTGGCAGATGCGTCCATCAGGACGACTATCAGTTGCTCTATCCCAGGCTGATCAAGGCCGAGCGCATTGTGTTGGCTGCTCCCGTCTTCTTCACAGGGGTTCCGGCCCATGCCAAAGCCTTCATCGACCGCTGCCAGTGCTTCTGGGCACGGAAATACGTGCTGAAGGACCCCTTACCGCCAACGGATACGGGTGTCCAGCGCCAGGGATATCTCGTCTCCACGGCTGGCGGGGAAGGAACGAGCTTTGTTTGCGCGGTCAGGACCATGAGGGCCTTTCTCGACACGCTTGATGGGCGATACGCAGGCGAGCTCACGTTTCCAGGAGTGGACGAGAAGGGCGCCATCCTGAAGCACCCTACTGCGCTCGAAGAGGCCTTCGCCCTGGGCAAGAGCCTCGCCCTTCCAGGAAAGGAGTAGGGTCGCAAACGGACGTTGCAGACGGTGTGGCTATCGAGGTGATAGAGCGAGAAGAATCTGACGAGGAGTTTGGCGAGCTAGTAAAGTTCACTGCCGCAGGATTTGTCGGAGGGCTTGGGCTGGGAATCCTTCTGGACTCCCTTGGCCTCCAGCTTAATCCCGTGGGACAGTGGATGGTCCGCACTCTCGCCGGAGAGGGTGAGAGCATCTTCGAAGGGATCTATGCCGTTCGTCAGCGACTCCGAGGCGCTGTCGCCTCCATGGCGGAGGCCTACGGATGGGGCAAGCTTTTCGGGATGACAGCGCCGTGGATCATAGATTGGGGGAGCCGTGCCTTGGGTGTGGACGTTTATGGGGTGCAAGGCTTCTACATTCCCTACTTCTACTCATTGAGTGACCAGATCGGAGCAAATGTGTCCGGGCTCGTATACCTGCGGCGAAACGAAGACTCCTGGCTGGCAACGTTGGGGCGGTACATCCGCCACCCCGTCATGCTCACCAGTCTGCTGGTCATTCTCGTCGTTCCCGTGGGACTGCTCTTAGCGCGCGTGCTGGGATTCAGTCCTACGACACAGACCTACACAGCTCTTGAGACTATCGCCGCCAATCTCTGCTGGCTGCCCCCTTTGGTAGGCTGGCTGGGCGAGCGGCGCAAAGCTGAGGCAAGGATATGATGTTCGGTAGTTCGACGAAGGAAACGAGTTCAGACCAACGTCGTGTACCTCCCGGCCAGCGTGTGACGGAGAAGTTCCCTGTTCTCCACTATGGCAGCATACCCAAGTTCGATCCTCTGACGTGGGATCTCAAGGTATTCGGCCTGGTTGAGGAACCGCTCACCCTCTCCTACGAGCAATTCCTCGAGTTGCCCACCATGAGAATCGTGGCCGACATCCACTGCGTCACTGGCTGGAGCAAACTCGACACTGTCTGGGAAGGGGTACCTTTCCAACAACTGATGAAGCTGGTCCGGCCCAAACCCGAGGCAAGGTTCGTAATGGTGCACTGCGAGCAAGGCTTCACCACCAACGTGCCGCTGGACGTCGTTATGGATGACGATGTCCTCTTGGCCTACAGGTACGACGATGCACCTCTGACCCCAGAGCATGGCTATCCCCTGCGGCTGGTGGTGCCGAAGAGATACTTCTGGAAGAGCGCCAAGTGGGTGCGCGGCCTGGAATTGATGGCCCGGGATCGCCTGGGCTTCTGGGAGTCGAGGGGCTATCACAACAACGCGGACCCATGGAAGGAGGAGCGTTACGCCTAGTGTCAGCGCCAAGTGAACAACTAGGAGAGCGAACGCGCGGCAACCTGTACGAAGCCTTCGTCGGAGAAGCGAAGGCTCATGTGAGGCTCTTGGGCTTCGCCAGAAAAGCTGCAAGGGAGGGGTACCCTCAGATAGCCAGGCTCTTCAGAGCCATCGCTGCCGCCGAGGAAGTCCATGCCACAAATCACTTGCGGGTCCTTGGCGAAGCGGTTGTCAAGAGTACCGAGGAGAATCTGGCCTTCTCCTTCGAGAGGGAGAGTACGGTTAACGAGGTGACTTATCCTCAGTTCATCGTCGAGGCCGAGGAGGAGGGCGCACGGCCGGCAGTCGTGTCCTTCAGCCACGCGCGGGATGTAGAGGAAGGCCACGCCAGACTGTACAAGAAAGCCATAGACCACATGCTGCACGATGAAGGTAGTGAGTACTATGTGTGTGGAGTCTGCGGCTACACCTCGGACGGTGCTTTGCCTGAGGAGTGTCCTGTTTGTGGAGCGAGAGACGAAGCGTTCAGGAAGATCCAGTAGCCAGAGCGCGTGCAGCTAACCTTGGATTCTGGGCGTCTGGGAGGAGATAACATGAGCGAGAGACTGCCAGTGAAGCTGGGCGACGTGGCGCCAGATTTCACTCTGCCCGCCGTTGGGGATCGAAAGATCACCTTGAGCGACTATCGGGGTAAGCAGAACGTAGTGCTAGCCTTTCACCCCCTTGCCTGGACCTCGGTGTGAGAAGCCGAGATGGCCGCGTTCGAGGCGGAAAGCGCCAAGTTCGCGAGCCATGATACCCAGGTTCTGGGTATTAGCGTGGATAGTGTGCCAACCAAGACGGCCTGGGCCGAGTCCATGGGACTCAAATCGGTGCTTCTGCTCAGTGATTTTTGGCCCCATGGAGAAGTGGCCCAGCGGTACGGGGTACTGCGGGAGGAGGGCTTTGCCGAGCGCGTTGTCTTCCTCGTAGACAAGCAAGGCGTGATCAGGTATGTGAGATTCTATGCCCTTGACCAGACCCCGGACCTGACGGAGATCTTCCAGGTATTGGAAACCCTGTGATCAGCTCATAGACCAACGAGTGTTACTTCTAGTTTAGCCTGCGACGGAGGGGAGTCAGGATGCGCAGAAGAGAGATGACGTTCAAGATAGGGGGAGAGGCAGGGCAAGGAGTCGAATCCAGCGGAGCGGGGTTCGCCAAGGCCCTGGTTCGGGCGGGCTGGCACGTCTTCGGCATGCAGGACTACTACTCCCGCATCCGGGGTGGACACAATTTCTACCAGATACGCGTGAGCGAGAAGCCCATCTACTCGCACACCGAGCCCGTTGACTTGCTGCTGGCCCTCACGCAGGAAGCCGTCGATCGTCACTGCGACGAGGTAGTGACCGGCGGAGGCGTCATCTGCGAGGAGTGCCTCGAAGTGAACTGCCAAGCCCTGGATGAGAGCGGTGTCAGCTACTTCCCGGTGCCCTTGACCGACATAGCCAAAGAGCAGGGAGGTGCGGAGGTAATGCGCAACACCGCCGCTCTGGGAGTGGCCGCCGGCCTGGTCGCCTTTCCCTTCGATGCTATGGCTAGCGTCATCGAGGACAACTTCGCCAAGAAAGGTGTCGAGGCGGTGAAAGCCAACCTCCGGGTGGCCGAAGCGGGATATCGCTTCGCCCAAGACAGCTTTGCCGATCAGTTCGACTACGAACTGGCACGCATGGAGGGAGTGCCACCCAGGATGGTGATGGACGGAAATCAGGCGATTGCCCTGGGAGCTCTACTCGCCGGCTGCAAGTTCGTCGCGGGCTATCCAATGACGCCGGCCACATCCATTCTCCAGTGGATGGCGGGACACGGAGAGAAGTATGGCGTGGTCGTCAAACACACCGAGGACGAAATAGCCGCCATTCTGATGGTCATCGGGGCGGCCCACATGGGAGCTCGCGCCATGGCTCCGACCTCCGGCGGGGGGTTCTCGCTGATGACCGAGGGACTAGGGCTGGCGGCGATCACCGAGACTCCCATCGTCCTCGTCGAAGCGCAGCGTCCGGGTCCCGCCACGGGTCTGGCCACGCGCACCGAACAAGCTGACCTGCTCTTCGTACTCCACGCCTCGCAGGGCGAGTTCCCGCGCATCATTGTCTCGCCGGGCACTGTCGAGGAGTGCTTCCACGCTGGCTGGCGAGCGTTCAACATGGCGGAGAAGTGCCAGTGCCCGGTGATCATCCTCAGCGACAACTTCCTCGCCAATTCGGTGCGCAGCATAGAGATCGACGCCCTGGATTTCGCCGGTGTGGAGATCGACCGCGGGGAATTGCTCACCGATGACGAATTGGAGCATCTGGAAGACGACTACGCGCGATACGCCTACACGGAATCGGGCATATCGCCCCGAGCTGTGCCTGGCCATCCCAAGGCCGTATTCCAGGCGACAGGCAACGAGCATACACCCGATGGCCACCTCACCGAGGAAGCAGAACCGCGGCGCATGCAGGTGGAGAAGAGGTTGCGCAAGCTGGACACCGCGCTTCAAGAGATGGATGGCCCGGTGCGCTACGGCCCCTCCCAGGCCGAGGTCGCGCTCGTTGGCTGGGGTTCGACGTACGGACCACTGCGAGAGGTCGTAGACCGGCTGAATGCTGACGGTGAGCGCGCCAACATGCTCCACATTCGCGATGTATGGCCTCTCGCCGGTGGGAAGCTTCAGCAGGCGCTGTCCAATGCGCATCGTACGGTGATGGTCGAGGGAAACGCCACTGGCCAGATGGCCTTCTTCCTCGAAGCTCATACCGGGGTGAAGTTTGACCATCACGTCCGCAGGTATGATGGTCGCCCCTTCTCGCCCGAGTACATTCTGGCGAGGCTGAAGGAGGTGCAGAATGGTTGAGGTGAAAGACTACCAGAGCCCGGTACGGCCCACCTGGTGTCAGGGCTGCGGGGACTACGGCATCTGGAACGCCCTGAAGTTCGCTCTGGCGGAACTGGATCTGGCGCCCCACCAGGTGCTCATGGTCAGTGGCATCGGGTGCGGCAGCAAGACGCCCGACTACACCAACGTCAATGGGCTCCACACCCTGCACGGTCGTTCGCTCCCCCCGGCCACAGGGGCAAGGCTTGCCAACCATGAGATGAAGGTGATCTGCGTTCATGGTGACGGCGACGGCTATGGCATGGGCCTGGGACACATGATGCACGCGGCTCGCCGCAACATAGACATCACCGATGTGGTGCAGAACAACCGCGTCTATGGCTTGACCAAGGGCCAGTACTCCCCCACCAGTCCAGAGGGTTTCGTCAGCAAGACCTCACCAGAGGGCGCCATCGACAGGCCCGTCAACCCTTGGGCCTTGGCGCTGGCCGCTGGAGCTACCTTCATCGCCCGCGGATTCCCAGCTGACTTCAAACACCTGGTCGAGGTTCTCAAGAAGGGCATCCAGCATCGCGGCTATGCCCTGGTGGACGTGTTGCAGCCCTGTGTCAGTTTCAATCGAGGCTACGCGTACAATTACTACCAGCCTCGAGTCTACAAGCTGGAGGAGGAGCCCGGCTACGATCCGACAGATCGAGCAGTCGCCTGGGAACGGGCACACGAATGGGGGGATCGCATCCCTATCGGACTCTTATATCAAGTCGAGGGCGCGCCCACTTACGAGGATCAGGTGTCCGCCCTGCGAGCCGGTCCCCTGGTGAAGCAAGATTTTCGGGAATGGACCGAAAGGGATTGCGAGACCTTGAGGTCACAGTTCCTGTGAGGCTCTGTCGTGAGCGCCGATGGTGACTCGGCTCGCGCGAAGCGAGAAGGAGAGGAGTGATGCGATACAGTATTGAGACCAAGCTCAAGACCTCGGAGGTTCTGGACCTGGCGGAAGGGTACTTCGGCGCAGGCGGTCTTGGGTTGGAGCGCACGTCACGCGATGACTGCTGCGTCTCCTTCGAGGGTGGCGGTGGACATGTCACCGTCACGGTGATTGAGGGAGAGAAGACCTCCGTGGATATGGAAACGCGAGAGTGGGACTACCACGCGAAGAAGTTCATGACGGACAAGCTCTAGCAGTGCTGGACGGAGGCGCCCCCCGATGTCATCTGGCGATGGAACCCG
>CAYGAW010000036.1:0-15181 GCA_964347945.1 uncultured Anaerolineales bacterium
CTGCGGGAGGAGCGAATCATTGCTGGAGTTAGGAGGAAGACATGCAGAGATGGGAATATAGATTCATCATGTGCGAGTTCCACGAGCATTGGCGTCCCAGGTGGGTGGACGGCGAGGAATTGTCAAAGTGGAAGGACGGGCCGAGCATGTTCGAATTCAGCAACCAGCTCGGGGAAAAGGGGTGGGAGTTGATCAGCATGCACCTCGTCAAGAACCGCTACCGGATGGTCTTCAAGCGGCCCAAGGCTGCGTAACGGGAGACGTCGCAGGGCCGCCTTCAGCGCTAATGAGGGCGACCAAGTACCTGAGTACCGGGGAACAAGGCCAAGACGGAGACACCTGTGAATAGAATAGCTGGATCAGAAGTTCTGAGGAGTATGGGCTGCATGGTGCTGGTCTTCGCAATGACACTGACTCTGTCATCAAGTGTCTTCGCGCAGCCTCCGCGTCAGCAGCCACCTCCGAGCGAGATCGTGGTAAATGCTGCGGACGATGGTCGCGAGATCGAACTGGGCGAAGGCCAGGTGCTGGTCGTCAGGCTGGAGGCCAATCCGTCTACCGGGTATGGCTGGCAGGTGGTGGAATCAGAACCAGAAGGCATTGTCAGTCAGGCAGGTGAGATCGAGTACGAGCCTGATTCAGATCTGCTGTGTGCCCCGGGAACGCAGATACTGCGCTTCCAAGCGCAGCGTGAAGGTCACAGCGCTCTGAGGCTGGAGTACCGACGACCCTGGCAGGCAGAAGTGGAGCCTGGGAGGACATTCCGTCTTCAGGTGGAGGCTCTCGGGGCTCTTGCGGGCGGAGAGACGAGTCCTACGGCGATCCTTATCCCCGAGACGCCTACACGCGAGGAAGACCAGACCGAGCAGGGTCTCCCCAATGCCTTCAATTGGTGCGATCTGGGCGGATGCACTCCGGTGAGGGATCAGGGCAGTTGCGGGAGTTGCTGGGCCTTCGCCACAGTTGGGCCGCTGGAACAGAACATCATGATTCGAGAGGGCCTGGTTCAAGATCTGTCAGAGCAGTATCTGGTTTCCTGCAACTTGGAGCATTGGGGCTGCGGAGGAGGATGGTGGGCCCACGATTATCACCACTTCAAGGTGCCTCCGGGAGAAGACGGTGCGGGTGCTGTCATCGAGGTCGCCTATCCATACGTGGCTCGAGATGACCCTTGCGACCCTCCTCACCCCCATCTATATCAGGTCGAATCCTGGCACTTCGTGGGGGATGAATGGGGCGTAGCTCCAGTCGTTGACGTAAAACGGGCCATCTACGAGCACGGGCCCGTTGCGAGTGCGGTCTGTGTGAACTCTGCTTTCCAGAGTTACAGTGGGGGTGTGTTTGATGAACCCGGCTGCACCGTTGTGAATCACGCGGTGGTCCTTGTGGGGTGGGACGATGACCAGGGAGAGGACGGCGTGTGGTTTCTCAGGAATTCCTGGGGTCAAGGCTGGGGAGAAGGTGGCCACATGCGGATTGGCTACGGCGTCAGCAACGTGGGCTTCGGTGCCAACTATGTGATGTACTACCCCTCCAGTTGCTACCGTCTGGTCGCCCAGGCCAGTCCCCAGGCGGGCGGCATGATCACGGCTGATCCACCTCCCAACTGTGAATACGGTCGATACGAGCCGGGGACGGAGGTGCGCCTTGGGGCTGAGGCGTCTGCGGGCTACGATTTTGCGAATTGGAGCGGAGCAGCTACAGGCCAGCAATCGACGACAACTGTCGTCGTGGATTCCCACAAGAGCGTGACCGCCCACTTCTCGGGCGGTTCCTGCGTGCCCTGGACCCTCGTGCCGCTGGGTCTAGTCGCTCACTGGGTTCACGGGCGGCGTCGGCCCAAGAGCGACTGATCCATGCTGACCTTAAACGGAAGCCAACCAAACACGTCAAATCGGCACGAGTTCGTCGATGAGGGACTAATTGCAGGGCCCTGCCGGCCGTCGGGGAGGGAGAATGCGCACGCTGATCCGTGACGTGACAGCCATCACCTTGGACAAAGAAGATCGCATTCTTCGGGACGTTGATATTGTTTTCGAAGGAAACAGTATTGTAGCTGTCGGAAAGGCGCCGCCAGACTTCGTGCCCGACGAGATGGTCGATGGGCGGGAGATGGTGGCGCTTCCTGCCTTCCTCAGCGGCCACACCCACGCGGCGATGACCTTGGAGCGGGGGTGGGCGGAGGACCTCCCGTTCGAGCGCTGGCTCAATGACAAGATCTGGGTGGCCGAAGCGGCTTTGCAGGAGGAGGACGTCTACTGGGGCGTGGCCTTGGCCTGTTGTGAGATGATCGCGGCGGGCACCATGGGGTTCGCCGATCACTACTTCTGGATGGATGAGGCCGCCCGCGCGGTCGAGGAAAGCGGGATGAAGGCGCTTCTGGCGTGGTGCCACTTCGGCATTGGTGCGGAGCATGAGCCAGGGCATAAGACCTTCGAAGAGACGGTGGCCTTTGTGGAGCACTGGAATGGCGCGGCAGAGGGGCGCATTCGTACGACCATGGGCCCTCACTCGCCTTACATGGACCCGCCGGAGGTCTTGCGGCGCTTCGTAGACGAGGCCCACCGCCTCGGCGTAGGTGCCCACCTCCATCTGAGCGAGTCTCAAGAGCAGATGGAGCAATCCCTCGCCGTTCACAACATGAGTCCTGTCGCCTATGTGGACTCGCTGGGGCTACTTGACCTGCCGGAGGCGACGGTGGTGGCCCACTGCAACGTGGTGACTGCTGACGATCTCCAACTACTCTCAGAGAAAGGGACGTGGGTAGCCCATACTCCCAAGACCTACCAGAAGCTGGCGATGGAGATGCCACCTCTCGCGAAGATGCTGGAGCGCGATGTGAACGTGGCTTTGGGCACTGATGGACCGGCCTCCAGCAGCGACCTGAACATGCTGGAGGTGATGCGCATCACGGGACTGGTCCAGAAGGAGGCACAGAAGGACCCAGAAGCGATGCCGCGCACCCTCCTCCTTCGCCTGGCGACACAGGCACCCGCGGCGGCGATGGGATTCCAAGGAAGTGGCATACTGGCCCCGGGGCATCCCGCCGATCTGATTCTCATGGACACATCCGGCCCGCATTGGATCCCTCGGCACGACCTGCCAGCCGGCGTCGTATATGCGAGCCACCCTTCCGATGTGGCATATGTCTGGGCCGACGGCCGGCTTCTCTACCGCCAAGGCGAGTACCTGACGCTGGACGTGGAACGCATTCGCTGGGAGGCGGAGCGCCGCGCTTTCCGTATGGTGGGGAGGCCCATGCGGTCGATGCGAGAATATCCCAGCCAGAATTGACGATCGTAGGCGGTTCTCTCAGCGCTTACTGATCCCGCACAGCAACCCAAGCCGACGACGTGAGACGTCGGTTGGGTGGGGTGTTCATCTTTTCGTGCTCAGCTGTCGAGTGGGGGACCTGGCGGGACTGAGGAGGAGTGACTAGAAGAGCATATCGGAGATGATACCCCCCACTGCTGCGCCTGCAGGCACCACAACAGAGACGAACAAGGTCCGCAGCATGGAAGTGTTGTAGGGCCAGGTTCTTGCTGTCTTGAGACGCTCTTCGTATGCTACCAGAGCGTTGATATCGGCCCCGAGCGTGCCCGTGCTCTCGTTCTCAGCTAGACGCTCCATCAAGGTTCGACTGGCCGCCCGGATGCTCGATTGGACCTCCTCAAGCTGCTTCTTCTTCTCGGTTGATAGCACGCGGTGCGTGTCACGCATGTTGAGGAAAAAGACGAGGAAGGGTACGAAGAGCAAGACGACGTACATGAGCCAGTTCTGCCAATCGTAGGTACCCCCCAAGGCGAGCCCGAACGCGATGCTCAGGGCGATGCCGCCGACAAACACCAGGGCGATCAGAAGGCTCTGGCGACCGATAGGCTCAAAGGGCCTGGTGTCGAGAATGTCGAAACGAAGCGGTTGGCGGTGGACTTCCCTGGCCAGTCTGGTTCCGGCCAAGGCGGCGTAGGTCGCCCATCCCAGCAGCCCAAACATGAGGCCCGCAGACAGAGACAGGTAGAGCTTCAACCAGAATGCGGTGGAGTGAGAGAGCCACGAGAAACCCGCCACCAGCCCGAAGGCTGCGCCCAGCCCGAATGCAATCGAGGTGGCAACAGGGTTCGACCGCGTGGCCTCCTGGACGAATTGGTCGAAGTCATCATCGTCCATGACAACCAAGAGGCGGAATGCCTCGACAACGCCGGCCTCGGCTCGCTCCATTATCGGTGTGACGACGAGGATGTAGATGATCACGACGGCCGGGAGCACGGCCAGGCGCCAGAGGTTCTGAGCGAAAAACACGTCCAGAAGGCCATCCAACCAAGCCGCGACAATCGGGGCCAGGATGAGCAACAGGCAAATCACAGCCACGACCCAGGGAGGACGCTGGGTGCCAATCAGTCTGGAGAGAAGCGACGGAGAGCGTTTGTCGCGAGCATCAGCGCCCATAGCTGCCTCCAGATGGCAGTATACCCGTCAGTAGCTCGTAAGTCAATGTCATCGGAAACACCCTCAGTGCAGGCTCGGCAAAGGGAGATGGCGTAGAGGCGGATCTTGTGATTTGATTGACGAAGATGGGCCGCACAGGACAATAGGAGAAGCTGTCTGCGGATGGGCAAGCTCTACTCGCAGCTTAAGTTTAGGTGACAATGGAGGTAGAGACTCCTCGACTGCTGATCCGATCGCTACACCTCGCGGATGCCGAGGCGCTGGTCGCCATGTGGGCTGACACTCAAGTCACTCAGTTCATGGGAGGCCCGCGCGACCGCGCTGAGGTTCGACGATTGGTCGAGGAAGACGCACAGTTACCGACGCCCCGGGACATCGACCTCTGGCCGGTGGTGGAGAAGTCTTCCGGCAGGGTAGTGGGTGACTGCGGCCTGATCAACAAAGAAGTAGACGGACAAAGCGAGGTTGAGCTGATCTACGTGCTCGAGCGTGAGTCCTGGGGCAAGGGATACGCGACCGAGGCCGCATCGGCCATCATGAGGTATGCCTTTGCAGAGCTAGGCTTGCCACGCTTGATCTGCCTGATCGATCCGAGAAACGTGGCGTCGGAGCGGGTGGCTATCAAGTTGGGCATGACATTGGAGAAGGAGACGGCAAGGCCGGGTGGGAAGGTGATGCGTGTCTACGCGATCTCCAATGCCCAGGGGCAGGCGCTGGTGCCTCCATGTGGGTCCTAGCCGCCCCAAGGTGCCCACGCTTCGCGCGGTGAGCCTTGCTTGGACCTGCCCGGTGCCTGTCCTGGCCAGCTCTCGACGACGAAGCAACGGCGAGCGAGCCAAGCCGTGTTCGTCATCAGGCTTACGGGTCGGGATAATGGCCCAAGATCATGAGGAGGGGTCTCGGTCGTATGAATGAATCACCCTCTTATGAGGCTCACGATCCGGAGGAGGGCGTCTTTCAACTCCAGGCCGATTTGGACTTCACCAAACACCTGGGTGGGCAGGCGGCTACTGAACGGCTAGTCGACTTGTGCCGGATTGACGCGAGCAAGTATGTCTTGGACGTCGGTTGTGGCGTAGGGATCACCCCGGGCAACATCGCCAAGTCTCACGGGTGCAAGGTGCTGGGAGTTGACCTCAGGGAGAGTATGATTGCTCGCGCCGAGGATCGAGCTGTAAGAGAGGGGGTACACGATCGCGCAGCTTTCCGCGTCGCCCCGGGTGAAGGTCAATGGAGGCTAGGGCTGACCGTCACTTCGTCTCGCGCCTCCACATACAGGCGGCACAGGTCGTCCTGAATCTTCTGTATCGTGATTGCCAGCTTGGCGTCTCCGCCGAAGGACAGCCTCCCGGTCATGGCTGCGCGCATGGCGTTGATCCGGCCGGTGAACATCCCGTCCAGCACTTCGGCCTTGGTCTCCAAACGGACCTCGGCGGGTGAGGGTGGTGGCCCCAGACCGCAGGTCACCTGGGTGTGCTGAAAGCGGATGTAGAACTCCAGCTCCGGCTCGTGGACCACGTAGTGGGTCGTCATCTCCCGTTCCCGGCCGAACTCTTGCAGGGCCGGGTCATCGGCGGCCCGAGCGAGGAAATGGCGCAGTACCTCTTCCACCTGGCTGTCGCTCAACGGAGCTGCCGCCGCTCTCCGGGATGGTTTGCCACGCAGTTGGTCCCACAAGCGGCTGAGCAAGCTTCCGCGTGGGGAGCGGGCCACAGCAACCTGTCTGGAAGATTCCTGAGGGGGCATCTGCTGTCGGCCAAGGTACGCCTGTTGCGTGGCGGGGAAGCCCTTGAGGGCCTGCCGCAGCTCCTGCTCCATTTGCCGCAGGGGTAGGGAGAGGGCAGCCTCTCCCAGTGTCTTGAGGGTGTGACACCCGGCCGCTTGCTCTGCGGCCCACTCTTGGGCGAACTGGCCGCTGCGGATCTCTTCCAGACCCTCCAGCATCTTGGTGCGCAGCTCGGGCAACATGAAGCGCATGCCGCGCGACATCGAGCCGTACTGGCTCGTACGAGAGTGCAGGGCACTCTGCTCGATCAGGCCCAGCTCGGCGATCTTGCCGAGGGTGTAGGACAGCTCCCCCGACATGTACAGTTCCAGAAGTACCGCTTCAGCAGGATACCCTTCGTCCAGCAATAGGTTGACGGCGGTCGTCAACACGTGCCCAAAGGCAGGACCGAAGCATTGTTCCGTGAAGAGGTCAAGCTCCGCTTCCTGGGCAAAGGTCACCTGGACCACACCAGCCCGCGTGGATCCGATGCCTCTGGCCAGAGCCAGGGCGATCGCTTTGGCCTGCCCTGAGTGGTCCTGTGCAACGCCGATAAAGGACGGGAACCCAGTTCCTGCCAGGTACAGGTCCCGCACGCCCGCCCCGATCATGCGCGGCGCAACCAGCACGACGTCCACAAAGCGCGGAGGGACGATGAAGTCAAACGCGATGTTGTAGCCGGAGGCAAAGACCAGCACATTCCCCTCCTCCAGATGAATGGCGATCTCCGTCTCGAATACCTCCGGTGCGACCTCGTCGGGGATGAGCAGCACTACGATGTCGGCTTGGGCCACAGCCTCCTCGATGCTCAGCACGGCGAAACCGTCCTCGCGCGCCTGCACCGCGTACTCGTCGTCCCGGTTGCCGACGAGAACGTCCTGGCCGCTGTCCCGCAGGTTCAACGCCTGAGCGCGACCCTGGTTGCCATAGCCGATCACTGCGATTGTCCTGCCCTCGAGGAGTCCTAGATTGGCGTCCTGGTCGTGATACACTCTCATCCTCCAACTCCTTTCAGATTGAAGAAGACCCGTCGGCAGAATCCGTCAGCCGTCCTGCGTCCTCCGGGCGGGCGCCCGGTGTGTGGAGGAACTAACCCCGTCAGCGATGCGCCCACCTTTGTACATTGTAGAGCAGCTTGCCGTGTTCATCGAAGAAGGCGAACTCAGCCAGGGCAGTGTCCGATTCCCTGGGTGGCCGGACGGTGATCTGCAAGAAGCCTCCCGAGGACTCTTCTTGGCTGTACAGTTGAGAGATCAGGCCATCAGGGTCGGTTGACATATCATCACCAGGGTGTGGCCCAAGACGAGCGTTTCCGTCCACGAGGGCCCCAACGGAGAACTCCTCAAATCCTGAGGGATGCATGGAATGATACTGCCAGTGTTTGTCCCCGCAGACAAGATAGAGGTTGTTGTCGAGGAACTCATTCTCCGTGAGCCAGGCAAAGAAGGCCTCTCCTTCGTCCCTGAACCCATGCGTATTGGTGTGGTTGTCGCGCTTGTGCTTGTCATCCCCCTGGCCCAGGGCCCGGCCCCCAAAGTAGGGAGCCAGGAGCCCACCCTGACCGCCCTTCATGCTGTCGTCGGGTCCCACTAGCGCGGTGGGGGAGATGAGGATCTTGAACGTGGCATCACTTTCCAGAAGAGTCCTCTGAAGCCACGCCCTCTGCTCTGGCCCCCAGATAGTCTTGTCTGGCCCTGGGGGCGTTGTGTTCGCATTGCGGTGGTCGCGGACCTCAAGCAGCCATATCTGCACCAGATCGTTGATCTGGTGGGTGCGATAGGTGAGCGGCTCCTCTTCTCCTGGAGGCACCACCGGTACTTGCTCTAGGAAGATCGCGGCCCCCAGCTCGGCGGACGGCTCGAATTCTCCGTACGGGTCTGCGTCGTCGTATCGGAAGTCGTGGTCGTCCTTCTGCCAATAGGTGGGAGTGCGCTGGAAGAGCTCGGCGAAGCGTGGCGTGGCAAACTGTCTGTGCCACTTGGCCCGCATACTCTCACGCGTCGCGGCGCGTCTGATGAAGGGTGAGTCGTAGTAGACGCTGTCGCCTGTGCTGACAAAGAAGTCGGGTTGGTGGGAGGCGATGGCTGACAGGGCCGGAAACCCCAGCCTCAGGTCGTCGAAGGCAAGGTTCTTCAACGCCAGGGCCTGGAAGGCGAATGTGTTCATCCCGGTCACTACCACGAAGCTCACCTCGCGGGTGACCCCTTTCCCGTCGAGGGTCCTGAACGTCCCGGTGGGACCGGCCTCCAGCGAGCCTACGTCCGGTCCCGACAGCAAACGGTAGTAGTATCGCGTGCCAGGCTCAAGTCCGGTGACCTGAGTCTTGACGATGTAGTCGCCCTCAGGAGACCCTATCACCCATCGGGTGCGGAGCGCGTCGCGAAGGTCCTCGTTGGTGGACAGAGCAAAGGCACCGAGCCCGACGCGGCCCTCGACATCGCTGCCGCGGACCTGCCCGTTGAGGGTTAGCCGGGCCTGCAGGATGACCGAGTCCTCAGTCACCTCCCCTGCCATTTCCCCTTGCCAGTGGGCGGTGGGTTTGGGGACGTCGACGGGCGTGTAGTCCAGTACGTCTGGCGGCGCCTCCCGTACTGCGCCGTCGCTCTGAGGACCGCAACTCGCGCTGACGACGAGTATCAGGAAAATGATGGCCAACTTTGCCTTTCTCTTCCTCGAACCTTGATGCCTCATCTGAATGGTCTTCTCATCGGGGGTAGCTTGACCCGCAGAGTCTCCCCGTGGCCCCATGGCAGCTCGATGGACCCCATGGTCGTCTCCTTTGCACGCGGTCTTGCCAAGCGATACATTATCCTAGTTCGGCGGAAGATCCAAATGTGGACGACAGCGGCGGCTGCGCGCCTCAGCTAAATGTGCAACAAGGGAGAGAGTGAAGGGACGGTTTGTTCAGTGATGACATCGAGTTGACGCCATGCGGCTGGTTGCGCTGGCCATCGAGAGCGGAGGGACAGCAAACAGGATCCGCGGAACATGGCGAGAGGGTTGACACTGGTCAAACCAAGCGATATAGTATCCCCGTCAGTGCATTATCAGCGAAGGCAGGCTGGGACATCCTCAACCGGGCAAGACGCCAGCTTTCCCGCAGCGGTGCAGATTGTGAGACCGCTGAGTCGCAAGAGTCGGCCTCGTTGTCTGATCACACCGTTGCGAGGGGATCTCCTCGGTCGAGGCCGCTGTAGCCGGGTCAGCCCATCGCCGTTGCTTGGCTTTCGCACCCGCCCGGCAAGTGTGAGATCGCCAGGGGAGACCTCTATGGAGTGTGCACGGTATGTGCTGGTGTGAGCGCACACACTACAGGAGGAGATGAGACATGTGCTCCGACACTCGAGTAGTTGTCAGCGGAATGGGCACCATCAACCCGCTGGGGCTGAATGTGGAGACCACGTGGCAGAACCTTCTCGCAGGCAAATCGGGCGTGAGACGATTTGAACGGTTCGACGTCTCCCAGTTCCGCACCAAGATTGCCGCCGAGGTGCGTGATTTCGATCCCGCGCACTATATGAGCCGCAAAGAAGCAAAGCGGATGGATCGTTTTGTGCAGTTCGCGTATGCCAGCACGGCTCAGGCGCTGGAGCAGGCCAACCTCATCATTGACGAGGACATTGCCGATGACGTCGGAGTGATCTTCGGGACCGGCCTGGGTGGCTTCATGACGGTTGATGAGGGATACCGTGTGCTGCGAGAGAAAGGACCCGGGCGAGTGAGTCCTCTTGTCAGCATGATGATTCTTCCTAACATGGCTGCAGCCCAGATATCAATCTCCTTCGGCGCCCGCGGCCCAAACTACTGTGTGGTCTCAGCATGCGCGACAGGAACGACTGCCGTCGGCGAAGCCTTTGAAACGATCCGTCGTGGCGACGCACAGATTATGGTGGCAGGAGGCAGTGAAGCCATTTTCGTGCCACTCCTATTAGCCGCCTTCGACCGCACCTTGGGCCTATCTGCGGCAAACGACGAACCTGAGAGAGCCTGCCGCCCCTTTGATGCGCGCCGAGACGGCCTCGTGATGGGCGAAGGTGCAGGAACGGTAATCCTGGAGAAGCTGGAAGTCGCTCGCACGAGGGGCTCCAACATCTTGGCGGAGGTAGTGGGATACGGGGCCACCTGTGACGCTTTCCATATCAGCGTGCCCGTTGAGGGAGGCAGCGGAGCCGCCATAGCCATGGCCAAGGCCCTGAAAAAGGCGGGGCTGGAGCCCCAGGAGATAGACTACATCAACGCGCACGGGACAGCCACTCCCTTGAACGACAAGAACGAGACACGAGCCATCAAGGAGGTTTTCGGCGACTACGCCTATGAGATTCCCATTAGTTCCACCAAGTCAATGACCGGTCACTTGTCGGCGGCAGCCGGAGTCGTTGAAGCCATCGTCTGTGTCATGACCATTAGAGACGACATAATCCATCCCACGATCAACTACGAGCATCCTGACCCAGATTGTGATCTGGACTACGTACCTAACAGGGCTCGGAAAGCCAAGGTGAGGACTGCCCTCAGCAACTCGTTCGGCCTCGGTGGGCACAACGCTTGCTTGGTGCTGAAGCAGTTCTCTGAGTGAAAAACGGGCTGGTGAGTGCCTCTACTACCATTACCTTGGTGGTCATGTCACTGAAGGCAACACCGTGGGACAATGGAGATGAGCTATTGAGATAATCCGATGGCGGGGCCAGTGACTGCCGGGCGCAGTCGCTTTGAGATTCGGCAGGCGATCGAATACTGCGCGTCCTATGACGGGGCTGGGCGAGGAGGGCACGCTTGCGAGCGCCTCGAATCCTGCAGGAAGGGACACGGGGAGGACAGGAGATGGGTCTGAAGGACGAGGCTACCTGGAATCAGCTGGGCGATCTTGTGACCCGACTGATGAAGCAGAAGGACGTCCCCGGCGTTGCTGTGGGGATCCTACACGAGGGTGAGATCGCCGCAGAGGGATTTGGCGTGACCAATCTGGACGCTCCCATGCCCGTGACCGATAGGACACTGTTTCAGATCGGTTCCATTACCAAGACCTTCGTCGGCACGGCCATCATGCGTCTCGTCGAAAAGGGCAAGTTGGATCTGGACGCCACGGTGCGGACCTACATACTGGAGTTCAAAGTGGCCGACGAGACGGCGAGTACCGAGGTAACGCTTCGGCATCTTCTCACCCATACCGGTGGCTGGGCTGGCGACTTCTTCCACAACACCGGCGGGGGGGATGACGCGCTGGCCCGCTACGTGGCTGATATGGCAGACCTGCCTCAACTGGCGCCCATGGGCACCATCTTCTCCTACAACAACGCGGGCTTTTCGGTGGCTGGCCGCATTATGGAGCTGATCACCGGCAAGAGCTTCCAGGAGGCACTCAAGGACCTGGTTCTGGAACCACTCGGTTTGGAGCATTCCTTCCTCGAACCTGGCGACGTGATGACTCATCGCTTCGTGGTGGGTCACACTCTGGGCGATGATGGCGCCGAGGTTGCTCGCCCGTGGCCGTTGGAACGTTCCGGCTATCCCCAGGGGGGCATCGTATGTGACGTGCGGGACCTGCTGCGCTATGCACGCTTCCACCTCGGCGATGGTCGAGCCGAGGACGGTACCCAGGTTCTCTCGCCCGAATCCATGTCCCAGATGCAATCCCCGCAGGTGACAGTGTGGGGGAATGAGGCCAGGGGATTGACGTGGGGAATAGACGAAGTAGGAGGGGCCCGTGAGATCTCGCACGGCGGTGGCACGAACGGACAGATCACGTGGCTGGCGCTGATCCCGGAGCGCGACTTTGCCCTCGCCGTTCTGACCAATGCCGAGGAAGGTGGGCCTGTCACCGAGCAGGTACACCGTTGGATCTTGAAGGAATTCCTGGGGTTGGAGGACCCCAAGCCAGCACCCATGGAAGTGTCGGAGGAGGAATTGGCGCAGTACGCGGGTCGCTACCAGGGCTATTTCGGTGACGTAGAGCTGGGTATGCTGTGCGGGAAGCTTGTAGGCCAAGTCATATACAAGCGCGGTTTTCCCAGCGAGGACGTGCCGCCTCCGCCTGCTCCGCCGCCGATGTCCTTGGGCTTGTGCGAAAAGGATCGCTTGCTTGTGCTGGATGGACGGTTCGAGGAAACAAAAGCAGACGCTATCCGCAAGGAAGATGGCTCCATTGGCTGGCTGCGCGTAGGCGGTCGTCTCCACACGCCATCGTGAAGGGAACACCGAAATCCGAATCTTTGACGCCGCCACGGTCTCCGGGAGGCTTCGCTCTGCTCGTTAGGGAGCGCCCGGATGCTCTTTCATAGGTACCATCTTCTGAGCTCTGCCTCATCCTCTCTTAGGAGGGCGGCATACAGCAAGGGAGAATCGGGGGCACGCTGTTCGCAGAGCCGCCACCATTCGGGGACTGGTCTGCCTTCCCGACGGTGCGCAAAATTCCACAGTGTGTAGGTTTCCTCACAGCAACGTGAGATAATCCCGCCCATGGGGCGCCTCCACCGGGGATGCTGACCTTCGAGAAATGCCGCGGATTGCCCCTCAACCGTGCCAGTTCTTCGCTACACTCGCCCCCTTCAGCCTAGTCCGCGTGGCACAGATCTTGCAGCCATGTATAAGTAGAACGCTTCTTCGGGCTGCGCTGCGGCCAGAGGGATTGTGGCAGGATCGTGGGTTGGAGGAGGGAGCCTGATGTGACGAGGAGAAGGGCACCATGATCAGCAAAGAGAACGTCACTGCTTGCGCCTTCCTAGCATGTCTCGCGCTTGCGACCATGCTCACCGGAGAGTGGATGACGCGGCCTGCGGACATGGATCTGAGGGGATCCGTAGTGGCTGTCGTAGTCATCTACATCATACTTGCGGGGGCGCCCCAGATTCTCATCTTCGCAGCTGCTGTCTCCTCTACCAGGCAAGGCCGTGTGCCTGGCTCCTGGTGGTGGAGTACTGCCTACCTGGTGTTTGTGCTGCAGTGCGGGGCGGGGGCGACCCTCGTCATAGGAGCCAGCACGGGCGAAGAAGACTTGTTCACGGTCGCCGCATGGGTGCTGGTGCTTGCTGCCCTGGTAGCAGTTGCGAGCGGGCTTGTTGTATCAAGGGTAGGGCACAAGCAGAGCGCAGGAACCAGTGGCTCCTAGAGGAGAGCCAAGCGGAAGCAGCCAGAGCACGTTCTGTGCTTGGCTTGATTACATCCCGGACCATAGCGTGACGATGGCGCGCGTGTTCGAATCCTCAAGAGTGCAATCCCCACGTACGCTGTAGACCCGGCACTTGTCCGAGCACTGGTTCTCGCAGTATCCTGTGCTAGGTCGGAGGAGGCAACCAGGCTACACCTGCCAAGTCCCATCTGAGCCCCCGGTGCGATGGGAGCAGGGGGCCGTTCTCCCGCGTTTGCATCGAAGCGGTGGAGCAATGAAACGACATTGACATAATCAGAACCGGGTGATGAGTTGACTAGCGCCATAGATGGGTGCGGCGAGGTGAATTGTTCTCGTGCTAGACATAAGCTCCGCGTGCAAAGTAGCGGTCAGCCAGCTGTGGGAGGGGCGTGCTGCACTCCCAACGAGGCGTGTGGTGGGGGACGAGGCGGATACACTAGTGGAGCCCCAATGGGTATTGGGCCTGGCCTGACGGGATTGTTCAGTTTGGAAGGACTGTGGTAGCATTCTTGGAGACTCGTGTGCGTGTCAATGGGCTAGCGGAACGGAACGCCCCGAGAAGCAGAGGCTGCCCACAAGTATCGCATCACGTTCAGACACGAAACATCCGCATGACGCGCGAAATCCAGAATTGGGCGGGAAGAAATCGCTCTAGCTGACCGTCATTCGCCACAGGTGGATGGAGAGAGCTGGGTGGATTTGGAGATGTCAGATTTGAGCTCTATGGTGTCCTCGCAGGCTGACTATGCTGATCAGGTCTTCAAGGAGGTACACCTGGAGCATGGTGAGATTGTCTCAAGTGAGTTCCACGACTGTGCGTTTGTCCGTTGTTCCTTCGTTGAGTCCGTTTTCCGCAACTGTAGCTTCGTCAACTGCTCCTTCCGAGAGTGCGACCTGAGTCTGGTCCAGGTGCCACAGAGCAGGTTTTCTTCCTCTCGATTTGAGAACTCGAAGGTCATTGGCGTCAACTGGACTGAGGCGGACTGGCCCACGGCTGGGCTGGGCGATCCGGTCGGATTCCTCAAGTGCGCCATCAGCCATTCCACATTCCTTGGGCTGACTCTGAAAGGGATGCAGATCAGAGATTGTGCGGCAATAGATGTTGACTTCCGAGAGGCTGATCTGGCCCAGGCTGACTTCGCAGGCACTGACCTCTCCAAGAGCATGTTTCATAAGACAGATCTATCTGAAGCTGATTTGAGCCGCGCTCGCAACTACTCCATTGACCCCGGACGGAACGTTCTCAAAGAAGCCAAGTTCTCGCTGCCGGAAGCGATGTCGCTACTGCATAACATGGACATCGTTCTAGTAGAGGAATCCTGATGGGCTCCTTGTGCGGGGGTGGCGCTATGTAGCCTCACCGCACATGACCTCGAGGAAAAGCGTCGTTGCCTGGAAGCACAGCAAAAGTTGGAGCGGAGGAGCGGACCCGCACGTCTGGCTCTGCAAGTGTAGCAGTCCCGAAGGGCTGACGACCAAATCCCTCGTCTCGTGGTTGATTGCTGCTTGTCCATCTTATTGCTACAATTCCGCAAAGGCTCACCTGCCTGAGCGAAGGAGGTAAGCATGCCAGAGAGCTTCGAAGTGTCCACCATCCTTCCTGCGAAGGCTGAGCGAATCTACCAGGCGTGGCTCAGTAGCGAGGAGCACGCCGCGTTCATCGACGCCAGCGCCCGGATACTCCCGGAAGTTGGAGCCAGGTTCTCTATGTGGGATGGCTATATTGAGGGAGTCAACGAGGAATTGGAGCCGGGCCGCCGCATTGTCCAGTCTTGGCGTACAACTGAGTTCCCGCCTGACAGTCCCGATTCCCGGCTCGAGATTGTGCTGGAGGAGGTTGAGGG
>CAYGAW010000037.1:0-18280 GCA_964347945.1 uncultured Anaerolineales bacterium
GTGCAACCCGGCTACAACGTGATCATCAAGCCCAACATCTGCGTGGCCTATCACACCTACGAGTACGCGGCAACCACTAACCCTTGGGTCGTGGGGGCACTGGTGAAGTTGTGTTTCGAGGTCGGCGCGAGGAGCGTACGGGTGATGGATTACCCCTTCGGCGGGACGCCCGAGGAGGCCTACCTGCGCAGCGGCATTGAGGAGCAAGTACGCGCTGTCGGTGGGCAGATGGAGATCATGGCCTTCTTCAAGTTCATCGCCACCGATATCCCCGAAGGGCGAGATCTGCGCACCAAGGACATCTACGACGAGGTGCTCAACGCCGATCTGGTGATAAACGTGCCCATCGCCAAGCACCACAACCTGGCCAAGCTCACACTGGGGATGAAGAACCTCATGGGTGTGATCACCAACCGGTCTGCCATGCACGGCAACCTGGGACAACGTCTGGCTGACCTGACGAGTCGTGTGCGACCTGGTTTGACGGTCGTAGACGCGGTGCGCGTCCTGGTGGCGAATGGGCCGACCGGTGGCAATCTCAATGATGTGAGGAAACTGGACACCGTCATCGCCAGTCCGGACATCGTGGCGGCGGACTCCTACGCGGCCACGCTGTTCGGCGTGCAGCCCATGGATCTGGACTACGTGCGCGCAGCCACGGAGATGGGACTAGGCCGCAGCGACCTGGGCAACCTTAGGATCGAGGAGATCTGAGTTGGCCATCGGAGCCAGGCGGTGGGTGCGGTGGACGACCCTCCGCAAAGCCGTCCAGGCCCTCGCCTTGCTGGCCTTCGTGGCCCTTTTCGTCTGGTCGCGCCGAGGCGGCTGGCCGGGGTCGGTGGTCAACATCCCCATGCGCCTCGATCCCCTGGCGATGTTCTCTCATCTGGTGGCCAGTCGCACCCTTCTTCTCGGCTCGTCCTTGGCGCTGATCACGCTGGCACTGACCTTCGCCTTCGGCAGGGTGTGGTGCGGTTGGCTTTGCCCACTGGGTACCTTTCTCGATCTATTCTCCCTCAGTTGGTGGCGTGGAAGGCGCGAGGCACCCAGTGATTCGTGGCGTCAGGTCAAGTACGGCCTTCTGTTGACCGTCCTCCTGGCGGCTCTCTTCACCAACCTGACCTTGATGATCTTTGACCCTTTGACCATCCTCTTTCGCACCCTGTCGGTGAGCGTCTGGCCAGCCGTAGATCAGGTGATCACCGTGGTTGAGGCTACGCTATATCGGCTGCCGATGCTTCGCCCAACCGTGTCATTCTTCGACGGTCTGGTGCGGCCCAAGGTCCTCCCAGCCAGTCCGGCCTTCTACCGTTATACCGCTCTTTATGCAGGAGTGTTCGTGGGAGTGATTCTGCTGAACCTCGCGGCGCCGCGTTTCTGGTGCCGCTACGTCTGTCCTTTGGGGGCGCTCTTGGGCCTGGCGAGCAAGGTGGGGATCGTGCGGCGAGAGATGAACGAGCAGTGTACACAATGCGACGCCTGCGTGAAAACCTGCCCTACGGGAACGATCCGGCCGGGGAAGGAGTATGGCAGCGACCCTGGCGAGTGCACGATGTGTCTCAAATGTCTGGAGATCTGCCCCCATAACGCCATCGAGTTCACGCCCCAACTCATGCCGGCCGAGTGGGAGACCTACGATCCGAGCCGCAGGCAGGCCTTGGTGGCGTTCGGCGCGGCCATCGCTGGCGTCGCTCTGGCGCGGGGCAGTGGCACGAGTTTCAGGGACCACCTGCGCTTGATTCGCCCCCCCGGAGCCAGGGAGAACGATCTGCTGTCCAAGTGCATCCGCTGCGGGGAGTGCATCAGGGCCTGTCCCACCAGCGCTATCCAGCCGTCGATAGCAGAGGCTGGCCTGGAGGGGCTGTGGACGCCCGTCCTCGTACCCCGGCTGGGCTACTGCGACTACTCGTGCAACGCCTGTGGTCAGGTGTGTCCCGTGCAGGCCGTCCCGCCCTTGAGTCTGGAGGAGAAGCGGCAGCGGGTCATCGGGCTGGCGTACATCGAAAAGGATCGCTGCATCCCCTGGGCCGACTACCGGGACTGCATCGTTTGCGAGGAGATGTGCCCGGTACCCGACAAGGCCATCGAGTTGGAGCTGGTCGAGGTGCTGACCTCCGACGGAGAACCGGTGACTGTGCAGCGCCCTCACGTGATCAGGGAGCGATGCATCGGGTGCGGCATCTGCGAGTACAAGTGCCCCGTCAACGGCGAAGCCGCCATTCGCGTCTACGTGCCGCCTGCCGCGGACTGACCGGCAGTGGCAGCAACCTCGGCGAGTCGAGAACCCCGGGAAGCTAAGTCGGTACCCTTTCGAGGCAGTCGTCGCTGTCGTGTTGGTCAGGCAGCTTTCACACGACTCTCGCGTTCTGCTATAATGTGAGGTCAGGAAGAGGAGCTAGCGCATGCGGATACGCAGTGGCGATCGAACAGGTTCGGAATAGATGGTCTGCTTGACAGGAATCCGAACGCTCCCGCGTGGTCGTAGGTGCGCTGGCGCGGCCAAGTGGCGATAACGGAAGGAGGCCGACGGCGTGGACAGATTCCTCACGTTGAACCGAAAGGTAGCATTTGCGGGCTACGCGATGGCCGATCTGGTGAGCGTTGGCATGGGAATGGGGGTGCCCATCTTCTGCATCGCGCTTGGGTTCCCCGTGGGATGGTACATCGCCATGAGCGCCATCAGAGGCAACTCACACGTGACACAGACCCTGCGAACGGTGTTGCTGCATGCTGTCGCTGCTTGCCTGGTGACCTTCGTACTGATGGCTCTCCTCTGGGGACCTACCATCCTGCTGCTCTTCGATCCCACTTTCGACGTCGCGAACTTCGGCCATCCAGACATCCTGTATGATCCGACACTGAGCTTCGTCGGCTGGCTGGTGCTCATGATCTTCGTCTCGCCTTTCCTGCAATTGCTGACGACGCTGTTCTCGTCTTACTTGACGCTATCGGTGTCGCTGAAAGAAGAGAGCAGAGCGGTCTAGAAGCACGTGCGTTGAAGTCCGACCTCTGAGGGAGCGATAGATGGAAGGACGAGCAACTGAAAGCGCTTTCTCTGAACATCTATTTGAGTTTCGCGCCGTGGCCGCGAGAAGGCTTGCTCTCTCCTTGACCATCACCGGTGTAGTGATGGTGGTGGAGATCGTCGGGGGTCTGCGCACTGGCAGCATCGCCTTGATCAGCGACGCCGGGCACATGTTCACGCACTCCTTCGCCATCGCCATCAGCCTGGTAGCGATTGTCATAGCAAGGAGACCACCCTGCCACCACCGCACCTTCGGCCTATACAGGGCCGAGATCCTGGCTGCCTTCATCAACGGGCTGTTCCTCCTCCTGATCGTGGCTGTGATGATCTTCGAGGCAGTGCTGAGGATCATCAATCCGCTGGAAGTCCTGGGCCTCCAAATGCTGGGCGTGGCGCTCGTGGGCCTGGCGGTGAACCTGGCCAGCATTGCCATTCTCCAGGGGAGTTTGGGAGAGGATCTCAACGTTAGAAGCGTCTTCTATCACATGGTGGCTGACGCTGCTTCTTCCGTGGGCATTGTAGTGGCGGCGGTGGTCATCTTCTTCAGTGGCTGGAATATCCTCGACCCGCTGGTCAGCCTTGGCATATCGGCGCTCATCATTCGCTGGGCGTGGGGGATACTCAAGGATTCCACGAAGGTCTTGCTGGAGGTAGCGCCTACGGGATTGAACATCGACATCATCGCTGAGGATCTCAGGAGCAAGTTCCCCCAGCTCAGAGAGTTGTATAACGTTCATCTGTGGACCATCACCGCGGGTATGATCGTCTTCTCCGCCCACGCGGAACTGGCTGAGGTAAATCACGCGGTGGAGGCCGGGAGCTTGGTTGAAGACATGAGCCAATACCTCGCTGACGAATACGGGATCATCCAATCTACTATTCAAGTGACGACGCCCGAGGAAGCAAAGGTCTGCGAAATCCCCTAGTGGTGGTTCGTTGCGGCGAGGGCTTGAGTGACAGCCTCCGTCACGACGGGAAGTGACGGGCAAGGAGTGTCATAGACATGGTGGAAGTGATCAATCTCGAGGAGAAAGCTGCCAGTATCGCCAGACCGTGGTCTCCCATCGAGATCGCCCGGGTCAACGATCAGGTCGTCCGCATGGCTTTGCTCGAAGGCGAGTATCATTGGCACAAGCACACCAACGAGGACGAACTCTTCTACGTCCACAGGGGAGAGATCACCCTTCAGCTCAAGGGCCAGCCAGACGTGACACTGCATGAGGGCGAGATGGCCGTCGTACCGAAAGGCGTGGAGCATTGCCCCAGAAGTGTTGGGCCCTCCTATACTCTGGTATTTGAGCCTCGCACTCTGGTCAGCCGTGGAGACTAGTAGACTATGGTGTCCGGGCAGTTGATGCCATGGGCGAGCGCGCGTGCAATGAAAGCTGAACAAACCTTGCTGATTGCACAGAGATTTCACTGAGGCGGTGCACGATGGAAGCGCTTGAGGAGTTGCGTGAGAAGGTCTTACCAGTTCTCTTGCCTTGGGGGGTGAAGCGGATCGCCCTCTTTGGCTCGACGGTGAGGGGACAGGATGGGCCCGGAAGTGACATTGACATCTTGGTGGATCTGAAGGAGCCTGAGGATCGCCCTGCTATTGGCTTGAAATGGTTCGCGCTCGAAGAAGAGCTGAGTCGCCTGCTAGGTCGTGAGGTGGAATTGGTGAGCGGAGACGCGCTGAGTCCATACATTCGTCCGTATGTCGAGGAAGATATGGTGGTGCTCTTTGAAGAGGGATGACACGGTATACTTGCGCCACATTGTGGATGCGATTCACAGGATAGAGCGGCACCTCGGTGGTGTATCGAGGGATGATTTCTTCGAGAGTGAGCTGGTACAGGACGCCGTTGTCCGGCAACTTGAGATCATCGGCGAAGCCGCCAGGAACGTTTCGGATGACTTTCGGCAGGCCCATGCCGAAGTTCTGTGGAGCGAGATAGTGGGCATGAGGAATCGCCTCATCCACGCCTACTTCCAGGTGGATTTGGCGATAGTCTGGGAAATCGTTGAAGGGGACCTGCCTCTGCTGAAGGATCAGATCGACCGACTGATCCTGTCCCACGGCGGCACCTAGGGAACGCTACATTATCTGCTCCATGCGCCTCAGCACGCGCAGCACCAGGAAGGTGAGCCACGGCGAGGCGTTCTTCTTGTCGGCGAAGGACCACCCCTGCCAGGCGCGGTACATGGAACCGGCAGTGTAGCGCCCCTCCTGATCAGGCTGGGCGGTTATGGTGTCCAGCATTTCCCCCAGACGTACGTCAGTGCGTACAAAGGGAAAGCGGCTGAGCACATTTACCACGTGCATGATGTCGTACCAGACGAAGGGATATTTGAGCTTCCTGAAGTCCGTCCCAATGCCGAACATGTAGACCTTGCGCTGCCCCCGGTGCTCCCAGTGCCAAAGAAGCATCTCGGCGCCCCTTCGGGTGGCCTCGCTGTCTGCCAGACCCGGCACCAGTGAGAGCGCCTTCAAGGCATAGACGTTGGCGATGGGACAGGGGTCTGCCTTGCGCCCGGGACCTCGGAACTTCCCCAACTCAGCGGCGGCCACGCATCGCCACCCGTTGTCGTCTACCAGCTCAGCCAGATGCTGGGCTGCCCTCCTCACGGGCGGCTCACCGGCGAGGCCCATGGCCGCCAGGGAGTAGAGAAGCGTGGGCGCATCGCACGCCATCCATGTCCACATGTCCTCGTCCGTCCCGCCAAAGGCCCGGGGGACATTGCCCAAGGTCTGGAAAGGGCCTTCCGGCGCCTGATGGGCCATGATTGCTTCGATGGTCGCGTCCATGCCAGGATCGCCAGCCCGCACTCCGAAGTCGGCGAGCGTGCTGAAGGCGTAGATGGGGTGGCTGGCGTCGTTGTGTCGTTTGAGAGGGCGCCCAGGCCATGTGGCGGCTTGGGCGATCAGGTCCAGAACCCCGGGGTGGGCCAGCATCTCGGCGCGGGCGGTCTGTACCTCTGCCTCGTCCTCCGGCCGGTCGAGGAGGTCCACCAGCGTGCGGTAGCGGGTCCATGGTTCGTCGCACTCCAGGAGCCATCGAGTTAGATCAATCGCCATCACTTTCCTTTCATCCTCTTCAGGATCCGCATCGCATTCAATGTGATCCACTTGCTGGGCTGACCTTTGCGCTCAATCCACACGGGTGTCGAGCCACCCTCCTTGATCCACCGGCCATCATCCCACTCAACAACCCAGGTCCACGCCTCTCCAGTCCAGCCCGTGCCTCTCGGCGATGCGGCGTGTCCTCTCCAGCAGCGCGGCGTGGTAGAGATTTCGGTTCGCGCGCAGCGCACTGTAGGCCGGAACCAAATCGGGGTGGTGCGTCTGCAACGACTTCCTCATGCGCCCCCAGGCTGCGCCCCGCAGGTTCAGGCTGTCCACCAGCACGTAGCCCACGTTCACTCCTTTGAGCTCGCGGAAGAGGGCATTTACCTCCTCCTCGGTGTCCGAGAGGAAGGGCAGCAGAGGGCCACAGAAAGCCCAGGTGGGGATGCCCGCGTCGGCCAGCACCCGTAGGCCTTCCAGGCGCTCCGGGATGGGCGAAGAGTGTGGCTCGAAGCGTTGGCGGATTTCATCGTCGAGGGTGGTGATGGTGAACGCCGCCACTGGCTCCTTGAGGCGCTTGATTAGGTCCAAGTCGCGCAGGACGAGGGCGGACTTGGTGAGAACGGTGACGGGAAAGTCATAGTCGAGCAGGACCTCCAAACACGCCCGTGTGATGCAGTACCTCTCCTCCAGCGGCTGATACGCGTCGGTCACCGTGCCAAAGGTGATGTTACCCGGTTTGGCCCGTTTGAGTTGCCGCGCCAGTACCTGCGCCGCGTTGACCCTCACGTCGACGAACGTACCCCATTCCTCTTGGTGGCCGGTGAAGCGCTTCATGAAAGTGGCGTAGCAGTACTCACAGCCGTGCTCGCAACCTACATAGGGGTTGAGGGCATAGTCCACCCCTTCGATGCCGCTCTTGGTGAGAATGGACTTACACTCTATCTCCCTGACGAGCAAGGGGCCTTTAGCCTCCCGTGGTGGCGCCGCAGTAGTGGTTCTCTCAATCATTCCTTCGGTCTAGCTCTCCCGTCCCGTGTGAACTCCTCTTGGGGTATGCTCTACGAACAGCAAGTCGCCAAGACAATTTTACACCAGATTCGGCAAAAGGTGTGCCAAGGGCGCACTCGGGCAGGGAGGTTGATAGGTGAAGTTAGCAGGATCTCGGCGGCCACGGGTGGCTCAAGAGAAGACGATCAGGGGTCGGGCCTTGACATGGAGGTGGCGCTCACGTACTATGGATACGAGATGATGGTCGGCAGGCCCTCCGTCGAAAGGAGCGCACAATGAGCAAGACCGAGCGCTATAGGGAGGCGCTCAGAGCACGTGGAAACTGGGATGCCTTTCTGTTAGAAGAGTCCGGACTGCCGGGTCGAAGGGCCAACATCGAATTGGCCCGCGCTGTGGCTGAGGAGGGTCAAGGACAGCTTTTCCGCCGTTACCTCCTATTCGATGCCGCAAAGGCGCCCACAGGCTCCCCCCACGAATTCCTCCCCTTCTGCGGCGTGCTTGGATTGGGCAGGCTTCTGGCTGAGGGGAAGGTGGAGGTGTTGGTGACGCTGCGTCGATGTGCGTCGGATCCACGGTGGAGGATACGCGAGGCGGTGGCTATGGCGCTGCAGCGCCTGGGAGCGGTGGACATGGACCAGTTGCTGCAAGAGATGGAGGAGTGGAGCCAGGGCAATGTCCTGGAGAGAAGGGCCGCCGCAGCCGCCCTCTGCGAGCCCTCTTTGCTGAAAGAAGATAAGCACGTGAAGGAAGTGCTCAAGATCCTCGATGGGATAACCGCTTCCATACCGATGGTCGAGGATCGAAAAAGCGATGAGTTCAAAGCTCTGAGAAAGGGCTTGGGCTACTGCTGGAGTGTAGCGGTCGCTGGTGCCGCCGAAGAGGGCAAGAGAGCGATGGAGAAGTGGTTCTCCAGCGACGACAAAGATGTGTTATGGATCATGAAGGAGAATCTCAGGAAAAGACGGCTGGCCCGCGTGGACGCAGCGTGGGTCGAGGAGTGGAAGGCACGATTGGGAGTGAGGTAGAAGCGGGTGTTGGTCTCGCCCTCGGCACAGCAGTGGAATGGGCGTTTGTCTGCCCGAGGACTGTGGTTTTTGACAAGTTGGATCTCGGTCCGTATAATTAGTACTACGAAGTATTAGGGGGGCTAACCGCCATGTCCGGCAGAACTGAAGTGGCTGCACGTCGGGTCGTAGAGGTCATTCCGCTGGTCATGCGGAGACTTGCGCTGGAGATGCGGAGCACGGGGTATGTGCCGGCCCCGGTGCACTGCCGTCTGATGGTCGTACTGGCGGAGCGGCCTCATAACCTGAGTGAACTGGCGGAGAAGCAGGCGGTCAGTCTGCCCACCATGTCCAACTCCATCAGCACTTTGGTGGAGCGAGGATGGGTCACGCGGGCGCGAGCTCCCCACGACCGACGCGTGGTGATGGTCGAATTAACGCCTGCTGGTCGCACGGTACTTGAGGACATGATGCGTTCGGTCGAAGCACGAGTGGCGCAACTTACTGCTGCGTTGTCACCAGAGGAATGTGATCAACTCTCGGCTGGGCTAGATGTGCTGAGAGGTTGTTTTGCCCGGACGGGTGATAAGAGAGTGGAGTCAGGCGATTGAAAGAGAGTAGGAGAGACGGACTTCCGAAACGAGAAGGGCGATCGAGAGGGCGCACCTTGGGGGCACCGCTTGTGCGCGCACTACGCTTTCTTTCGAGCTACAAGTTGGAAGCAGTCGGTGCGTTCATCAGTTTGTTACTGGGCACTTTTGGCGGTCTGATTGTTCCGCGGCTGACTCAGGTGGTTATTGATGAGGGAATCTCTGCTGGAGCGCTCAACGTCATCATTTGGGGTGCAGTAGGAATCGTGATCGCTGCTCTGGTTGCGGCATTGTTCACGTTCGTGCGAGGGTACCTGGCGGCGAAGGCATCCCAAGGGGTGGCCTACGACCTGCGCAACGCACTCTACATGCACATACAAAGGCTCTCCTTCAGCTACCATGACCGCGCTCAAACCGGCCAACTGCTCACTCGAGCTACCAGCGATGTGGAGTTGGTGCGGATGTTCATCGGTACGGGATTGCTGCAACTGGCCAGTGCACTGCTGATGATGATTGGCAGCCTGATTCTGCTATTCAGAATCAACTGGCAGCTGACCCTCATGACACTGCCCGTGATGCTGCTGGTGTTCGGGGTGTTCGGCCTTTTTGCTGGGAGGGGGCGGCCCCTGTTCATCCAGGTTCAGCAGAAGCTGGGGCGTCTCAACACCGTGTTGCAGGAGAACCTGGCCGGGGTGAGGGTGGTGAAGGCGTTTGCCCGCGAGCGATGGGAGGGGGAACGGTTTGGCCTGACCAACCTCGAGTTGCGAGACGCGGGTCTCCGCGTCGGCAGGATGTTTGCTTTTGTCATTCCGCTCATCTTCACCATAGCCAATCTTGGCACGCTGACTGTAGTCTGGGGCGGAGGCTATCAGGTAATCGCCGACCGCTTGACCATCGGTGAGTTGGTCGCCTTTCAGAGCTACCTGATGATGACCATGTTCCCCATGATCATGCTGGGCATGATCATCATGGCTGTCTCTCAGGCTGGCGCCGGCGCGGAGAGGATCTTTGAGATCCTGGACACTGAGGTCGAAGTGACGGACAGGCCAGACGCAGCGGAGTTGCCTCCGATTGAGGGACGGGTCGAGTTTGAGAACGTCACCTTCCGGTACTTTCGCGACCAAGAGCCTGTGCTCAACGGTGTTAGCTTCATCGCTGAGCCAGGGCAGACCGTGGCCTTGTTTGGCGCAACCGGTTCGGGCAAGAGTACGGTCATCAATCTCATACCGCGCTTCTACGATGTAAGTGAGGGAAGAGTGACGTTGGACGGACGTGATGTGCGCGATGTGACCCTCGAATCGCTCCGCCACCAGATCGGCATTGTGCTGCAGGAGACGGTTCTCTTTGGAGGCACAATCCGGGAGAATATCGCCTACGGGCGGCCAGACGCCACGGAGGAGGAGATCACCGCCGCGGCCCAAGCGGCCGAGGCCCATGATTTCATCATGAGCTTCCCTGATGGCTATGATACGGCTGTGGGCGAGCGCGGTGTTACTCTCTCCGGCGGGCAAAAGCAGCGAATCGCCATCGCTCGAGCACTGCTGGTCGATCCGCGTATCCTCATCTTGGACGACTCCACGAGCAGCGTGGACATGGAGACTGAGTACCGCATCCAGCAGGCTTTGGAACGCCTCCGGGGAGGGCGGACAAGCTTTGTCATCGCTCAGCGAATCAGCACTGTCCAGAGCGCGGATCTGGTGGTGGTCTTGGATGCGGGCGAGGTTGCGGCCATCGGTACGCACCAGGAGTTGTTGGAAAGGAGCCCCATCTACGCCGAGATTTATTGCTCGCAGTTAGAAGACGACCGGGTGCCGGGGCCACAGGCCGAGATGGCCTTGAGTGTGGAACCGGGAAGGGGGGTGGTCTGATGTTCCACGGCGGTCCCGGACATGCACTGAGGCAGGAGGTCGAGCACGCCACCGACTTCCGTCACACACTTGTCAGGCTGTTGTCATATCTGCGGCCTTTCGCGGGACAACTGCTGGCAGTGACCCTGTTGGTCCTCGTCAATACTGTTCTTACGGTTGCCGCACCGGGTCTCATTGGACGAGCGGTTGATCTGCTGTGGGACTTCGTCAACGGCGAAATGGGGGCCGACTTGGCCTGGAGCGGCCTGAGTCGTACGATGCTGCTGCTTCTAGGTGCCTACGCTGGCGGCTGGGCCGCCAACCTGGGCAGCTTCTACGTCATGGTCAGCCTTGGTCAGAACGTCCTCTACAGCCTACGAGAGCAGATCTTTGCGAAGATCCAATCGTTGTCCTTGAGCTTCTTCGATGAGCACGAGGCCGGAGATTTGATGTCCCGGTTGACGAATGACACTGACGTCATCAACAGGGTGCTGAGCATGGGGCTTACCCGATTCGTGAGTAGCTTTCTGACACTGGCCGGCATCCTGATCGTTATGTGGGTGCTGAACTGGCGGCTGGCGCTGGTCAGCTTCACCGTCCTGCCAGCCATGGTTCTCAGCACCGTCTTCTTCTCCGGCCGGGCGCGGCGGGCATTTCGAGTAACCCGCCGGACCATCGGCGGCGTATCGGCCGAGCTGGAGGAGAACATCGCTGGCGTGAGGGTGGCTCAGGCGTTCAGCCGAGAGCAGGCCAACGTGGAGGCGTTTCGCCAGGTTAGCGCAGCCAACCGGGATGCTAACGTCGCGGCCGAGTCAGTCACCGCAGCGTTCGCACCCACACTGGACGTTCTCGGCATCATCGGCGTGGCCATCGTCGTGGGCTACGGCGGCTACCTTGCCCTCAACGACCTGGCGTCAATCGGCATCATCGTCGCGTTCGTGCAGTACGTCCGCCGTTTCTTCGAGCCGGTGAGGGCCATTGCTATGATCTGGGCCAATTTGCAGTCGGCCATCGCCGGTGCCGAGCGCATCTTCGAACTGCTCGACACACCGCCGACCATCGTGGATGAGCCGGACGCTATCGAACTACCCTCCATAGAGGGGCGGATCGCCTTTGAGGACGTGTGCTTTGAGTACAAGCCAGGCGAGCCCGTGCTGGAGGATGTGGACCTAATCGCGGAACCGGGTCAGACCGTGGCGCTGGTCGGGCCCACGGGGACGGGTAAGACGACCGTGATCAACCTCATTGGCCGCTTCTATGACGTATGCGGGGGCAGGGTCACAGTGGACGGGCACGATGTCCGGACGGTGTCCCAGGCCAGCCTGCGACGGCAAATGGGCGTCGTCCTGCAGGACACCTTCCTATTCTCGGACACGGTGATGGAGAACATCCGTTATGGTCGCCTGGGCGCGAGTGACGAAGAAGTGATGGGGGCCGCCAAGCTGGCCAAGGCCCATGACTTCATCACCCGCCTGCCGGAAGGCTACCAAACGGAGCTGACGGAGGGGGCCAGCAACCTCAGCCAGGGTCAGCGGCAGTTGATCTCCATCGCCCGAGCTGTGCTAGCCGACCCACGGATCTTGATTCTGGATGAAGCGACTTCCAGCGTGGACACTCGCACGGAACTGCTCATCCAGAGCGCACTAAGTGAGTTGCTCCAGGGACGGACGAGTTTCGTGATCGCTCACCGGTTGAGCACCATCCGTGATGCTGACCAGGTGATATTCATCCAGGACGGGCGGATAACAGAGCGCGGGACCCACGAGGAACTCCTGGACAAGGGCGGGCTGTATCACGACCTGTACATGAGCCAGTTCCGGCCCGAAGTCGAGGCCGAGCCCGTCGAGTGCGCGCAACCAGAGGTTGCAGCTGTGCGGGTGCACCCCGGGCGTGCTGAAGCGGAATGATCTCCAGTATGAGGTGACGCGCGTCTGCTACTGGAGAGACGCTCGATCCGACACTCGACCGTCTGCGAAACCCCCCTTCACATTTGTGGCAGGAGGTCAGGAAGATCAGCGCGATTCTCAAGAGCTTCTCGCCACGAGCGGTCGAGCAGGCCATCGAGGCCAACATAGTTGAGCAGGTGCGCGTGCTCTCCACTGCGTCGCCCCACGTCCAGATCCACGATGAACCCGACGTGATGTGGATCACCACCGACGTGCCCCATTCCTTTCTCAACCGCGTCTATCAAGCCCGATTCGAACCCGAGCATGCAGATGGAAGGATCGCCGAGCTTCTGAGTCACTTCGTTGCACGCGCAATCCCCTTGAGCTGGCATGTTGGCCCCTCCAGCCAGCCGCACGACTTGGGAAGACGTCTGATCGCCCAGGGGTTGAGCCACACAGGGTATGAGATCGGCATGGCAGTCGATTTGCGGACTTTGGATGAGAGCCTGTCCACACCGTCCCAGCTGGTGATGGAGCGCGTGGACTGCGCTCCGAAGTTGCAGCAGTGGATGCGCGTCGTGGCAGCCAGCTTCCAGTATCCCGAGAAGGTCGCGAGAGTCCTTCTGGATGTCTTCGGTCGCCTGGAATTCGGTGACCATCTTCGGTGGCGACTGTATGTGGGCTCGCTGGACGGCGAGACTGTCGGTGCGTCGCGGCTGTTCATGGGAGCCGGGGTGGCGGGCGTCTATGCCGTCGGTACCTTGCCGAAGAAGCGGAGGCAGGGGATTGGGACGGCGATGACGCTTGCGGCTCTGGGCGAGGCTCGGAGATTGGGGTACCGAATCGGCGTGCTTCGCGCGGCGGAAATGGCACTGGGAATCTACCGTAGGCTTGGATTCACAGACTTCTGCAGGTTCGGTGTCTACGAGTGGCAGGGAAAGACAGAGGCACCTGAAGTGGTGGGCAAGGCCTGACTTTGCTGACGCCTCTTGTGCCATCTGTTTGCCTGCCTCAAGAGGGCAAAGTGGTGCCAGTTAGCGAGGCCATGGAAGCGGAAAGAAGGGCACCGAACCTCGTGTCAATCTCCGTTGCTCCAACGACTGAGGTGATACAGAGGCGGTACTACGATCTGCCCGGCACGATGGAGCTAATGAGGCTACTTTGGCTAGAGGCAGTGGTCGACGGCGTCGAGTTTCAGAATATGGCGGAGTGGGACAACCAAGAGCCTCCAAGGGATGAGCGAGATAGACGTCTGGTAGCCTGGAAAGCAAGCGAGAAGTACACGATTGCCGAGATTGCAGCGCTGCTGCAGGAAGCTGAATTGCCGGTCCTGTCCGTCCACGCCAACCGCGATGTTGGAGCCTGCTTATGCACTGGCCTGGAGGAAGATGTCCAGAGAGGGCGCAGACTGATTATTGAAGCACTATCTCTGGCCCAGGCGGTTCAGGCACCTGTGTGCGTCTTCCATCTCTGGGATACCTGGAAGGCGGACTTTGACTGGTCGGTGGCACAGGGCGTCCTCCGGGAGATGTCGGGCCGGTACCCTGGTGTCAAAGCCTCGGTGGAGAATGTCCCGACCAACCTGGCGGGCAGAACACCCTTCGAGTTGGTAAGACGGTTTGAGTGGATAACGTTGGATTTGTGGTGGGCTGCCCTCTACGATGAACTCGACAGATTCGAGTCAGTCAAGGACAGGATCGTAAACATACACCTGCGAGGGCGGTTGGAGGCGGGCGAATGGGTGCTGGAGGACGCTCCGTTTGGTTTCTACGAGGCACTGGACACTGTCAAGTACAAATGGGGCTACACAGGCCCGCTCACCATGGAACCAGCAGGGGTGCGTGATGGCGACTGGGAGAGTCTGCTGGCAGCAATGGCAACCTTGAAAGCCCACGAGATGCGGACAGCGACGTAAGACCCGCGGACGGAATGTGACGGCGAAAGGAGGCCGTCCCGATCCTGGAGAACGTCAAAGCTACATCGGAACTGTATTGGATGAGTGCTATCGTCGCTGCTCTCATTGACGTGGGCTTTGTCTTTCTCTTGGCCTGGCGCGTTCGACCCAGGCGGTTCCGTGAGCTCAAATGGGCATTGGTGGTCGGTGCGGTGATATTCTGGAGTGCACTGTGGGCTTGGGTGCTGTGGAGTTTCTGGAATTGCTGCTACAGCTATGTGTTTCCTACCTGGGCCCGTTGGTTGATCCCACCAGCTTATGGTTTGCTCTTCGGCGGCAGTGGACTGGCCCTGTGGTGGCTGGCGCTGCGCTTGCCCGGTAGTCCAGTTTTGGGTTTTTGTGTACTGGGTGGCTTGGTGTCTTTGCCGGGGCATCTCTGGGCCATCTATGGACGGCAGATGCTGGAAAAGGTGCCACTCTTGCAGGCTGTGAGCCCGTTCTCTGCCCTTGTCTTTGGTGTGCCTGAGTTCATCTTCTACTGGAGCATCATCATCGTTATCGCCGTGTTGCTGCGATGGGCCTGGGAGTGGTCTAGACGCCTGATGAGAAGAGGAGCGGGTGTCCCATGACGCGTCGTGCGCCGCTATCGCGCATATGCATCGCTGGGAACGATGGCGAGAGTAGGAGCGATTGCGATGGCTGATGTGCGGGATCGTCTTCACAGCGTCCCGAAGGCTGAGTTGCACGTGCATCTCATGGGCATGGCAATGAGGCTGACTCTTGGCAATCGCCTGACACAGGGCTACAATTGTTGTGTTTCTGACTCGCGTCACGGATTCCGGCCCCACGTGAAGGGTGGCGCGAGTCGTGGTCACCCTACTAGGATTTCGGAGGGCAGGATGCTGGAAGGCAAGGCGCCAAAGGGGCAGTTGGGGCCCTATCCGCTGGAGCGTCTACGGAGCGTGGATGAGCCCACGACGTACATAGGGCCCAACGTTGAGAGAGTCAGCGAACGGCAGGCCGGGTTCATCAAGGCGGCCTGGGGTGATTACGGCCCGCGCCTCAAAGCTGAAGTCGACCGCTTCGTGCAGAAGGAGCCTATCGGGGCGGCGCTGTCTCAGATTACGGGGCATCTGGCCGGCTTGGAACTGGGCGAGGTCTACCCCACTCTGGCTCCCATACCACGGGATCCAGCGGCCGTCGCGCGCCACATCAAGGCTCTGGGCTACTTCCTGCGGGCCGACTGTGTGGGAATCTGCGAGCTTCCCCTGTATGCGGTCTACGCCTCGGACAGAAAGGAGCGGCCCATCGAGCTGGATCACAAGTATGCCGTGGTCTTCCTCATTGACCAAGGATGGAGGACGTTCAATGGAGCTTTGGGAAGCGACTGGATCAGCGCCGCCCAGAGCTTCAAGAGCTATTCTACGAGCGGTTTCATCGCCACGATAGTAGCCAGCTACATCAGACGTCTGGGATACGAAGCCGAGCCTCACTTCTCTGGCCACTACAAGGTCGTCATGCCACCCTTAGTCCTGCTGTCCGGACTCGGCGAGATGTCGCGCTTCGGAAACACGGTTCTGAACCCGTTTCTGGGGCCACGGTTCAAGGCTTCGGCGGTGACCACTAACCTGCCACTCGCACCTGACAAGCCGGTAGATTTCGGGCTCCAGGACTATTGCAGGATATGCAAGAAGTGCGCCAGGGAGTGCCCCTCACAGTCCATCTCCCACGGCGATGGTACGATAGTCCACAATGATTACGAGACCTACGGACTGGACGTCGAAGGCTGCACCAGAATGCGTGTCGGCAACCCCACTGGTGCGTCTTGCGGTCGGTGCATCAAGGTTTGCCCCTGGAACAAACCCTATCAGGGGATTCACAAAGTGGTGGAGTGGTGGCTGGAGCGCTCCTCTCTTGCCCGCCGCTTCTCGGTTTGGATGGACGATCTGCTAGGGTACGGAAAGCAGAACATCGAGGACAAGTGGTGGTACGACCTGGAGGAGATCGAGCGCACCTTCATGGTGCCGGAGAAGGTAGGCGCCACCGTCCACGACAGCCCGCTTGCAGAGTGAGCATGTCTTGTATGCGACAGCGTCCACACTTGCCTGCAAGAGGAGTCGGATTGTCAGGGGGAGCGTGGTTCATCAATGACCTACGGAAGAACAAGAAACGATGAGCGAGATGCGCACCTTCGTATACTTGCTCAGGCCGAACCGTCCGAGCGTCGTCGACGATGCTTCCCCGAAGGAAGAATCTACTCTTGGTGAGCACTTCGAGTACCTCCAAGAAGCGTTGAGTGGAGGGAGACTAATACTTGCGGGACCCTGCGAGGATGGCGAGTTCGGCATCGTCATCTTCCGTGCCGGGGCGGAAGACGAGGCGCTGGAATTCATGCAGGGTGATCCCGTCGTGAAGGCCGGACTCATGACAGCGGAGCTACACCCCTTTCGCATTTCGCTGGAGGAGAGAGGCTAGCGAGCGGGGCGGGCGACCTCGGTGCCGCGACCATCGCTGGCGACAATGCAGGCGGGGCGAAACGGGTGGCTTGCCACCCTGGTGAGCAGGGGACGATCCAAGCGAACAGCATGAAAGGGCAAGGCTGCCAAAGCCCGGTATTGAGGGAGGGACTGAGCAATGAGGAGAAGTCAGAGTGGCGCAGATGCCTCGGGAGCCATCCCCCTGACAGCAAGCCTGATACTGGCAGGGCTCTGCTTCCTCTGGGGAGGGAACACCGTCAGCATCAGGTTCAGCAACCAGGGGATTCCGCCCCTTCTGGCGGCCACGGGTCGATCTGTCATCGCTTGCACGCTTCTCTGGATCTATGCCCGGGCGAGGAGTGAGGGGGTCTTCTTCCCTCGCAAGGAACTGCGGCACGCCATCGTCATCGGGGTCCTCTTTGGACTGGAATTCGTGTTCATCTACTGGGGACTGGCCTTCACCCATGCGTCGCGGGGGGTCATCTTTCTGTATACACATCCCTTCTGGGTGGCCATCGGTGCGCATTTCCTGCTTCCCGGCGACCGGCTGAGTGTGCTCAAGGGGGTGGGGCTGGTGCTGGCGTTCGCCGGGCTGGTGGCGGTCTTCGGGTCGGGGTCGGAGGCGTTGGATCCCCGCCATTGGATCGGAGACTTGATGGTGCTCTGTGGCGGGCTGGCTTGGGGAGCCACCACTCTATACATCAAGAAGGTAGTCCAGAACAGGGAGTTCACGCATTATCAGACGATGTTCGCCCAGCTTTTATTCTCCATTCCCGTGCTGGGCTTGGCGTGGCTGGTCTTCCAACGGGGCGAACCGATTGCGCCGAGCGCCCCGGTGCTGCTGGCATTCGCCTACCAGTGCGTGGTGGTCGCCTTCTTCAGTTATCTTCTCTGGTTCTGGATGATTCACCGCTTTTCGGTGAGCCGTTTGACGGCTTTTACCTTCCTCGCGCCCTTGTTCGGGGTGATCCTCGGCGGCTTGATCCTCAGGGAGCCCATCCCCCTGCTGCTCTGGGTGGGGCTGATCCTCGTGGGCGCTGGCATCTACATCGTCAACCGGCCGTCTCCCATCGCGGAGGGTGGCTAAGAATCTGGCGCGCGTCACCCGCCCCAGAGTGAGAGGCGACGGCTGCCCACATCGGCGCAAAGGTACCCTGCTCTTCAACAGAGAGTGTGGAAGAACGACGTGAGATCCGCCGCAGGGCGAATGCTGAGCCGCGCAGGCTGAGTAGCCGCGAAGCGGCGTACTTGTGCTGAGCCCAGTCGAAGCATGGAAGCCAAGCGGCGCCCACCTGTGCTTAGCCCAGTCCGAGCCAAGCGGTCCAGGGGCGGCCGGGCCCCGGAATGACGTCGTATGCGTCTCCGAGAGGCTTCTTCGACACCCTCTTCAACAAGCGCTGGCACTTTGGCCAGATTGGGCTATAATCACCCGGATTTCCGACCCTTCCCAGCTGCTGAGGGAAAGGCTGCTGAGAGGGTATGTCTGGGTGGTTCAAA
>CAYGAW010000038.1:0-40415 GCA_964347945.1 uncultured Anaerolineales bacterium
GGCGACGTGGTGATAACCCCGGTGGAGGCTCATGCTCAACGGCTCCTTTACTATGAGTATGACGCCACTGAGGTGGAGTATCTGGCCCCTTGCCCCTGTCCGGTGAGAGTCGGCCTCGAACATTGGCAGAAGCTCCCTGAGCTGGCCTCTCCTTATGACCAGGCCTGGCTCCTGGACCCCAACCCCAACTACAGGTATCTCAGGCCAGGCCAACCGTTGGCCGAAGAGTTGGAGGACCACATCTTCCTGCCGCCGATAATCTTCAAGGCTCACACCAGGAACAGCGCGGTGGAGACTGACCTGCTGGCTCCATTCATGACCTCCGATGTGGGCGTCTTGCCAGCGCTGCGGCTGGATTCTTTGCCCACCGACGAGCAGATTGTTGGGTTGGGATCATTGCTGGTGAGCCAGGCCGAGGAGCTCTATCCTGGCACGATGCGCTCCGAGTTCACGCTGGGGGAGTTGTATCGCTTCTACGGGAGTGATGATGAGGCTATTCTCCACTACGAGGCAGCGATAGCGGACGATCCCAATTTCCTCGGACCATACGAGGGGTTGGCCCTCGCCTATCTGGGGCAGGGAAAGGTGGAAGAGACTGTGACGCTATATGGAGAGCTCTTGGAGACGGGCTTGATCGAAAAGAGCTACTACCACTTTCTCCTGGGAAGCATGCACGCGGTTGAAGGCGACCTGGACGTGGCCATTGGCGAGTTCGCTTCGGCGGTGAGCCTGGATCCAAGAGATGTGGATTATCGTTTGCGTCTGGGAGACGCCTACTGGGACTCTGATCGGGTGGACAATGCGCTGGCCCAGTACGACGAGATCACACGTATTGACCCCTTGTATATGGTGGCCTACTTGCGACGTGCCAGCATCTATCGAGCCCAAGGCCACTTGGCCGAAGCCGTGGTCGAGTATCAAACGGCGGTGCAACTCCGGCCGGACGATCCCCTCTATCATGCCATGCTGGCCGACACCTATCGGTATCAGGGACTGCTCGATGAGGCGCTGACCGAGGCACAAGAGGCGGTTCGGCTGGAAGAGGATGAGGCAATCTACCATGTTCTGCTGGGCGAGGTACATCAGGCACGGGACCAACTGCCTGAGGCCATAGGGGAGTTCGAGGAAGCGGTACGGCTGGCGCCCACTTTCGCGCCCTATTATCTGAAACTCGCCGATGCCTATCGCCTGGCCGGTCGCGAAGAGGACGCGATCGCCGCATTCGAGCGGATGCTGGAATTGACTCAGGGCAACTAGACAGCGACTGGACATCCGCAATGGTGTGCGCTGATGCTTTTCCGTTCATGGAGAGCCGTCATTCCCGTTGAACACTCAAGGATAGAAATGATATGCGAGACTGGACGAAGGGGCTGAATGAGAATTCGCTGCCATGGCTCTTAGAGGAGGACGCCGAGAACCCCGGCGTGCAGTATTTCGCGCTGACCGACCTCACGGACCGCCCCCTCGACGATGCGGAGGTGCGGGAAGCGCTCCGCTCGGTGATGACCACCGGGCCCGTCCCCGTCATCCTCGGGGCCCAGGAGCCCGAAGGGTACTGGGAAGAGCCCGGCCCCGGCTACCGGCCCAAGTACCGTAGCATAGTCTGGTCAGTCAGTATGCTGGCTCAGCTGGGGGCAGACGGCAGCGATCCCCGCATACAGAAGGCCTGCGAATACCTGCTGGAACACGCCATCGACAAGAACGGCGCCTTCTCTGCCTCCGCCACGCAAGGAGGGGCAATCCTCTGTCTTATGGGAAACCTCAGCGCCGCATTACTGGACCTGGGCTGGCTGGGCGACGAGCGCTTGGACGGCGCGGTCGAGTGGATGGCCAGGGTCGTCACCGGCGAGGGTATCGCTCCACGGGAGGAGAAAGAGGCGCCGCTGCACTACCTCAAGTCAGGCACGTGCGGCCCGGGCTTTTGCTGCTCCGCCAACGACGGCAAACCCTGCGCCTGGGGGGCGGTCAAGGTCATGCTCGCCTTCAGCAAGCTTCCTGAGAGTGCCCACACTCCCTTGATCACGAAAGCCATTGAGACGGGTCTCGAGTTCCTCCTCAGTCGAGACCCCGCCGCAGCCGACTATCCCATGGGCTATGCCACCAAACCAAGCCGCAGCTGGTTCAGGTTTGGCTTCCCCCTCTTCTACGTCACCGATGTCCTGCAAAACCTCGAAGTGCTCACCAGCTTCGGGTACGGACCCGATCCGCGCCTGGCAAACGCCATGGACTTGGTATCGAGCAAGCAGGACGAGCAAGGCCGCTGGAAGATGGAGTACACCTACAATGGCAAGACGTGGGTGGACATCGAGGAGAAAGGCAAGCCCAGCAAGTGGGTGACGCTGCGCGCGCTTCGCGTGCTCAAGCACCGCGCGTAGGGGGTGACCGAACGCCACCATTGGAGCGACTCAAAGACCTCGAAGCTATGGTTCATTCAGCGAAGCAGACAGCTGAGGGCAGTGACTGGTACCTCTTGTGCCCCCGCATGAGGAAGGACAGAGCAAACAAGCTGCGGCAATACGCGAAGGACCATTTCGAGCCGGTTCTCAAAGCATATCCCGAACTGACCGGGAAGGTCCACCTGGCGTTGCGCAAGCACGGTTGGTTTGCGCAGCACAAGCCTGTCTTGCACGTCATCGTGCGAGAGGAGGATCTCCAGAAATCGTCCCGGTGGCGCATCCGTTCCATCACCGCCCACGAGCTGATGCACCTTGTCCAATACCTACACGGCATTGGCATCGACACAACCTGGAACAAGACCATAGAGCGTCAAGCAACATTCGGCACTTTCGATCGGGGTTTCGCTTATGACTTCCTGGGGGCTTTCCCAGCGGAATGCACGAGGGACCCGTGCGACCACAGGTTCGTCTTCAACTACTTCCGCTGCGATGGGGTCTTTCGAGGATGCTGTCGAGACCTTACGGAGGCCTCATTGGCGCAACTGGCGCGAAGACTCGAGGAACTGGCCCAGGGCTATGACAGCTGGGAACCGCTCGACTTCGTGGGCTTGATATCAGACTGCCTCGTCGGAAGAGATAAACCAGAAGCCAGGCCTGGCTGCCTTGACAATCCCCTCAGCTCGTGAGATCAGCGGAGCATCTGGAGTCACTTGCCCAGCGCCACGTCCAGCGCCTGGCCAAGCGAGCGGGCCCTTATCAACTCCACGTCGGAAGGTCTCTCCCGGGGAAGGCGGACCGACTGAGGCAACAGACACCTCTTGAAGCCGAGCCTGGTCGCCTCGCTGAGCCTCTTAGACGCCTGGGATATGGACCGCAGCTCTCCGGATAGCCCTATCTCGCCCATGATAGCCAAATCGTCAGCCACGGGCTTGTCACGAACGCTGGACGCGATGGCTACGGCGACGCTCAAGTCCACCGCAGGCTCCCTGATCCTCAAGCCTCCTACCACGTTCACGAAAACGTCCTGATCGTGGAGGCGCATGCCCATGCGCTTGCTCAACACCGCCACCAGCAGAAGCAAGCGGTTGAAGTCTATGCCATTGGCCGTCCGCCGTGGCAGCCCGAAGCTAGTAGTGCTCGTGAGGGCCTGTATCTCCACCAGCAGGGGCCGGGTTCCTTCCAGAGTCACCGCGATGGACGACCCCGTGCCTCCCGAGCGTTCTGAGAGGAAAGCCTCAGACGGGTTGGTTACCTCCAGCATGCCCTGGCCGCTCATCTCGAAGACCCCCACCTCATCGGTGGAGCCGAAGCGGTTCTTGACGCATCGCAACAGGCGATAGGAATGAAACCGCTCTCCCTCCAAGTACAGGACCGTGTCCACCATGTGCTCGAGTACGCGGGGGCCGGCGATGGCCCCCTCCTTGGTGACATGGCCCACGATGAACACGGGAAGTCCCTCGCCCTTGGCGAGGTGTGTCAGGCGAGAAGCGGATTCCCGAACCTGGCTGATGTTACCCGCAGAGGAGGTCAGATCAGGGACGTAGACCGTTTGAATTGAATCCACGACCACCAACTCCGGTGCCAGTTCATGGATGTGATCCATGATCACGTCCATGTCGGTCTCGGTCAAGAGATACAGGCCATCTGGGGAGATTCCCAGGCGCTCCGCCCGGCTCTTGATCTGAGGGGCCGATTCCTCCCCGGAGACATACAGCACCTTGCCCAGGGACTCGCTGACCAGTGCCGTGACCTGGAGGAGCAGAGTGGACTTCCCGATGCCTGGATCACCGGCGATGAGCACCATGGAGCCTGGGACGATCCCGCCGCCCAGCACCCGGCTGAACTCGCTCACGGGCACGGCTATGCGCTGGAAACCCTCTGCGGGTATCTCAGCCAGACGCTGCGGCTTGCTGCGCGGCACAATAGACGACGGTGGAGATACCTCGCGGCTCTCCACCGTCTCCACCATGGTATTCCATTCACCACAATCAGGGCAACGTCCCACCCACTTCAGAGATTGAGCCCCGCACTGCTGACACACATGGATAGCCTTGGCGCGGCCCTTAACCATAGACTGGAACCTAACCCTTCGATGGACGTCTATGCGTCGCCACTAACTGCCCGCTTCCACCAACTCCTCACCACGCAGTTTGATCTCATCGTCCTCTACTTCCAGCAGCGCGGTGCTGCCAGCTTTGAACTCACCGGCGAGGATGGCTTCCGAGAGCGGATCTTCGATCATAGTCTGAATCACGCGACGCAAGGGGCGAGCACCGAAATGAGGATCATATCCTTCCTTGGCCAGGAGTTCCTTGGCCTCGTCCGTGGCCTCCAGGGTCACCTCATGCTCGTCGAGGCGCTCCTGCACCTGGCTCAACATCAACTCCACAATCTGTCTTATCTGTTCCTTGGTCAGGGCACGGAACACGACGATGGCATCTATGCGGTTCAGGAACTCTGGACGGAAAGTCTTCTTCAGTTGGTCGAGGACTTTGTCCTTCATCTTCTGATACTCTTCTTCGGCGTTCTTGGCCTCATCCTTGGCCAGCTTGAACCCCACGGACATCTCTCGCATCAGGTGTTCCGCCGCCACGTTGGAGGTCATCAGAATGATGGTGTTGCGGAAATCCACCCGACGCCCCTTGGCATCGGATAGGTGGCCGTCCTCCAGGATCTGTAGCAACATGTTGAAGGCCTCAGGGTGCGCCTTCTCAATCTCGTCGAAGAGGATCACCGAGTATGGACGCCGACGCACCGCCTCGGTCAACTGCCCACCGTCGTCGTATCCCACATAGCCCGGAGGGGCGCCGACCAAACGAGCCACGGCGTGCCGCTCCATGAACTCGGACATATCGAGCTTGACGAGCGCATCCTCGCTGCCGAACATGAATTCCGCCAACGCCTTCGCCGACTCGGTCTTGCCCACACCCGTGGGACCCAGGAAGATGAAGGACCCGATGGGACGCCTGGGGTCTTTGAGACCAGCTCGCGCCCGCCGCACCGCCTTGGCGATGGTACTGATCGCCTCGTCCTGGCCCACGATACGACGGTGTATCTCCTCCTCTATGTGCAGCAGCCTCTCTTGCTCGCTGCTGGCGATGCGCGTGACGGGGATGCCGGTCCACATGGAGACCACCTCGGCTATGTCTTCCTTGGTGACCTGCAGCGGAGTACCCTCGGCGCCGCCATCCCACCCCAGCCGCATCTGGCTTATCTCGGACTCAAGTTCGACTTCCTGCTCTCTTAGCGCGACGGCCGCGTCTATGCGATCCTCCTCGAAGGCCCGTTCCTTCTCCTCCCGAATCGACTCCAGATCGTTGAGGGAGTCTTTCAGGCTAATAGTGTGAGGTATCTTGTACATCCTCACGCGGGAAGCAGCCTCATCCATCAAGTCGATGGCCTTGTCAGGCAAATACCGGTCAGTGACGTATCGCGAGGCAAGATAGGCAGCCGTCCGCAGCGCCTCGTCGGTGATGTGGAGCCGGTGATGCGCCTCGTACCGGTCCTTGATACCTCTGAGAATCTCGATGGTTTCCTCGACGGTGGGCTCTTCTACGAAGATTGGCTGGAAGCGCCGCTCCAGTGACGCATCGCCCTCGATGTACTTCCGATACTCATCGAGGGTCGTGGCCCCTATACACTGAAGTTCGCCGCGGGCCAGAGCCGGCTTGAGGATGTTGGCTGCGTCCACCGAACTACCTGCTGAACCCGCGCCCACCAGCATGTGCACCTCGTCTATGAAGAGAATGGCCTCACTGTCCCGTATTTCCTCGATTACTTTCTTCAAGCGTTCTTCGAATTGTCCGCGGTAGATAGTACCGGCAACAAGGGAGCCCACGTCCAGCATCACCATCCGCTTGCCCAGTAGATTCTCGGGGACTGTATTCGCGGATATGAGCTGGGCCAGACCCTCGACGATGGCGGTCTTGCCCACCCCTGACTCACCTATGAGAGCGGGGTTATTCTTGGTGCGCCGCGACAGGACCTGTACTACGCGCTGTATCTCCACCTCCCGGCCCACCACCGGGTCCAGCTTCCCCTCCGCTGCCTGTACTGTCAGGTCTATCCCCAACTGGTCGATCAGAGGAGTTTCCTTCCCTTTCCTCTTGGCTGTTTCCTCTGCCTCCTCGCGCCCGTGTGCCACCAGGTGGTCCGTCTGGCTCCGCACCTTCTCCAAGGTCACACCCAGGCTCTTGAGAACGTCGACAGCCACCCCCTCTCCCTCCTCCACGAGACCAAGCAGGAGATGCTCGGTGCCGATGTAGTTGTTGCCCATGCTCCGCGCTTGGCCCACAGCGAGCTGCATGATGCGCTTGGTGCGGGGGCTCAGACCGATCCTGCCCACTACCTTGTGCTCTCCGCGCCCGATGATCTCCTCCACGGCCCGCCTCACCCTGTCAGCCTCGACCCCCAGGCTACGGAGAACCCTGGCCGCCACACTGTTCTCCTCTCGCACCAAGCCCAGCAGCAAGTGCTCCGTCCCAATATAAGGGTGATTCAAGCGTTTGGCCTCGTCCTGAGCATAGGCCAGGCAACGCCGAGCTCTCTTGCTAAATCTTCGCAGGTTGTCGGGCATTAGGCCCTCCTCTCCAGGGGATCACTTGGAGCCTCGCAGAGTGTTACAACTATATTATACAGAATCCGCGCCGCAAGCGCAATGCTCCTCTCGTACTATCTGTCCAGTAGACTCGCATCAGAATCTTGCTGGCGACATGTCGCTTGGGATAATCAGTAGCCCGACCATTTGGCAGCAGGAACTCGCAGGAGCCATATGCCTGGCTGCTCCAGAGGTCGGGTGGGGCACTGAGGAACCAAGTAACGGGCCAGAGACTGAACCGTTCCGCTTGGCAAATGGTTTGACATATCGGCAGAGCAAGCATATACTGGCGGCACCCCGCCTCAGGCTCAAGAGGCAAACCGCAACGGTGGCAAGGAAAGGAGTGGGACTATGGACGAGATCATTGCCTATTGTGGACTCACATGCTCTCAATGCCCCGCATTCGTCGCCACGCAGAACAACGATGCTGAGGAGTTGAAGCGTGTGGCCGAGATGTGGTCAAAGGATTACCAGACCGACTTCAAACCAGACGACGTGGTCTGTGAGGGCTGTCTGCCTGGTCAGACGAGGTACTGTTCGCACTGCTCCCAATGCGAGATCCGCGCCTGCGGCATCGTGAGGGGCGTCGTCAATTGCGCTTATTGCGGCGGCTACGCGTGTGAGAAGCTGGCGGGCTTCCTAGAGTCCGTGCCGCCAGCGAAAGAGAAACTGGATAGCATCCGCGCCGGACTCTAGAATCCGCTATCCTGGCTGTGCCCATCGCACCAGGCAGTGATTTGTGGCCCTTCGGGGAGTCTGACAACCTGAGCCCAGCGGCAACACAGTCAGAGTGCCGACATTGGCGCAAGAAGCATCTACCAGCGACAAAGGAGCAATGTAACATGCCAGAGATGGTTGCTTATTGTGGGATCGTATGTACGGAGTGCCCCGCCTATCTCGCCACGCAGGATAATGATGCTGAGGAGTTGAAGCGCGTTGCGGAGATGTGGTCCGGCGAAGAGCTACAGCTCAAGCCAGACGACGTCGTCTGCGACGGCTGCCTGCTCGGCCACGCCCGCTATGCCCTCTTCTGCTCCGACTGCGAGGCTCGCGCCTGTGCCATGGCCAGGCAACTCGAGAACTGCGCCTACTGCAACGACTACGCGTGTGAGAAGCTTGCGCGCATCTTCGAGATGGTGCCGGACGCGCAGACGAAGCTGGATGGCATTCGCGCGGGGCTCTAACCCCTGCGATATCCGGCGGACACCGATTCAATCCGGATCCTACTGGGGCAGACCACCCACCCTCACCAGCGATGAGGGCCGTTCCCACTGCATGTGAGGGACACCAGGTGTCCCCGCAAGCGAGAAGCCTCTTTCTACCTCTCGAGCCCAGTTTCAGGGGATGCTGTTAGAATATATCCAGGCAGCTGTGTGCAGCGCCGAGGCCCCGATGAGCAAACGCACGGCCCGAGCCAACTGGCGCCGGTCTCCCGCCTGTCGGACCAAGAGATAGGCGGCCAGAGACGTGTACACGAACGCCGAAGGCGCAAAAAGATCCCAATCCCTCCGACCGCCGTAATCGGGATTCCAGACGAAGGTCAGGAGCAAGTAGACCACGCTGGCGATGCTCAGGAAAGTAGTGACCTCCCGATAGCTATTCATCCTCTGCCACGCGGGCGAGGACCCGTCATCTCCCTTTGGGCGCCGAGAAAGTCTTCCCCCGGCTGCAGTCACAAGAGCCAAGAGTAGGAGCAACAGCCCGAAGGGAGAAATGAGGAAGTGCTCATTGGCCCAGTCCGCCAGGTGGTCTAAGGAGAACATCGTGTAGTGCTGGTACCTGGTCGTGGTCTGGAAGAGGGGTACGAAAGGGATCGCATCAGCACCGCCCGGTCGATCGCTTACGAGCATGGCTGCGGGGCCGTGACCAGCGGCCGTCATAAACGCAGCCAGCATGATGAAGACCAGGATGGGAGGCAAGGCAAGCTTCGCCCACTCACGTACCCTCCAGGCTCCCTCGAGCGGTCTCCCGTTCCCTGTTGCCGTGCGAGTCGTCACCTTCCACGCCACGTATCCCATCGCCGGCCACAATACGACGGTCGAGGGATGGAAGGCATTGGTGATGGCAAGCGCCAGTGACGGCCAGATCAGGCCTGTCTCCCCCCGTAGACAACGCACCCCGAGGTAGAGGGTGACAATGAGGCCCAGGGACATGATGGTGTAGTTCTCTACGTATCCAAAGAAGAGTTGCATCGCCCCAGCTGTGACCACCAGCCCGAATATGGTCGCCTTCTCCAGTCTGTCCCGCCCCATAAGGTCGGCCAGGAGGAACAGTACAAACACGAAGCCAATGCCCGACAGGACGCTCGAGATAGCGTACAGGGTATCAACACCGACGCCCGGAGAGGGGTTGAGCAGCAGCCACAGTTGGGCGTGGGTGAAAAGGGTCAGCGGCGATTGCCAGTTGTAGATGGTCCAGATGGGGCGATCGGGACCCGCGTACGACAGGGCCCTCACCAGGAAGCGAGCGTCGCCCCAACGAAGGTGGCGAATCCGAAAGAGCCAAAAGAGGACTCCCGAGGCAAGGGCAACAATCGCAAACCAGCGAAGCCTGTCCGCCTTTGCGGGCAGGGCTTCCCACAAGCGGTGAGCCCCGCGGCCCACAGTATCATTGACGGGCGGCAAAGCAAGCGAGGCGACCAGCAAGGCCCCAAACCACCCCAGAGCCGCCGGCAGCGACGTGTAAGGCCAAACGCTCCACGCGGCTTCCTCCGGCAGATAGCCAGCGACCAGGTGAAGAGCGATCGCTGCCAATGCAGCAACACCGATGATCCAACCTGTGCGCCACATCAGCGATCTCCGAATCAGAGCCATTCAGCCTGTGGATCTCTCTGGTCTAGACGAGTGAGGAGGGTCACCCCGCCAGGGCGAGCCTCATCGAAGTGGGCGCAATCACGGCCCCAGCTCAACACCGCCCTTTTACAGGCCAGTACCTTGCAGGCGCGTCGATCGGACTACTGTCAATCTTCCAGAGCTTCGAATCGTCCCTCCAGCTTCTTCGCCACCTCAGGCATGGTGGTGTATTCCATCTCCTCCAGAGGCAGCCGATGAGGCTCGAAAGGCCCGTGCCGCCGCAGGTACTCTCCGGCCAGGTTAGCCTGTCGGCGAGCCTCGTCGAAGCTGGGATCGTCGAACATATCCCTCGGGCCCACCAGAGCGCCGTTGCACAACTGGAACCCCAGGCAAACGACCCGCGGCGGGCCGTCGAAGCGGCTGGGGTTGCTCTGAGGGACGGACACGGGCATGAGGGGACCATGGTGGGAACCGCGCATCCAGCCCTCCACCATGTGGGGGAAGGAAAAGGGCTCCAAGATTTCCCCAACGGCCGGGAAAGCCCCCTGGGAGCGCACGACGAGCACGGGGTCATCCTTGCCCACGTACCGTCCGGCAATGAGGCTGAGACGCTGGGTGGAGGAAACAGCGCCGATTTCTGCCGTTCGTCGATGATAGACCGCCCTGATCATGTACCGCGCTGGCGCTCCCACGAAGACCAGCATATCGTAGAGTTCGTCCGGGCAGTCGAAGTAAATCCGCCTACTCTCCAGCACATCGTGAACCTCGAACCGGAAGCCTTCGTGCATCGTGGGAGAGATCACCAATCCAATGGTGGTGAATGGATCGGCGAACATCTTGACCAGAGGCATGTTCCACGCTCCGGCAGAGGTCTTATCGGCCATGAAGATAAGGATCGGTTCGGACGGCCGTTCCTCGAACTCCATCTCCGCCACGCCGGGGCCCATGCCCTTCACATTGCCAGAAAAGGCATCGCTGAGCAGATCCTGTCCGGCGCCGTATAGCTTCATACTCTTGGCAACATCCGTAGCTGCGGAGAGAGCATTCCAGCCCAACTCATGGATCTCCGGATTGTCTTCGCCTTTGCGGTGGGTCATGATCAACTCCAGGTCATCTCCAACCCGCGTGACGTGGAAGTCAACCAAGAGCCGTCGTCGCTTCGCGTCCTCCAGCGTCTCCTCTGCCTCCTCCATCAAGGCCGGATGTATGCAGGAGTGGCCTACGTATCCGCCTACATCGGCCTTGATGACGCTAAAGGTAATCTTCTCCGACATTCTCGCTCCTTTCTTCCATAGTCGAGGGAACTAGAAGGGGAGGGCCTCGGCCCTCCCTTGCTTGAAGAGGTGTGGGAGCGTTGCTAGCTCCCCGTCCGCACCATCTGGAAAACTATGTCCAGATGGTCATGCGGCGTTCCCGCCAGCATGCCAAAGTTGCTCGCCACGTCTGACGGGTCTTCACATACCACTCGGATAGTGTGGGGACCTCCCACCTCGCGATCATAGATATACGAGCCAGGGCCCAAGGGGAACCCGACCCTGCCCTCATCGTTGGTCGCCTGCTCCACTTCGCCGCCGGGCCAGTCAAAACGCAGCATCATGTTGGGAACAGGCTCGCCATTCTCGTCTAGAACCGTGACGTCGATATTGGACGGACCAGATCTCTCCCTCAGTTCAACGACACGGTAGCAAGCACCTCCCTTGGCCTCAGCGAACTGAATCCAGGCACCATAGTAGTGTTGAGCCCACGCCAAATCACGGACCAGGCCGTATCTGTCATACACCTCCACCTCCGGCGCCGTCGCTCTCAACGCTCCCATCAAGTTCTCAGCCGCCTCCATAGGAGACGGAGTGGGAGTCGGTGCCGGCTGCGTGGGAGCCGGCGGCACTGCCGTCGCCGTGAAGGTAGGAGGCACTGGTGTCGGTGTCTCCGTCGGCACAAGGGCCAGATTCACGGCAGGCTCACCACCTCCCTCCTCCGTAGGTGCTGCAGGGATAGGCGTCTCGGTGGGCGCGGGCGTGTCCGTCGATTCCACCCTCTCCACCGGCTCTGCCCCCGGCACCTCCACTGCAGGTGTCTCCGTCGGCACAGGCGTCTCGAAGACCGCCATCAGATCATTCTTCTCTAGAGGCACCGAGGAGATCACGGTCGCAGGCAAAGTTATGCCACAGAGCCAGAGGATGAGAAAACCAACCACCGCCAGGCGGAGCTTGACCTTGGCGCTCCTAGTTGCCAGCCACGTTCCGATGCCCTGTAGGCTGCTGGCCAGATCCGCCACCAGCTCTGGCAGCCTTGCCGGTTCCCTCTTCGGCCTGGCCACCGGCGCTGCCGGGACGGCCTTCGCGGGCTTGGCAGGCACTGCCTCGGCAACTGACATGGCTTCAATGCGCTCGCTGAGGGCCTTGCTGATGGCCAACGCGAACCGAGGATACTTCAGGGTCAGCGCATCGAAATCAGCCTTCTCCAGCGCCCACAGTTGAAGATCCGTGACAGCGCGGGCGGTGGCTGGGCGGGGCTTACCGGTGAGCAGGGCCGTCTCACCCACCGTTTCGCCAGCCCCCAGCAGGACTAAGGAAGCCCGTCCTTCCGCGCTCCGCCCCCGCAGCTCGACTTGACCCGATTCCACGAAGTACATCGTCTCGCCGGCCTCTCCCTGGGAGAACAGGATGTCGCCGGCCGGTGGATCCAGCGGTCGCAGCCGCTGGGTCACGTCCGCCAACTCAGAACCCGTGAGTTCAGCCAGCACGGGTATCTCACGCATCCTGGCGGGAGTGGCGCGCGGACGAGTCTCTTGGAAGCCAGCAGTCAACCGTTCGCTGAGGATCTTGCCCAAGGCGACGCTGACCGAGGGATGGTCCACCATGAGGACGTCGTAGTCGTTCTTGTACAGGACCCAGAGGTTGGTGTCGGTCATGGCTTGTGCCTTCACCGAACGGGTCTTGCCCGTCAGGAGAGCCATCTCACCGAAAAAATCGCCAGCCTCCAGCCAGGCCACGGTAGATTCGCCAGCCGCGGTCTCTGCGGCCAGCTTCACCTCTCCCATCTCGATGATGTACAAGCTATCACCTGGGTCACCCTCGGAAAAGACCAACTCCCCCTGAGGATAGTGTTGCAGAACCAGTCGCCGCCCAACACTCGATATGACATCAGGTGGCAGATCAGTGAAGAGCGGGATGGTCTCCAGCCGCTGCTCGGCCATAGCCCGGTCCTCGGGGCTCAGATGCTCGCTCAGCGCTCGCGACAAAGCCTGCCGCACCATGGGGTGCTCGGACACCAGTTCCTCGAAGTCGGCGCGCGACAGAGCCCACAGCACAACCTCGCTGGCTGCCCTGTAGGTTGCAGCATGGGGCTTGTTCGCCAGCAAGGCCATCTCGCCCAGGAGATCACCCTCGGTCAAAGGCAGAGGGACCTCGTCGCTCTCTGCCGCGAGAATCACCTCTACCTCTCCCGCCTCGATGATGTACATCGCCTCGCCGGGTTCCCCAAGCCAGCAGATGCTGTCGCCCCTCTCGTACGTCTTCACCTGCAGCTTCTCCGCCAGGCCCAGCAGACTCTCCATGGACAGCTGGGTGAAGAAGGCGATTTCCGGTAGGCGATATTCCGCCAGATACTGCGTCACCTGAACCACCTTGGAGCCCAAGGCGGCGCTTAACTTGAGCCCTATCGATGGTTCCTTGGTTATTACTGCCTGCAGCTCAGACTTGCCCAGACACAGGAGTTCAACCTTCGACGCCGCCTCAGAGGTAGTAGAGTACGGTCTGTCGAGCAGCAAGTCCACCTCTCCCAAGATGGCCCCTGTACCCAGATTGGCCAGAATCACCTTTCTGCCGGCTTGCTCTGAGAGGATACGCACCCAGCCAGATTTGACGAAGTACATCGCCTCGCTCGGTGCATTCTCCACAGTGATGCGTTCCCCCTTTTGGAAGGTCTCGGACCGCATCACGGCGGAAACGCTACGCCTCTCTTGCTTCGTTAGGGCGGAAAAGAGAGGCGATTCGAGGTGCCACTTGTCCATATTATCTCCCTTTCAGCTCAGAATGTTGGCCGTGGAAAAGACCTGCGCCTGGCACAACGAACCACATTATACCATCACTTCCGCAGATGTCAAGTACAGCGCCTATTGCAGGAGACGCGCGGGATTCACCCGCTCGTTGTCAGTGCCCTCGAATGATCAACATGCCTCACCGGGTGTGTCAAGCCGGTATACAACGGGAAAGTGGGGTAAGTCACGCCTACGCGATGCCGCCCACAGCGCACCCGCCTAGCGCACGATTGGGAGGTGCCGCAAAGAGAAACCAGAGTCTGAACTGGGCCCTCCGCGAAAACGAGGCCATATCCCTCAACATCTCGCGCAACAGCACCACTGTATTGATGTCCCACCTCACAACTGATATAATCATAAAGGCCTCCATTTCGGTTGGTGCACAGGAGCACGTAATCTCGGCTTGACTGGTCTGTCCTGCCCGCACGGTAGCTAGCCAGGGAACTGATACAAACGGGGGCGGAGTGAGAACGCTGAAAGGGAAAGACAGATGAACTTCCGAATTCCGGTCCGCCAAAACGAGATACTACAGCAGGTGGTGGAGCGCGTCAATCAAGATCAGGAGCTCTTGCAGCTGTGGCGTTGTGTCAACATCAACTCCGTCGACCGCCTTCAGTTTACCGATCACGGTATCGTGCACATCAAGATCGTGGCTAACATGGCCCTTAAGCTGGTGAGGATGTTGGCCGACGCGGGTATCGAGATGAGTGTGGTCACCGACTACGGCCTCACCCAGGATGACGCGGAGGTAATCGTGGTGCTCGCGGCCTGCCTCCACGACCTGGGCATCTCCGTCCATCGAGACAACCACGAGACCTATTCCATCTGCCTGGCGAATCCCAAGGCCAAGGAGTTGCTGAATGGACTGTACGACATCCCCGAGCGCACGATCATGGTCTCGGAAATCCTCCACGCCATCAGTGCCCACCACTGGGACCAGAGTTGTCTGACCATCGAGGCAGGAACGGTGAAAGTGGCCGACGCACTGGATATGACGGAGGGGCGCTCGCGCATCCCCTTCGAGGCCGGCGCCACGAACATCCACACAGTGTCGGCTGCGGCTGTGGACAAGGTGAAACTCACGCCCGGGCAGGAGAAGCCAGTCCGCGTGGAGATCACCATGAGCAACTCCGCCGGCATCTTCCTGGTCGATGAACTACTGAAGCGCAAGCTGCGCAACTCCAGCATCGTACCGTACGTGGAGGTTGTGGCTCGCATCGAGGGCGAGGCGGAAAAGCGACTGATAGAGTTCTACGCCCTTTGAGTGGGCATATCGCCGACGAGGGAGACAGGGAAGTGAAGAGTTGGCATTTGTCCGAATATTGTTGTAGAATTGTTATTTGAGCATAATCATGTGCATACCGAGACAGCAGCACAAAGCCCGAGCAACGCCTACTTGGAAAAGGACTCCCAACGGTGAGTCCTTTTTTTCTGCCCAGGCACCGACCAGAGACCCTTCACTCCGTAGCGCACTGCGGATTGAACCAACCCAAAGAGCGGATGACTCTCTGCTGAAGGATCGGACTCATTCTCGACATACCAGTATCAGGAGATTGGAGGATAATGGCGGCGGAAGAGAGAACTTCACCGAATAACAACAGGAAGAAGGTGGGCCTGGCTCCAAACCTGGAGAACGGGTTCTACGGTAAGGACATCATCTCAGTTTCTCAGTTTACCCGCGATAATCTGGAACATATCTTCGGTGTCGCGGAAGAGATGCGTGCCCTAGTGAAACGCGTGGGATCCACCGATCTCTTGAAAGGCACCGTACTCGCCTGTCTCTTCTACGAACCCAGCACCCGCACCAGCTCCTCCTTCATCGCTGCCATGTCTCGCTTGGGAGGAACCGTGATCCCCATCACCCAGGGGGTGCAGTTCTCCAGCGTCTCCAAGGGCGAATCGCTGCCGGATACCATCCGCACCCTCGAGTCCTATGCCGACGTGATCGTCATCCGCCACCCGGAGATAGGTTCGGCCCAAATAGCGGCCGACTACGCACGGAAGCCCGTCATCAACGGTGGAGACGGCATCGGTGAGCATCCCACGCAAGCCTTGTTGGACCTATTCACTATCAAGGAGGAATTGGGGCAGATAGACGGCCTCAACGTGGGAATGGTGGGAGACCTGAGGTTCGGGCGCACCGTCCATTCCCTGGCCAGACTCCTCTGCCTGTACGACGTGCAGTTCAATTTCGTGTCGCCAGAGATCCTCCGCCTGCCCCTGGACGTGATGAATGAGATCAGGAAACACGAGCTGCCAGTAACGGAGACATACGACGTGGCTGAGATCATCTCCAAGGTGGACGTGCTGTATATCACCCGTGTGCAGAAGGAGCGTTTCTCGGACCTCTCGCAGTACGAGGAAGTGAGGGACCTCTACGTCATTACGCCGGAACTAATGGAGAACGCCAAGGAGAAGATGATCATCATGCACCCGTTGCCCCGCGTGGGAGAGATCAGTTATGCCATCGATTCCGATCCCAGGGCGGCCTACTTCCGACAGATGGAGAACGGGATGTACATCCGCATGGCGCTCCTGGCCGCAGTCTTGGGCAAGGCATAGGATCTCACTTGAAGAGCAGAGATCGACTGGGAAAATGGATTTCTTCGAGAAGCTCGCCACCACAGCGAAGAACAACGACAGCCTCCTCTGCGTGGGCTTAGATCCCGATCCCTCTCGCTTCCGCCCTGCCCTGCTCGACGAACCACACCCCTTCTTCGCTTTCAACAAAGACATCATCGACGCGACGCGCGATCTGGTCTGCGCCTACAAGCCAAACATAGCTTTCTACGAGGCCGAGGGTTTGGCGGGGTTAGAGTCGTTGAAGAAAACCATCGACTACATCCCCGACGAGATACCGGTCATTCTCGATGCCAAGCGAGGAGATATCGGCTCCACCGCCCGTGCCTATGCCCAGGCGGCCTTCGAGGTGTGGGGGGCGGACGCCATCACGGTCAATCCCTATCTAGGCTACGACTCGCTGGAGCCTTTCGCCGAATATCCCGGCAAGGGTCTCTTCCTCCTCTGCCACACGTCAAATCCAGGCGCGCAGGACTTTCAAACCCTGATATGCGATGGCCGTCCCTTGTATGAAGTAGTGTCCGAGAGGGCGGTGGCATGGGGTCTGGGCCTGGTGGTGGGGGCTACCTATCCTCAAGTCTTGCGGAGGATCCGTGCCATGGCCCCTCGCGCGTGGATCCTCGTGCCCGGGATTGGCGCTCAGGGCGGCGACCTGGAAGAAGCACTGGCCGCGGGCCTGGACGCAGACGGCCAAGGACTGATCATCAACGCCTCTCGCAGCATCATTTACGCTTCCGGCCCACGTGTCGCCGCTGAGGAATTGCGTGACCGCATCAACAACGGACGCCGGCGGGTCCGAGCCGCCGGAATCGAAGCCCCAGCCCCTTCACTGAAGGAAGACCTAACCCTCGCACTTCACGACCTGGGCTGTGTGCGCTTCGGCGACTTCACCCTGGTCTCCGGGCAACGCTCCCCCATCTACCTAGATTTGCGCCTTCTCGTCTCCGACCCCAGACTACTCAGAAAGGTGGCCCAGGCCTATGTGGAGATCCTGCGCAAGCTCACCTTCGACCGCTTGGCCGCCATCCCCTATGCCGCTCTGCCCCTCGGCACCGCCGTGTCCATGGAGATGGACCTGCCCCTGATCTACACCCGCAAGGAAGTGAAGGAATACGGCACCAGGAAGGGCGTGGAAGGGCAGTTCCACGAGGGTGAGCGCGTGGTGGTCGTGGACGACCTCATCACCACGGGGCTGAGCAAACTGAGAGCCATTGCTCCCCTCGAGGAAGTGGGCCTCGTGGTAGAGGACGTGGTGGTGCTGGTAGACCGGGAACAGCGCGGCGGGGACGAACTGGCCGAGAAGGGATACCGACTCCACTCCGTCCTAAGACTGAAGGAGATGCTGCACATCCTGGCTGACCATGGGAGGATCTCCACCGAGCAACGAGAAGAGGTGCTCGCCTTCCTGGAGAGGACCGGGAAGGATGGCTGAGCTCGACCTATCGGTGGAGCTTTGCGGCGTGCGTCTGCGCAATCCCCTGGTGCTGGCAGCAGGGATCCTGGGCACCGGTGCCGAACTCCTCAAGCGGGTCGCCCAGAGCGGCGCCGCGATGGTGACCACCAAATCCTGCGGTCCCTCGCCTCGAGAGGGCCATCCCAACCCCACGGTGCTGGATTGGGGCCATGGCCTCATCAATGCTGTGGGCCTGGCCAATCCCGGTGTCGACGAAGAAGTGGAGATCATCGGCCGGGCCAGGCAAATGTTGGAGCCCCTCGGTGTTCCCCTGGTGGCCTCCATCTTCGCCGAGACCGTGGAGGACTTTGCCGAGGTGGCTCGCAAGATAGCAGAGGCCCAGCCCCATTTCGTCGAACTAAACATCTCCTGCCCCAACGTCTCCCATGAGTTCGGACGGCCCTTCGCCTGCGACGCCGGTGACGCAGCGCGGGTGACGGCAGCGGTGAAGGAAGTCACTTCGGCACCGCTCATCGTCAAGCTCTCCCCCAACGTCACCGACATCGCCACTATCGCCCAAAGTGTGGAACGAGCGGGGGCCGATGCCGTCGCAGCCATCAATACCCTGGGTCCAGGGATGATCATCGACATCTACTCAGGCCAGCCGATCCTGGCCAACAGGGTGGGTGGAATCTCGGGTCCGGCCATCCGCCCCATGGCGGTGCGCTGCGTGTACGATATCTATGAAGCCGTGGAGATACCCATCATCGGCATCGGCGGGGTGAGCGACGGGCGTGATGCCCTGGAGATGGTGATGGCGGGGGCCACGGCGGTGGGGGTCGGCTCGGCGGTGCGCTACGGAGGCCCGGAGGTTTTTGAGGCCATCCTCGACCAGATGAAGGCCTTCATGAGCGAGGAGGGCCACACCGACCTCAAGGAGCTGCTCGGCATCGCCCACAGATGACGAGACGCCAAGCCGATTGCACCTGAGCGCGCGATTCGCCCAGCGATGACTGGCAGCTGTAGGACAAGTAGACAACTTGTCCTACGATGGGAGTGGGTGCCCGTATGGAAAAGTGGCTGCGTGCGCAAGCGCTACTGTGTGGGACGCCATGCGAGGGGAGCTGGCGTCGTTGGACTGGACTACTCCCACAGAGCACCTGATCACGCAGTGTACGTTATCCGTTGAATCAATGCCCTCCCTCATCACTCTGTTCCCTCGATCCGCTTGCTGTGAGCCTGGCAATCTGGAGTGGCATTTGTCCCTCATGCTCGATTTCTGCACACGGAGAATGAGTAGCCACCGGGAGCGGATGCCCACCGGCACGGCGATCCAAATGTGCGATGTGTTAGCAGACTTGACAAGCGCTGATAGATGGAGTATCATGATTTCAGAAAGTATGATCAAGTGAGGAGTCTGTGATGGCTAAAGAGGTGAGACTGGGCAGAGTCCAGCAAAGGGGTCAAGTGACCATCCCCGTGGAGCTTCGCAGGAAACTGGGAATCGAGGAGGGAGGCATAGTGGCGTTTATCGAGACGGAGAATGGAATTCTGATCTCCCCTCGCGAGATCCTCGCTATTGACGCCTTGGACCGAGTGGGGGAAGCCCTAAAGGAGCAAGGCATCTCTCTTGAGGACCTGTTGGAGTCGGGGAGAGAGATCAGGGGGCACATGGTGGAGGAAGACTACGGCAAGCAAGTAGAAGACCATAATGACTAGGGTCTTCCTTGATGCCAGCGTCCTGTTCTCTGCCAGCTAATCGAGTCGAGGCGCATCGCGGGAGATACTCCGCAGAGGGATCCGAGGCGAGCTCACAATCGTTGTCAGCCGATATGTCCTCGAAGAGGTACGTAGAAGTCTTGAAGCCAAAGCGGCTCGCGCTGTCGATGCTTATGAGGAGTTCGTCAGTCTGCTAGCTCCAGAGATCACGCCCGATGCCTCGCATGCAGAACTCAAAGAGGCAGCTTCCTACGTCAACCTCAAGGATGCTCCCGTCGTCGCCGCCGCGGTTCGGGCTGAGGTAGAGTATCTGGTAACGCTGGATCGGAGGCATTTGATGCGCGACTCTGTGGTGGGCAGAAGGTCCGGGCTCAACATCATCACCCCAGAGCAACTTCTGACTATCCTGAGGGATGATGGTTGAGATCGCGATTGGTGCCACACGCTCCTCGGCCCTTCGTGCGTGTACCAGAACCGCTCGGCTGGCGCCAGTTGCTCGGCGATGATGGCCAACCCGTAGAAGTAGACGGCCTCGGAGTGGCTGATGACCGACGGCAAGTTCGCCGCCAGCGAGCGTGTGGTCGTACTGCCACGAGCGCGGCGGCAGAGGGCGCCAGTATGCGACGGAGCTGTCAGCTCTCCACGCGGGTCTGTGCGAGGGACCGATACAGATACGTCTCTTCCCAGTTCTGTTTGAAGAGGTTCTTTCCCACGAAGCCTATCTTCTCCTCGTAATCGCGCCGGGTGAAGAGCCTGGTGAGGCTGATCCCACGCTCGGTGTCGTCGATCACCAGGCGAAAACCCTCCACGTTCGGGTACAAGGCGAAGACGGCGCGGATGGTGTACAGCAGCCGTGCCAGATACAAGCGCATGAAGGTGGCGTGGAAGACGAAGAGGTACTCCACATTGTGCTCGCGATAAAGCTGTTGCCAGTCCTGTGGCACCCAGAACCTCTCCGAGGGCTTTAACAGGCGCGGGAACCGCTCCAGGTCACCGGTGTCGGCACGGGGGCTGAAATGAAGCTCCCACACGAAGTGGTTTTGCTCGCAGCCTATGCCCGAATCGACGGTCAACAGATTGACCAGCGTGTGAGCATCTCGGAAGCCGCCTGGAACGTTCGACTTGGCGCTCACCCGCTGCGCGCTGATGTCGGTCTTGTCCGCGATGATCAGACTGAGGCTCGCCGGATGCAAGCCCGAAAGAGAGGGTAAGCGCAGCCCAAGCTCCACCTCGTGAAAGAGCACCGCCTCCAACACCCTGAGAAAGCTGGAGAGTGTGCGCTCGTCCTGATCTACATCGGTGAAGAACTGTGTAAGCAGATAGACCCCGTACAGCCCGTGATACTGGCGAGAGATAAGATTCCCGCTGTCGTGCAGGTATCCGGCGATAGTCGCTTCTTTCTCCGTTTGGGCGTCGGTGGGAGATTTCCGCTCCCTTGCCCGCAGCAGCGCCAGCATCCTTCTGGTGACAGACCTGAGGTGCGCCCGGTCGTGACGGTTGAACCCCGTAAGCACTTCGCTGTCCAGCACAGCCTGCTGTAGAGGAAAGACGGCCGACAAGCGCTCTTCCAGCTGCGAGCGAACCTCGTCCACAGGGCGTTGCAGCAACGACGGGTAGCTCAGCTTCGAGACCAGCCTCGAATCCGAGTCGAGGAATCTGCACACCGTATTTCCATCCACTCCGATGTCGAAAAGGAACCGATCCAACGCCCGGCCGGTATCGGCGCGGCGGATAGGGTGGCGTAGCGCCTCCTGCTTCGCCACAAAGGACAGGAAGTTCTCAGGGATCGCCAAGTCCGGATACTGTTGCAGCAGCCTATTGACAAGGCCGGAAGATTTCGACTCCGATCTCTCTTCTACCGTTGCTCGCGATTTCGGCTTCTTGTTGCTACCGTCACTCATGGATGAACTACCTTTGCAGCCTCATTCGACAACACGGATCGAGAAACCCCTGCCCCGATGCCCTCGTCGCACGATTGTCCCCCCGGGCTCAGTCGTTGACCTCAGGTCGGGCTCCGTCATGATCCCCTCTTGTTCTCCACAGCACCTGACCCTCGGAGTTTCGATTCCAGTGTGAGGAGAGTATCTCCTCGACTCGACCTCTGGAAAAGGCCACGTAGATCTTACCGCGCGATGCTTCCTGTTCGCCCTCTTTGGGTACAGCATACAGCCAAACGCAACGAAAGCCCAACTCGAGTCCAGGATTGATGTCGTGCGTGAGGCTCGTACCTACCAGCATGGCTTCCGCCGCGTTCACGCCCCTCCCCTCCAACCAGAGCTTGATCTCCGACTGATCCTGCTGTAGGGCGACATTGCCACCAGAGCCAAGGGGAGAACCCTGGCTTATGATGCCCAGCACTTCATGGAGTGCAAAAGCTACGAACGTCGGCCGTGGTGCGAACTCCTCGATATCCCCCCTCCAGAACCCAGTATGCAGCCAGATGCAGGTGAGCCCCAAACCCAGGGCCGGATTGATATCGAAGCGAGGACTGTTGCCCACCATCCAGGTCTGGCCTGGTTCGGCTCCCTCTTCCTCCAGGACGTGCCTCAATGCGGCTGTGTCCTTCAAGGGCATCACGTAGATCCTACCGTCGAAGCAGGCACCCAGGGACGTCTTGGCCAGCCTGCTGCGCTGGACTGCGTCCTCCCCTCCCGAGAAGAATACCAGAGTAGCCTGGTCGGCCAGCGCAGACAGAACTTCCTGCGCACCCTCCAGCGGCTCCGGATCGGCCTTGTAGACCTGTTCATTGGGCGCCAGCAGTTCCTCCATCACTTGAGGATCCGGCACCCACCCCTTTTCCCGGCACAGAGCCGCATACGTGTCCTTGATTGCGCTATTGCGGCGCTCTCGCCCGGATCGCGCATCGTCCAGCCGCGGCCTGTTGAAGAACCTGAACAGGCTTCGCATCGTCCCTTGGTCGAAACCTAGCTCCTCCAACCGCCGGTAGAACTCGGCTGTGGCCGCAGCGTACAACTGCTGCGTCTTCCAAAGAGTGTCGTCGCCATCAAAGACGACTATGGTCCGTGGTTCGCCCATGGTTCTTCTACCTTGACACCCTCATCGGCCAGTAGGGGACCAGAACCAATCGAAACGATGGAAAGGGTGCTTCGCCCCTGACCACTCGTAGTCGATGAAGAAGAACTCGTAGGGCGCCCGGGGGACCAGCTTGAACTCGAAGGCGATGGTGGGGCGCGCTTCCGCGTTGGCGATCTGCGCCATCATCCGCCGGTACCCGCCGCCGCTACCCATAACCGTCCTCAACAGATCCTCAGCCTCCCGCCGGGCGCTCTGGTCCGGCAGAGCGAGATCGAAGCCCCTTGCATCGCCCAGCAAGCGAAATCCCGTCTTGAAGACCGTGGTCCGCACCTCCTCAGGCGACACCGGATAGCGGATCACATCTGCCACCTGTCTGCGCACCTCAGGCGTCAGCTCGGCTTCCGGACTCAGGATCACAACCACCGGTATGTGGGCGGTCTCTTCCGTCCCCTTGAAATCTCCCACGACCTTGAGACCCTTCCCCTGAGAGGGGATGCAGTCGATCATCACCAGGCGCGGTTCCCCAGACCCCATCTTGCGCGCGCTGTCGAGAGCCTTGGAGAGACCGGAAACACCTTCCACAGTCCAGTGAGTGGGCTTCAAGGCGGCCTCGATCTCTTCGAACACCGGTTCTTCGGAATAGGCCACCAGCAACCGACGGGCTGACATCTGGCGCTGCAAGTGGCGGACGTCGGAAATGCCCGCAGCAGCTTCCAGGCGCAGGGTCCGCATATCACCTCGCAATATGCCATCGTGCCGGTTGGTGTCTATGGCTATCACTCCACCAGTCAGCGAACGCACGGGGGTATCGTAGTATACTTTGGCCCAAGACCCCGCACCCCACTCGCGCAGATGGGAAATGGCCACCGACCGGAAATCAGTCACTGATTCGATACCCTTGATGAGATCGGTACCCTTTTCGATGCTGGACAGCCCCTCCCCGGCGCTCACGTCCCAGGGCAGGCCTTGGGAGATCCACACCTGCCGACCCTGGCCGGTGAGTTCCTCCACCCTGGCCTCCATGGCCTCCAGGGATGTAGCTGGGTACCACCTCACGGTGATGTCCAGGGGCAAGCCGACCTCGTACATGCGGGCGTATCGCTGCACCTTGGCCGGTGCAGGTTCTGAGCGAACTTGCTCTCCAACGCCCCTCATGTGGACCCGAAACGAATGGAGTCCATCGCCCGTGTGGCCGACCCCCTGCCCGACCGGAGATGACTCAGGTCGAGGCATCTGGTCGCTCCACCAGAGATCGCTCCGCGCGCACGATACCTATCATGTCCTCTATGGCCTCCTCCAGATCCTCGTTGCAAACGTGGTATTTGAAGGAATCCGCGTGGCTCATCTCCATCTCCAGCCGATTCAACCTCACGCGCCCTTCCTCGGTCTCCTCACCGTATCTATCGATTAGACGACGCCGTAGTTCCTCAACTGAAGGGGGAAGGATGAAGACCGTCACTACGTGGCGAGGATAGCGACTCGTCAACTCCACCGAACCCAAGACGTCATACGCCCCGATCAGATCCAGACCTTTGGCCATGGCAGACTCCAGCCGATCCCGGGAGGAGCCATACTGATGGCCGTAGAAGGCCTGCCACTCCGCCAACTCGCCGGCGGCTTTCAGTCGCTCAAACTCGTCAGTGCTCACGAAATGATACTCGAAGCCCTCCACCTCACCCGGACGTCTCTCCCGAGTAGTATAAGTCACTATCCGTTCGATGTTGGACAGGCGCGAGACCACGCCCTCGATGATACTGCTCTTGCCGGTCCCCGATGGACCTATGGTAAGGAAGATCAATCCTTCACGCACGGGAATACCGTCCTCGCAGGCTAGACACTATCCAATGGCGGCTTGAGCAGCCGACAGGCGCGCGGCCAACAACTGCGAAAGGTCGCACACGAGAGCATCAAGCCCCCACTCATGAAGGAGTTGCATGGAAGCGGGCTCATGACAGTGGCTTCCATAGATAGCGATCCCGATATCGGGCCTGGCGGCGCGAGCTCGTTCCACGGCCAGCCGTATCAGGGAACCTACCCACTCTTCGTCCGCCGTACTGAAGGGATCGAACCCGATGATCCCCTCACCCATGTACCCCGGGAGGAACTTGCGGCGCTCCTCCTGAGAGCATGAGAGAACGCCGGCCGTGAGGCCATCGCGGTCGAAACAAAGGAAATCGACTTTGGAGGCCAGTTGGTCCGCCACGAGCGCCGCCCGCGGGGTCTCGATAATAGCACCAACGCTGTGGGCGATCCGCTTTCCCTCCCGCTCTCCTACCGTATCGGCAACGTTGGAAATCACTTGCAAGTAGTGCTCTACCTCGCCTGAGTAAGTGACACAGGGGACAAGTATCCGCAGATCACCGACGGAGCCAGCCCCGGCCGCGTTGAACAGGGCTTCAAGCTGTGCCCGCACAACGTCGGGAGCAGCGATTCCCAGGCGAGCACCTCGCAACCCATACTCTGCGATTGCCTGCGTCCAGCCATCGACCGCTCGCAGCATCTCCTCCAGTCGCCCCATTTCCTCACTCCAGCGCTGGGCCAGGCGAAGTTCAGCCAACTCCGTCAGTAGTGCATCTCTGGATGGCAGGAAGTGCTCCAGCGGCGCGCTGAGCAGCCTCACAGTCACCGGTAGGCCCTGAGCAGCATCGAAGACGGCGCGGAACTCCTCGCTGTGCAGAGAGCGGAGTTCATCCAGCGCCGCCTGTCTGACCGATTGCGCCTCGGCCAGAATCACCTTACGGAAGATCGGCAAGAAGTCAGCGTCGTAGTACAGGCGCTCGGTACGCAGGATGCCTATCCCCTCAGCCCCCAACTCACGAGCCACCTCGATCTCGGCCGGAGTGCTCGCATCGGCCAAGACCCGCAGGCGGCGCAAGTCATCCGCCCATGCGAGCAGTGTGTTCAACTCCCCGGCCTCCGACAGGCAGGGCGCGACAAGCTCCTTTCTGCCCGCAAATACCCTGCCGGTGCTGCCATCGATAGAGATCTCATCTCGTGACGCGATAGTCACCTCGCCAAAGTGTACTCGTCCCTCCTCGACGTCGATCTGCATGGCCTCACATCCCACCACGCAGGGCTTGCCCAGGCCCCGGGCAACCACCGCGGCGTGAGACGTCGCCCCACCGTGTCGGGTCAAGATTCCCGAGACCAAGGGCATCACGGCCGCATCGTCAGGGCTGGTCTGCTCTCTAACCAAGATCACGGGCCCACCCTCGCGCGCCATTTGCTCGACTTGATCAACATCCAGTGCCACCCTGCCACTCACAGCTCCTGGGCTGCATTCGATCCCCTGAGCCAGCAAATCTGCAGCCGAGGCATCGGTCAACGAGGTAACGAACATTTGTCCAAGCGACTCAGGGTCCACCCGCCGGACCGCTTCCTCTCGGGAGATGAGCCCCTCCTGGGCCATATCTACCGCCGCCTTGACGGTGGCCAGAGGGGTGCGTTTCGCTGGACGGGCCTGAAGGATCCAGAGCCGACCTTCTTCGATCGTGAACTCGACATCCTGCACATCTCGACCGGCAGCTTCCAGTCGAGCGCAGATGTCTTTCAATTCCTCGTACAGCTTTGGCTGTTCCCGAGCCAGTTCGGAGATACTCCGTGGAGTCACCAGCCCACCCACAACGTCCTCCCCTTGACTCCGTGGGAGATACTCACCGTACAGTTCCTTCTCACCGGTGGCGGGGTTCCGCGAGAATACCACTCCGCTGCCGGAATCCAGGCCCATGTTCCCGAAAACCATCATCTGCACCACCACCGCTGTGCCCAGGTCGTCCGGGATTCCCGCAAGCGCACGATACTCGACGACGTTCTGAGCGAACCAGGAGTCGAAGACCGCCGCGATGCTCCGCTCCAGCTGTACGTATGGGTCTTGGGGGAACTCCCCGCCGGTCTCGTCACGGAAGAGCGCCAGGAACTCCTCGATGACAGATCCAGGGACCTCAACGTCAACCCGTCTTTCTCGTTCCCCGGCAGTCCCTCCCCTTTGGCGCCGCTCAAGCACATCTCTGAACTTGTCCTTAGGGATGTCATGGACGGTGCCGCCATACAGCCTTATCAGCCGCATATAGGCGTCGCACCAGGACTCGGGACGTGGCGACTGCTCTGCAAGGCTATCCACGATCTCCCTGGTCAGCCCGACGTTCAGGATGGTCTTGAGTTGGCCGGGCATGGACGCAGCGGGACTGGAGCGGACCGACACGATCAGCGGCTTGCTTCGACACCCAAACTCCTTGCCGGTCTCGGCTTCGAGGGCCGCCAAGGCTTCTGTCACCTCCTCCCACAGCGATGGGAACAGAGAACGGGAGCCGGGCGAGTAGTTGTGCCACGCCTCGGTGGTGATGACGAACCCGGGGGCAGTGGGGATGCCCAGGCGCGTCATCTCGGCCAGGCCGGCTCCTTTGCCTCCCAGCAGCGGGCGCATCTCCCGACTGCCCTCATCGAGCGGAACTACCCAGGTTTGTGCCATATGTGTTCTCGACCCAGAACCCGCAAGGGATGTCGCTGTGCTGAGGTGTTGTAGACGATGAACAGTCCGAACCAGCCGTCGTGTGTGCCCGGCGTGTCCCTCCAAGAGATTATATCGCCATTGCAGCGGTGAATCAAGAGAAATCCGCGGATTCCACCTTAACCAGCAGGGCAGGTAAATACCCATCCGCTCCTCTCAGTCTCCAAGCGCGGCTTTTCTTCTCAGTGTGGGTGTCTTATAATCCACGCCGGAACGATTGCGTCTCTATCTCCCTCGACAGCATGAGAGGCTGGACTTTAGGATGCTCCACCGTCCGATGAGCATAGCCGAGATCGCTGAGGAGACCTCCAGGGTCAAGACCTTCACCTTGGACTCCCGGCTTGACGCCCAACCGGGCCAGTTCGTAATGCTCTGGCTCCCCCAGCTCGACGAGAAGCCCTTCAGCCTCGCCAGCGACGATCCGGTCACCTTGACTGTGGCCAAAGTGGGCCCTTTCAGCGGGCGATTGCACCAGCTTGAGGTCGGAGACCGCTTATGGATCCGTGGGCCTCTGGGGAGAGGCTTTGACATCCGAGGAGACAGCATGCTGCTGGTGGGTGGCGGCTATGGCGTGGCACCGCTCTCTTTCCTGGCCAGCCGGGCCCCTCAGGCCGGTCGCAAAGTGGCGGTCATCGGCGCCGGGACTAAGAATGAGCTCTTCTTTGAAGACCGGTTTGCCGCATCCGGCTGCGAGGTGACAGTGGTGACTGAGGACTGCTCCGCAGGCGAAGGAGGCATGTGCACCGACATAGCCGAGGCGCTACTCTCAGAGGAGCCTTTTGACGTGGTCTATGCTTGCGGCCCGGAGGCCATGTTGGACAAGGTGGAGGAGATCTGCCGCCAGCGCGGCATACCAGGGCAACTGAGCAAGGAGGCTTACATGAGATGCGGCCTTGGGGTGTGTGGCTCCTGCCAGCGAAATGGGCTACTGGTTTGCGTCGATGGCCCCGTCTTCCACGTCGAACCGCGGAGTTGACATTTGCCCAAGAAGGGAGTATACTTAGTCTTGGTAGTTTGACAAGAGAATCAGAGACGACCTTCGGGGCAGGGTGAGGCCTTCCAAGGAAGGCCAATTCCCGATCGGCGGTATGGCATTACGAAGCAGTGCCGAGCCCGCGAGCTGTAGAGCCGATCTGGTGAGAGGCCAGAGCCGACGGTATAGTCCGGATGGGAGAGGGTCAAGCATTTGACTGGGAAAGCTGGGCTTTCCTGCGTCGCCTGCCGATGTGTCCCGAAGGTAAACCCTTCGGGATTTTTTGTTGTCGTCCGCGAGAGACTAGGAGATGAGCACAAACGAAGAGATGATCGGCACCCAGGTTCCACAGGGGGCTATGTCGGGTGACGCTGGTTCACTGCGGAAGCGGCTGAGAACGGCCGCCAATCGCCACAGAGCGCTGCTGCTGGCACCCCCCGCGCTGCTCCTGTTCCTATGCCTGTGGCAGTTCATCGTTACAATTGGTTCCTATCCCGCCTTCATCCTGCCTGCACCAGCGGTTGTCTTGCGCAAGTTCTTCCTGGCCCTCAGCGATGGCACACTCCTGCACCACACCTGGGCCACACTGAGAGAGGTATGCCTGGGATTGGCCCTGGGGCTAACGGTGGCCACTGTCCTGGGCTACATCTTTGCCAAGTCCAAGCCCGTGGAACGACTCCTCTCGCCGTACATCGTGGCTTCTCAATCCATTCCCATCGTCGCCCTCGCTCCCCTGCTGGTCATCTGGTTTGGCTTCGGGATGCTGTCCAAGATCATCGTCTGCGCGCTGACGGTCTTCTTCCCTGTGTTGATCAACACCATCGTAGGACTTCGGTCCGTGGATGAGCACCTGGTCGACCTCATGCGGTCCTACGGAGCGACCCGCCGACAGATGTTCACCATGCTGGAGATACCAGCAGCGCTGCCGGTCCTCTTCGGCGGGCTGAAGATAGGCGTCACGCTCTCGGTTATCGGCGCAGTCGTGGGAGAGTTCGTGGCTGCCGACGAGGGGCTGGGATTTCTGGTCAACCTGTCGCGGGGCCTCTTCGATACGCCGATGATGTTTGTGGCCCTCTTCGCGCTGGTCATCATCGCCCTGGGTCTCTATGGCACTGTTGTTCTCCTGGAGAGCAGATTGCTATCTTGGCGCCAGAGCGAATAAGAAGGAGCACAAATGAGTGTGAAGAAGCTGGGTCTGATGGTAATGGCAGTGTCGCTAGTCGTCCTCAGTGGCTGCGGAGTGGCCAGCACGCCCACACAGCCTGCGTCGCCCACCCAGGTGACCCTGGCTATGGGATACATTCCCAACGTGCAATTTGCACCATTCTATGTGGCGGTGAACAAGGGGTACTTCGAAGAGCAGGACCTCGAAATCGAGTTCGACTACGGGATGGAGACCGATCTACTCAATCTAGTGGGCACCGATGCGCTGCAATTCGCCGTCGCCAGCGGCGATCAGGTGATCCTCGCCCGCAGCCAGGGTCTACCCGTCGTCTACGTGATGACGTACTTCCAGAGGTTCCCAGTGGCTATCGTCTCCCTGGAGGACGTACCTTTGGAGGAGCCCTCCGATCTGATCGGACGCTCGGTAGGCATCCCTGGCTTGTGGGGCGCAAGCTACATCGGCTGGTTGGCTCTTCTCCACTCGTCAGGGATAGGCGATCAAGAGATACTGCTGGAGTCCGTCGGCTATACGCAGGTGGCCAGTCTGACCGAGGGGCAGGTTGAGGCAGCGGTGGTCTACGCGGCAAACGAGCCGGTCCAGCTACGGCAAGCGGGCTATGACCCACACATCATCTACATCGCGGACTACATGAATCTGGTATCTAACGGCATTATCACCAATGAGAAGACCATCGCCCAGAGCCCGGAACTGGTCGATGGACTGGTAAGAGCCGTCATACGGGGGCTCCAGTACACCATCGATCATCCCGAGGAGACCTTCGAGATCTGCCTGGAATACGTGCCCGAGGCAGGGGGAGAGAATAGGGCCATCCAGATGGCCGTGCTCAAGGAGTCTATCAAGTTCTGGGAGAGCGAGCGTTTGGGCTACTCCGATCCAGCTGCGTGGGAGGCCTCCCAGGAATTCATGCTGGAAGTCGGGTTGGTGGAGACGGAGACGGACGTGGAAGCGATGTTCAGCAACGAGTTTGTCTTAGAACCGTAGGGGTGATGTCGAAGCCAATACTGAGTGCCAAGGGAATAGCGAAGACCTTCCATGGTCGCGATGGGGACGTAAGAGCCCTCGGGGATGTCTCTCTGGAGATTTCTGCGGGAGAGTTCGTCAGCCTGGTGGGACCCTCAGGCTGCGGAAAGACCACTCTTCTCCGGATACTGGGGGGATTGCTTCAAGCCGACTGCGGTGTGGTCCGCATCGACGGGCAGTCGATGACACAGCCCCGCCAGGAGATCGGCTTCGTCTTCCAGAACCCGACCCTCATGCCCTGGCGCACCGTCCTGAGAAACGTCACCTTGCCTCTCGAGGTCCGTGGCAACGGGGGCGAAAGGAACAGGAGGCGGGCCATGCAGTTGCTCAGTTTGGTGGGTCTCATCGGCTTCGAGAACTCCTACCCCCGTGAGCTCTCCGGTGGGATGCAGCAGCGCGTAGCCATCGCTCGGGCCTTGGTTTACGAACCTTCCATTCTGCTGATGGATGAGCCCTTCGGCTCCCTCGATGCCATCACTCGCAACCAGATGAACCTGGAACTACTTCGCATCTGGCGGGCGACGGGTAAGACCATCCTCATGGTCACCCACACCCTTCAGGAGGCCGTCTTCCTGGCGGACCGGGTGCTGATCATGAGCCCCCGGCCAGGTCACATAGAGGCCACCGTGCACGTGGCATTGCCACGCCCGCGAGACACTGACACCTTCTACGAAGAGGAGTTCACAGCCCTCTATCATCTCGTCCGAGACATGATCTCTCCAGGTTGACAGGAACTCCCAAAGGGGCTACCATTTCCCCAATCCATCGGGAAGATGGCGACGGGCACAGCGTGGAGTTGTCCGGCGGTTTGGGAATAGGGCGCTGTGAGAGGAGAACCCGTGTATGGAAGAAGGGGACGCTGCGCCAGCGTCCTTTTGCGCAACCTGCGAGGGAACCAGTGAACGGTTGGTGGGGCGGCCTCTCTGAGCGAAGAAGGGCGATTTATAGTCTCTTGATTGTCATCATCTGTCTGAGCGTGCCTTGCTACGTCTTGGGCTTCATCGCCTTGGCCATGGCTCCTCCGCGGGTCACGCCTACGCCCACTGAGACGTCAACACTCACTCCCACGCAGACGCCCACAGACACGCCCACCCCTACTTCAACCGCAACCAGCACCGCTACGGCGACCAGCACCGTCACGCCGACGGAGACCCCCACGTCAACCCCTACTCAGACGCCCACGGAAACCCCAACTCTAACTCCCACGGCCACGGACACAGCTACCCCCACCGGCACGGCCACACCAACGATTACGCCTACCTTCACCCCGACCAACACGCCAACGGGGACACCAACTTCTACCGCGACGGTGACCGGGACAGCCACCCGCACCGCGACACCAACCACCACGGGAACCACGGCAACACGGTAGATGGCATATCTTGAGCTAGCAGCGCAACACGTCCCTTCGCTATCGACCTGATCACGGTAATGAGACGCCTGTTTCGTCGATACACACAGCTAACGGTCTCGCAGAAGCGCATCTACAGTCTACTGACCGTCATCACCGTCTTTGCCCTAGTCATGTACTGTCTGGGTATCGGCAGCCTTCTCATCCGCTCCCAGCTGGTTCCCGAAGTGGCCGTGCAGATATCGCCTACGTTCAGTCCCAGTGCCACTCACACGAGCGTGACTATCGTCACACCTGGGCAAACGTCCACCCCCACTGCTACCTTGCCAGCCACGCCGACCCAGCGGCCCATACCCACGTACACACCTACGCCCACTATCACGCCCACACTGGAGATCATCACCATGACGGTCCTCGTGACTTCTACGCCTGGCGTAGTCGCCACCGAGGTCATATCGGTCACGGTGACCCCATCCCCTGTACTCACCCCCACGGTGACCGTGACCACCGAGGCATCGTTGACGACGCCGCTCCTCCCTCGCCACGCTGCGCTGTCGCCGTCGGCACCGACACCATCATCCGAGCCCAGAGCCGGGTACTCGTGCCAGGTCGCTTCCCTCTGGGAAGATCTCGCTCCTGCTCGACAGCCCGCCATCGGGCCACCATCCTCGCTTGCATCCCGCACCCTGCGCCTGACCGCCTAGGACACCGCTGTACCGAAGCAGGTCAGAGAATCTGGTCCTTGGGGAGCGGGGGCCGAAGAGGGTTGGCTGATGGTTGATGTCCCGCAATTGGCTGTCATGGAATAGTGACACGCTCATGAAGCATCCTTTCACCAGAGAAGCGCTGCTACAGGAGAGAGCCAACGACAAGGTGCAGTGCCTGACGTGCGAGCGGCGCTGCTTGTTGGCCGAGGGCGCCTCGGGCTGGTGTCGCACCCGAACCAACGCCGATGGCACACTCGTCACCCTCACCTACGGTAACGTCTCCTCCCTGTCCGCCAATCCCATCGAGAAGAAGCCACTGCATCACTTCTATCCGGGAAGTGTGGCGCTGACCGCGGGCAGCTGGAGCTGCAACTTCGGCTGTCCTTGGTGCCAGAACTGGGACATCAGCAAATCCGCGCCCGGCAAGGGCCAGTACATGTCCGCGGAGGCGTTCATTGACACTGCCTTGCGATTCGATTGCCAAGGCACATCGATCAGTTTCAACGAGCCCACCTTGTCGTTGGAGTGGTCGCTGGATGTCTTTCGACTGGCCAGGGAGAGGGGTCTGTACAACACCTATGTAACAAATGGCTACATGACCGTCCGGGCTCTGGAACTACTCGTCCAGGCCGGACTGGACGCCATGAACGTCGACGTCAAGGGTGACGCCAACGCGGTCAAGAAACACTGCAAAGGGATCGATGTCGAGAAGGTGTGGCGCAACTCTGGCCTGGCCAAGGACCGGGGAGTCCATCTGGAGATCACCACCCTCGTGATTCCCAGCGTGAATCATGACGAACGCATACTGCGGGGGATCGCCAGGAGAATCCGTCGGGAGCTAGGCAGGGAAACACCCTGGCACGTCAGTGGCTACTACCCAGCCTACCGCTTTCAGGCGCCTCCCACCCCGTTGACTGCCCTGGAGCGAGGATGGCAGATCGGCAAAGAAGAGGGGCTGGAGTTCGTCTATCTAGGCAACGTCCTGGGCCACCGACGCGAGAACACATACTGCCCTGACTGCGGGGACCTGTTGATCCAGAGGCACGGGCTGACGGTCGTCGCCAACCGACTAGTCGATTGCAACTGCCCCCAGTGCGGACGTCGCATCCCTATCGTGACCTGACCTCCCGCGGCGACTCAATACAGTTGCACGAAATCGAGTATGACGCGCTGGCGGCCATTCGGATTGCCGCAATCGGTGGCCGTGGTCTGAGCCATGATCCTGGGCGACAGAAGATTGCCGCTGTCGTCGACGATGGCTACTTCGACCACAACTTCCCTGGGTACGCCCGACTGTTCGTGTAGGATGAATTCGTAGTACCCGTCGCTCTTGCTGGAATCAGACGGTGTTATCTTGTCTCCCAACAGCTGTCCGTAGGTCCAACACCGCACCCTGACGCCGGCTTTGGGGAAGCTAGTCAGATCCCAGACTGTACCCTCGATCCAAGTGGTTTGGCAGTTGTTCTCGTAGCGCGGTCCGGGACTCTCGTACTGGAAAGTGCTGCGCGTTGCTGTCGCCGTACCCGTTGCCGTGCCCGTGGCTGTCGGCGATGAGGGAGGGGTGGTAGGTGTAGGCGACCCTGGCGTCGACGTCCCAGTCGCCGTCCCCAGAGTGAACGTAGCTGTGGCTTCTCCCGGCGTGGTCGTGTGGGTAGCAGTAGGAATCGCGACGACCAAAGTGCTGGTAGGAATCGGTTCAGGCGCGGCAGTGAGGGTAGGGGTGGGACTGTTGCTAGGCGTCGGGGTCGGAGAGGCTGACGTGAAGGTCGGCGCAATCTCGAGTTCGCGAGTGGGAGTGAGGGTCGGCGGTGCCGCAGGCCGAGCCATCTCTCGGGAGACCATCAAGAAAAGAACTGTGAAAACGAACCCGTTGAGGAAGACCAAGATCCCTAGGATAGGCAGGTATCTGAGTTTCATTCCTCGCCCCTTTTGCTCCCTCACAGATTGCTTGTGGCCGGATGGTCAAGGTATCACAAGCGCCTGCCCCACCGCGATGGCGTTCGGATCATCAAGCCCGTTGGTCTGCGCGAGTTCATCAGCCGAGATGCCATACATACGGGCTATCCCGCTCAACGTTTCGCCTTCCTGTACCACATGGACCCTGCGACCGACGGTGGTGGATGGGCTTGACACGGGCACCGCGGTGGCCTCTTCGACGGGCGTCGGTGCCGGTGCCGGTATCGCAATCAGCTGCCCCTCGCGTATAGCATCGGCACTTTCCAGCTCGTTCGCTTCCACGATGGCATCCACGGTGATCCCGTACATGCGCGCTATCCCGCTCAGGGTCTCCCCAGCCTGCACGACATGGAGGCTGGGAGTGGGCGAAGTCTGAGGGGTGGGTTCTATCATCGGGCTCGGCTCCAGCTCACGTGTCGCTGTGGGGACAATCACAGAAGCCGGCGTGAACGTGGGTTTGGGAGTCCTGGTGGGCGTAGGGGTCGCTTCCCGATTGCTCACCACCATGATGGCCAGGCGGGTGAAGATGAGGTAGTTGATCAGCAGCAGAACCACGACCAGGGCGATTTCGCGGCCGCGACTCCTGATCGCGCTCCATACCCTGCTCCGACGGCTCGGCGAATTCACCTTTGACACCTCTGCCTCTCTCGGCGTCGATTATACCATCGCTGGTGGATGGAGGTCAATAGCTCTCGGTGCACGACGACGTGATCCTACGTTCAGGATAGCTGTTGGCATAGATTGTACTCCGTTTGGGCGCCACATAGCCAGAACCCCTTCAGTAAGGATACTGTGGGCCTTCAATTCGCCGCCGGTCTTGCCAGCCCCCACCACGGCGTGCTAGAATGGAACCGCAAAGGCATGATGGCCAGCCAAGAGTTTCGACAACACCGCATCACCCTCCTTGTCTTGGGCCTCGTGCTTGTTTCGGCGATCATCCCCATCTTCTCGCGCTTCAAGGAGCGGCAAAGCGGACAGATAGCCTGGGAACGTATCGATCGCGGGATGATCAGTCATGCCCCCGTCCTCACCCTGGCCCTTGATCCCACCAACCGGGACGCGCTTTACGCTGGGGCGTATCACGATCCCGGGCTGTACAAGACCATCGACGCTGGAGCATCCTGGCATGGTGCGAACGCGGGGCTCGAGGGTCTTGCGGTCTTCAGCCTCCAGGTAGATTCTGCAAAGAGCCAAACCATCTACGCAGGTGCCACCAACGGCCTCTACCGCTCAACCGATGGTGGCGCTTCCTGGCACCCAGCAGGCGTCGGGCTCCCCCATGCAACTGTCTACACGATAGCCAGCAATGCTACAGGTGCGTTATACGTGGGCACCGATGGCTACGGCCTCTACCGCAGTGATGACGGAGGCCACTCAGTGGTCTCGCTGGGCCAGGAACTCGCTCAGACAACCATCCTGGCCTTGGCGGTTGACCAAGGGGGCCAAGCCATGTTCGCGGGCACCAGCGGACAGGGGTTGTACATGAGCCGTGACGCGGGCCACTCCTGGTCTGAGGCACCGGAACTGGAGGGAGCGTATGTCTCCTGCCTGGCCATGGATCCCGCCGACAACGAAGTTCTCTTTGCCTGTACCCGGGAAGGTCTGTGGAGGGCCGACGAGTCTGGGCTGACCTGGTCGAAGGTCGATGGTGGTATCGAGGGGCGCACCAATACGGTGGCCTTCCACCCCTTCGACAGCCAGGTCGTCTACGCTGGTACCGCCCGAGGGGAGATCTACCGCAGCACCGACGCGGGCGATTCATGGCAGAGGGTCGGCCGCACGCAGAGAGCAGTGTACACCCTGATGATAGATCCTAGCGATCCTGTGGTGATGTATGCAGGGTGCTGGGATGGGGTATACAAGAGTTCCAACGGGGGCTTCTCGTGGGAATTGCTCAACGAGGGCTTGGGTGCCGTGGAGATCGAGGCCTTGGTCATCGACGAGAGCGACCCGCGAACCCTTTATGCTGGAAACACCCTCGATGCGGTCTACAAGTCTATCGATGACGGCAATTCCTGGCGCAACGCGAACAGCGGTTTGGAGGAGACGGCAGAGGGGCTAGGAATCCTCTCTCTGGCCCTCGCTCCCTCCAACCATCGACTCATCTACGCAGGTACGGACGGGCTGGGCGTATACGTTAGCACCGATGGGGGCGAAAGCTGGTCTCCCACCGGATATTCGCTAAAGACCGGCACGGCGGCCATACTTGTCGACCCCGATGACGAAAAGCACCTTTACGTGCGCGCCTTCTTCGATCGGGTCTATGAAAGCACAGACGGCGGAGCAACGTGGTGGCCACGCTGGGAGGGCATGAGCCCGGAGTTGGAGGTCATCTCCCTCACCGCTGACCCGCGACGACCCAGTATTCTCTACGCGGGAACGGAGGACGGTCTGTACATCACCACCAACGGGGCCGCCTCCTGGCAGAACGTCGGCCTGGAGGGACAGACGGTGTTCTGTCTGGGCTTCGATCCCAGCGATGCGAACCTGCTTTATGCAGGGGCGACCGACGGCCTCTTCCGCAGTGAGGACGGGGGAACAACCTGGGAGGCCTGGGGCCACGGCTTGGAGGAGATAACGGTCTCCGCTCTGATTGTGGACCCCGGCGACGGTCGACGGATCTACGCTGGCACGAAGTACCACGGCTTCTATTGGAGTAACGACGCTGGCCGAACCTGGCTTGAGGCCAACGAGGGATTAGAATCGTCCACTGTAGATGTGCTGGTCATGCATCCCAGCAGCACCTCTGTCTACGCAGGCACACCCGACGCCGTCTATCGCGTCTTTCTGCCACAGAGATGAAGAGCCTCAGCAGTCGAAAACGTCTGATCTTGGCATCCGTCCTGGCGACGGTCGTTGTGGTAGCCGTGCTGACTCTGCTCCTATGGGTGAGAGTGGAGCCAGTGGGTTACGGCATGCATACGCTGCGCGGCGACGGTAGAGAACTGACCCTGGTGGCTGAAGCAGGCTTCGACTGGGTGGTGCAACTCTTCAGTTGGCGGGAGATCGCCCGCTGGCGTGGTCTCTACAACTGGGAGCATCCAGATGCCGTAGTCAGAGCGGCAGAATTCTACGGCCTCAACCTGGTGGTGCGCCTGGACCAACACCCTCCCTGGGCCCGGGCACAGCCGGTTGTCAACGGTCCTCCGGACGACCTATCCGACTATGGCCGATTCGTACACGATGTTGCATCCCGGTACAAGGGCCGCATTAGGGCTTATGTCGTCTGGAACGAGCCCAATCTGGCCCGGGAGTGGGGTGGCCAGGCGCCCAATCCCGTGGCCTACGTGGAGATGCTGAAGCTGGCCTATGTCAGCATCAAGGAGGCGGACCCCAACGCTTTGGTGGTCAGTGCAGGCCTGGCGCCCACGAATGACCGCAGCAGCGAGGCCCTTGATGATCGGCTCTTTCTTCAACAGATGTACGAAGCTGGAGCCAAGCAGTACTTCGACGTCTTGGGGGCTCACGTGTACGGTTTCGCCTACCCTCCTGACGATCCCCACGGTGCCCATCGGGGTCTGAACGTGGCCAGAGTTCAGGATCTGAGAGAGATCATGGTCGCCTTTGGTGATGAACACAAGCCCATCTGGGCCACAGAGCTTGGCTGGACCACTTCTCCCGACGAGGATCAGGTCTGGCTGAGGGTGACGCCTGAGCAGCAGGCCGAGTATCTGGTGGGCGCCTTTGGGAGAGCAGCGCGGGAATGGCCATGGCTAGAACTGATCAGTGTCTGGAACGTGGGCCACAAGCTGGATCCAGAAGATGAACGAGCGGGTTACTGCCTCATTGCGCCGGACGGGGAGACGCGGTCAGCCTACACGGCCCTGCGGGAAATGCCGAAAGCTCGGCTACTCCCATCCCTGAACGAAATCGTGGACGCAGGGCGGGAAGCCCTGGCATGGATCCGGGCCGAAGAGCAGCCCCGCGCACTGGGAGAAGACGTGGTCATCCATCTGGGCGACAACCATTGGCCGACGCCATGGGTTCCGCTCTACGGGGGACAACTTCCCAGCACTACCTGGCAGGGAGAGTTCTACGTGAGAGATCCTGACCACGGCTCCTGGACGCTGCACATCGACGTGATGCAAAACAACGAGCGGGGCAACTATCTGATGGTCAACGGACATCCGGTGGAGCCCCAATACCTCCCTGTGGAAGACTACAGCCGCAGTTGGGTCTCCATATCCTGCGACATCCCTGCGGGTCAACTGGGCCCCGGCCTCAACGTGGTGACGGTGGTCGTCAGCAAGGAGATCCCCGCCCGTCACCGCGTGGGCACCTATGAAGATCTGCAATTCAGGGATATCTTTCTGACGAGGGAATGAACCATTGGCGGTCATGCCCGCGGAGGTGTGGGAGGTCTGGATTGTGAAGGGGCTTGGGCCAAATTCCCAAGCCCCCTTTCCTTCTCTTGCTGGAGCGCCCTGTGCACCGGAGCGTCAGGTCAACGCTCAGGCGCCTCTAGGGGTTCGCTCTGTGGCCAGGGAATGGATCTCACCATGGCGGCGGCTGCCTCGACAGGACCCGCCACGACATCGATGAGTGAGCTTTCCCCTCTCCGAACGACTACCACCCTGGCCAAGAGTGCGCCTTCCCCCGTCCGAGTCACGAGCATAGCGACCTTATTTCCGATCTCCACGTCATCGAGACCAGGATCTTCCACACCAGGGATGCGGTAGATGGTCTCTCCGTCGGTTTGAACCGCCACCTCGCCCTCGAGGGCGTTCAGAACGATGGTCCGGCCCTGGATGCCGGTCACCTCACCCCGCACAAAGCGAAGATGCGAAGGCCACCGTGGGATCAGGGCCACCGCCCGCGCCGTGAACACCTCTTGCGCCGCGTTCCAGCTCCCCACCACCATGACCAGGTCACGAACGTTCAGGTCGTCGAGGCCAGGGTCCTCCACCCCGGGGATCCGGAAGACGGTCTCCTCGGTCGTCTGCACGCGCACCACTCGGCCGCGGGTTGCCAGGCCGAAGGTATCATCCCCTATGGAGGTGATGAGCCCGCGTATGGTATGCCTCCGCAACTGAAGGCGACTGACCACAGCCACGACCCGGGCCAGAAGGTTCCCTTCTTCGTCCGGGCGGCCGAGCGCCAGGATAGGGTCCCCTACGGAGATGTCCGCTATGTCTGGCTCCTCGATGCCAGGGATCAGGAAGCGCGTCCCCTCGTCGGTGACCACCAGCCTTTCGCCCTGTGGAGTCCTTACAGTCAACATCTGTTCCTCGATGGCCAGCACCTCGCCTCGAACGATGTGCCTGCGATGAGCATACTCTGCGGGTACGATGACCACACTCATGGCCAGAACATCGCCGTCTTCGTTTCTCTGCCCACGCACGCCGATGTGGTCGCCTTGATCGATATCAGCTATGGTCGGCGAGGAGGCCCCAGGGATGCGGAAGCTGGTTTCCGCATCCGTAATGACCCGGCACTCCTCGCCCGAAGCAGTCTTGACCAATAGGACATCGCCCTCGACGGCAACCACCTGACCGCGCAATCCTACCGCCTCTGCCGGCTCCTCCGCCCACACCGCTGCGGTCATGCTCAGGAGCACGCCCACCAACAGCAAGCCCGACAACAGCCTCAACTTCCACTTCATATCACTGCACCTCCCGATAGAGTCCGAATGGTTGTACACCTTCGCCTCATAGTATCGGGAGGCCCTGTTAGGCTACGGTTAGCTATGTGCAAAATCTCTGTAAAATCGCCTTCGAGCGCCGGAGCCGTCGAGGTCAGCCATAGCCAACGGTCTCTCCAACCATACCGCGCCCTTGGCGGCCCCAATGTCGCCTCCGTAGCACGCCGAGATACCGGGGCACCACGACGGTGTACAGCCAGTAGAGAAGCCGCGAGGTTGGAAAATCATAGGCTCCCACGTGAGAGGTGAAGTCTCCCCCAAAGCCCGCCTTGAAGCGGTGCACGCCCCACATGGGGTCCGACTCATCTAGCACCTCGGGGGCACCCCACATATCATAGAATCTGTACCCCTCGGCTTTGGCCCACCTCATGGCTTCCCACTGAAGAAGGTGGTTAGGCATCAGATTCCGATGCCTGCTGGTCGAAGCACCGTACATGTACCAGGCTCTGTCGCCGAAATGGAAGACTATCAGGCCAGCGAGGGTCTCTCCCTCGTATCGTGCCAGCAATAGCTGAGCCAGGT
>CAYGAW010000039.1:0-3679 GCA_964347945.1 uncultured Anaerolineales bacterium
GTGCTGGTGAGGCCTTGGTACCAATCTTCCAGATCGATCGTCAGACCGTTGATCATCGTGGCGTTCCCTGTCGCTGGCCCACCTCTGTGCGATCCTGCTCCAAAGCCCGCATCCGCACAAGTAGGCTCTCGAGTTGCTCGGTCCGTAACGGCCGACCGTCCTCTAACTCTTTCTCGGGTTGCAGAGGGCGCTGGGTCTCAATGTCCTCAAGCATACACTGAAGCAGCGCCACATGCTGAGTCAAATCCTTCACCCGGCTGCTCAGAGAGGAGATCTGCACCGAGAACTGTATGTTGATGAAGATCAGAAAGATCAAGCCGAAGAAGAACAGTGTCGAGGTGGGTATCACCGCCCCTATCAGGCCGGTGACGGTATTCAGCAAGTCAGGCAACAGAGCCAGGACAAACATCGCCGCGCTGAGAGACAACCACAGTATCGAGTACTCTTCGCGAAGCTTGCGGCGCCTCACCAGTTCGACTATCACGACCATCAACACGCCGCTGATGACCAAGCCCAGCAACCTAGGTTTAATTTCCATCGGCTACGCACCCCGTACGAGCTTTTCCTTCCGCATGAGGGTTACCGTAATGGACAGAATCATCTTGAAGACATAGTAGAGCGGTCTTAGACCACTATGCATAGATATGTTGGTGGGGGAATACATGACTACCGGGATCTCCCTTATCTTGAAGCCAGCGCGGTGCAACATGATAAGGACGTCCGCGTCTGGAAAGTCAAATGGGTAGGCGTCAGTAGCGTAAAGTCTTAGCACTCTCTTGTTGAGAGCTTGAAAACCAGACGTAGGATCGGAAATCCTCCGCCTCAAGATGAGCGAGACAACAGTTCTGAAGAACAAGATGCCAAGCTTTCTCGCAAATGCGGGCTTGAAGGTGCACGGGCCGATGAACCGTGACCCCAGAATCAGATCGGCCTCCCCCTTTCGGACCTCAGCCACCAGGTCAGCTACGCTACTGGGTTCATGTTGGCCATCGGCGTCCACTTGAACGACATAGTCATACCTCTCCCGCAACGCGTATTTGAACCCCGTTTGTAGAGCGCTACCATATCCGAGATTGAAAGGCAACGATACTACCCTGGCTCCCGCACGCCTAGCTGTCCTTTCTGTCCCATCCGAGGACCCATCGTTTACCACCAAGAGATCGGCAAAGGGGGCGGCCCGCCGCACATCCTCGATCACGCGGCCTATCCTCGGTTCCTCATTGAAGGCAGGCATGACGATCAATACCCTGTCTCCATTCTCCATCAGGTCCCCCCTTCCGGTGCCGACGCGCGCCTCACGCATACCCCAAGCCCCTCAACATCTCGACAAGCTCTTCTTCCTCTTCTGGGGAGTACCCTCTACCCTCAGGGATTGCAGTGCGACCCGCCGGGTCCGAATAGGTCGCCTGCCGCCTCTCCAGGTAGCCAGGGGTGAAAACCTCATTCAAGACCACTCCGTCCATTTCCCCTGGTATTGGCACCCCAAGTATGTACAGTATCGTTGGGGCAAGGTCCTGAATCGCCGCGCCGTCTATCACCGCGCCTTCCCTTATGACCCCCTTTCCTCGGAGAGCCGCCATACCCCTCATTCTGTGATTTCCTGTGCACCCGAAGACCGGTTCAAGAATCCGCGGGGAATTGAAATCGGATAAGCCCAGGGCTTTGTATTCCATACCCCTGGTTAGGAACATCAGATCAGCAGCCCTTTCAACGTACTTACCACGGTACACCTCTTCCTTGCGGAATACTCTCTCTGTCACCCTTTCGCCGCTCTCCGGGTCAACGAGGCCATATAGTTTGTCGGTCAGTCTATCTAGAACCTCTTCGTGCTCTGCACTCGGGTTGACACAACCGTGAGGTTCGCGGCCTTTGAGGTTGACGTAGATCTGTCCATAGTTCCCCATTGAATAGGCTGCGGTTCTCGGCCAGTCTACATCCCGAAAGGAGCAGAAGACCCTCTCCTGGAATTCCTGACGTCTCCCTCGCCCCATACGTACGGCTTGCTTGCCCCAGCCCGATCGCAGCACTAGCTTCCCCAGGGAGTAGTAGTTCAGGCCGGAACGGAATAGGGCATACCTGGACCTCGATATGACATCCTTTTTGAAGCTCATGAAGCCCTCAGCCAACAACCAGGAATTCACGTTGATGAACTTGGTTACTCTCCCCATGCCATGATCGGACATCAAGATCAATACGTCATCTTCGTCCAGCTGAGACGCCAGCCTGCCCAGGTCGGCGTCCAGCTTCTCAAAGAAATCCAACACTACGTTGCCGTACTTCTCGTATTCTTCAGGATCATGCTGCGGGTGCGAGGGATCGATGAGGTGCCAAAACTCGTGAGTCATGCGATCCGGCCCGTAGTAGTGAACCATGAACAGATCCCACTCCTTGACCTTCATCAGGTACAGCGCAGCTTCGGTCCTGCTGGCCCGGATCGCATGTTGTTCTGCGAGAAGCTTCTCCACGTTGCTCTTGGTGTATTTCTCATCATGGTGGATGAGGTATTCCCCGACATTCTCCCTCAACTCTTTGATCAGTGACTGAGGGTATGCCCAGTCATCACAGTCACGAGGTGTGAGCAGCCCGCTAATGAGAAACCCATTTACCGCTTCAGGTGGATAGGTCAGCGGTACATTCATGATCCCCACTGTTCTGCCAGAATCACTGAGCAAGCCCCACAGCGTTCTGCCGTCAGCGGACGAGGGGTCATTGAGAATCTGACTATAGGTACCCTCCTTGCGCCGGAAGAACTCAAAGACTCCGTGGTTGCCAGGAGATTTCCCAGTCACGAAGGAGCTCCAGGCTGGACCGGTGAGGGGAGGGTATGTCGATGTCAGTTCTCCGTGAGTCCCTTCAGCCATGATCCTCTCAAGGGTCGACAGCTTAGCGTCTTTGCACCAAGGACCCAACAGGTCCATGGTCGCTCCGTCCCAAGCAACGACAAGTACTCTACGGGGTTTGCACATAACAGTATCTCAATCCATCTGAAGCGCGGCTAGGACTGTTTGGGCTAGTCTCCCTATCTCAGATACCCCGATTGCTGCAGCAATGTCATCCTTCCACACGCGCCCGTCTTACCGCCGCCGACGAAGGGTTCACGGCCTATTGGCGGCACTTCCCCTACCGTCTATGCTGGGCAGACACCGTCCGGGACGACCCAGTCTCTGCAGATCGAACCGAACTCGATCTTGCGGCTCAACCTGTGCCAGTGCCTAGGTCACCGCCTTCACTCCTTGTGCCCAACGCTGTCCACAAGGGGGACGATTCTCCCTAGCCTGTTGCGATCCTGCGATGGGGAATCAGAGAGGCCAAGTCGCCTGCGAAATCAACGATCATCTCGCAGGGCGCGTACCGACTCCTCCCCTTGGTCCTACGCTTCCCTTGTTAGGAGCACAAAAGGTTCTTCAGGCCCTCTTCCGCCTTCGCTCCGAGCTGCGCCACGGATACGAAGACTTCTCGGCACCACGGGCGATGTGCACCGTGGCCGTGAGCCCGTACCAAGACGGGAAAACCGGCCAAGCATCCCTGGCCGGTTTCACTACTGGCTCCCTGAGGACCAAGTGACCACCCCGCAGTCCTCAGTTCATCGCCTCCGGGATCTCATCGTCGTCGCAGCTAGAGCAACCAACACAGTCCCTCACGTCAAACCGAACGGTCGGTGCTCTCCGCCTATCCCACT
>CAYGAW010000040.1:0-4138 GCA_964347945.1 uncultured Anaerolineales bacterium
GGGGAGAACGGAAACCTGCTACTTTCCATCTAGATATGAAGTGGTTGATACGAACAGCTCTCTTTTGAAAAATATTTCTTGATCGGAAGAGTTTCCCGTCATGGCTTAAACCATGGATTCCGACTTCAAATTTATTTCTTTCTAGTTCATGGTGTATCGGTAAACAATCCTTACATATTTTTGGCACAAAAAAATAAGAAGATCTGAACCCTAAATCTTTTTCTAAATTCATCAAATTTAAACATCGCTCTCTGCCTCTTCTGGTGTCCACATCATGAGTCAGGACGAGTGCAAATTGCTTATTATTAGGCCATCCTGTCCAACCTTCGGGAGCACGGCTTGCTTTATTGTAAATTGGCCAGATATCTTTATATTTATCTTTATTAAAATCTATGATAATTCTTCGCAAAATAACTTGTACCCTCCTTGGAATAAAAGGTTTTATTTTGTAATAGGTATTTTTTAGGGAAAGGAATTTGCTTTTTAACTTGAATTCATTCATTGGTAAACGCAATTATCTTCACCCAAAAATATCAGAAGGACCATTCCAAGCATTTGAGCCGCCAATCATGGCCTTCTACCACTAAAGCTGCCACATAACCAGGGCCGGGTTGGAATGCTCGGAGTAACCAACGAGATGATTCGTCTGAAGTTCCGCTGCTAGCCAAGAGAGCTGCCGGTTCACCAGGTGCAAACGATACGTTAAATTGATCTAATGGCAGTGAAAGTCCTTCACCTCGGGCCTTTATGTAAGCTTCTTTGCGTGTCCAACAGTGAAAAAAAGCTTCTTGCTTTTGGTCTTTTGGAAGCTGTTGCCACTTTGCATACTCATGCGATGAAAAAAATCTGGCGAAGATCTGATCGGCTTCTGTGATAGGGAAGATGTATTCGATGTCAACACCTATTTGACGGCTTCGTGTAAAAGCATAAAGTGACAGACCATGTGAACGAGAAAGGTTAAAACAAATTTCTTCACCATCTGATTTTTCAGTCAGGCATGGCTTACTATTAGAGCGGTAGCCAAACTGCAAGCGGTTTGGTTCAATTCCTAAGTATCGGCTCAGGATTGTTCTAAGCACACCACGTGTTACAATGAAGCTCTTTCTGTCTTTATCAAAGTGAAAGCGCTCAGATTTCCTCTGCTCTTCAAAAGAAAGTATTTGAGTTAGCTGTTTAACACATTCGTCAGATTGATCTAGCTTAGCACGCCAGAGGTGGACATCATTGCTCGACAAAATCAGGCTAGGCCGTGGAATTTGCCAGTGACATTTGAGGGCTGTCATTTAGTCTATTCTCATTATCATATCTTATTGTCTGGCTCCACTTTTCTCTTATTTACTCGTCTTCGCCAGCTGGCCATAATCGGTATCATTCTATTGCGGATACCGGCAAGTCCTCTTCTTAATTTCAACCCGGCCCCGAAGTAGATAATCGTCAGATCATAATTTGGAACCTCTAGAGGACCCCATCCTGATTTGAATCGATGGAGGGATGTATGGCTGGGATAAACCATAATCTGACCGTCCTGGATATGATTGTCGTTTCGTGACATAAAATCATATTGAGTATAATTTCTCTGCTTAAAATAATTCATCCCGGCCCAGTGTATAGCCTCCCCTATACGAAGATAAGTCTTATCCGGGTCGCGCGCCGCATGAATACCAGATGCCCAACCGTCAAATTTGAGATAAACACAGCCTCCCACTAAGTTGCCTTGCCACTTTGCTATTAGTAAAGTAGTATCCAGATGCTTGAATAGTGCACGGATAAATCTTCTGCTGCGGGGGCGATAACCAATTGCGGCACTGTGTCTATCCGCCAGATCGAGATAGGCGTCCAGGTCTGCGGTCTTTCCCTCAATAACTTCAATTTCCTGTTTTTTTGATTTACGAATGGAATTACGGATTTTATCACGGAATGAATGCCAGATTTCATCCTCGGGGCGATCAAGATCAATTACCAGGTTATGTCTTTTAACAATCTCAAAGTTAAATTTACGGAGCCCACTGATGTCATAGTCATCATACCGTATTGTATTCATGCTAATCCACTGGCGTCTTGCTCTGCGATGTACCTCCTTCAATAAATACCTAACAGCATTGGGATCTCCCACAGGCCCACCCCCGAAATCGGTGGGAGAAACATACCAGCGTAGGGGCCATCGCCCACGGATAATATAAGGATAGATGGCCACAATCCGGTCGCCGTTCCAACAGGCAAGATTAATACAAGGACAGCCGAAGGTTTCCCGATTCACAAAAGTCCATTCAAAAAGATGATGAACAGTCCCATGCTTACTGACGAATTCATTCCACTCATCCGCACGAGTACAATTATCCATTCTGAAATGTTTCATAATCTATCTCTTCAACGTGCCTCATTAACGACCATCTGATACTTACCCGAAACTTGAGGTTTAATCTCCGGGACATACTCAAATTCGAACTTTATACTTGCGTGAAAGTTCTTCTCAAGAAAGCGTCCCAGATCAGCCTCTATTTCGGTGGAATAATTATCGCTTCTGACAATCCGCAGACAAATATCGCCGTTCTTCCGATAGATGACCTGAAATCGTTTTATCGCCCGGGATCGCTTCTCATCCATAAAGGTCCGGCACCAGAAATTGGGCGAAATCATGCGGCCATCTCGGGCAACGAATATTTCGCCGGTGCGTCCAAGAAATTCTTTTAGCACCTGAAGGGTCAGACCGCAGGGACAATCGGAGGACGATATCACACCCAGGTCACCCATGCGATAACGAATAAAGGGCATGGGACTCTCATATAGGGTTGTGACGGCAATCTCGCCCGCCTGAGTCAGTGAATCTTCCTTAATACTCTCAACCAAGAGATGCTCCTGGTTAATATGTAAAGAGTCGTGAGGACATAAACTGGCAACGTGACCCACTTCCCTGGAACCATAGATATTCGTCACCGGACAACTAAAGACCTCTTTCAGGCGCTTTTTTTCGTGGTCATAAAGCGGCGCTGCCCATGTTATTATAAGCTCCGGACTCGGACAATGTACCCTATCCCGATGATTATCAATAAATTCGGCTAGGCCGGTGAGGGCAGACGTAAATCCCCAGAGGATCCTCGGCCGGTATGTGTTTATTTCTTGAAGGCATAAGGCATAGTCTTCATCCGATAGATTCAAACCGGGTAAAATCAGCTGGTGCCAGAGATGTTTTCTCAGCGAAAAATCCCTGCCATTGGTCATGAACTCCGTTGCCATCCGGATTAATCGGGCCTCCCGTATCCCTGGATTCAGCCCGTACCAGCTTTTCAATCTCAGCTCATGGGCCCAGTTCAGAGCGGTGGTCGAGCCGTCTTCGTAGAAAACCGTGGGGGCGCCGGTTGAACCGCTGGAGGTATTTCTGACCAGTCTATGTCGGCGAAATCTCGCCATGGGGATGGGAACGCCCGGCCCCCGCTTAGCTTTATCGGCCACGCGAATTGAGGACCGATAACGAATGTCTGCCATTTCCATACGATTATCGATAACATCCTGTCTGGTCGTTGGAGGTATCAGATTAATATCTTCTAATGTTTTTATATCTTCGGGCACAAGCCCGATCGACCTGAATTTCTTCTGGTAGTACGGAATCCACTGGTTAGCATAGCTGATAGTATTAATCAGTCGTTTAAATTGAAGAGCCCTTATGGACGCTTCAGATAACCGTTCTGTCTTCAGCATCTGGCAGTATTTACTCAGAATATTCTTTCTATTTAGCAGGTAATTCGTTACCGGAAAAGCAACTCTTCCCACCAGGAAATCCAATAGTTGTTCGTGCGGTTTCATCTCCGTATCCTATTAAATCGCCAACTTTTGGAATCAAGAATTTTCAGATACCTTATGTCTGCTATCTCTTTAAATCCGAGCTTGTGCGCCAATTTTAAAGACGGCTTGTTACTGACTAGGGTTCCCCCATATAGTTTTTTATATCCACGCCTTCTAAGTTCGTCAAAGATGCGGTATCGGAGTTGGGTTGCTAGTCCCCGACGCCGGTAATTTTTGTGAACGGCGATGTGCTCGGACCAAGCGTCGTGTTGATGAAAAACTCTCTTTAATTTTATCAACGGGATAAACACTCCTCCAAAGGTGATCAGGTTAAATCCCGCCACTTTGTTTTCGTCTA
>CAYGAW010000041.1:0-7922 GCA_964347945.1 uncultured Anaerolineales bacterium
GTAGTCTCCCTTGTCGTCAAAGCCAAATGCTCGTCGATCTTTGTCGTCGAAGACTGCGCATGCTCCCAACCAGGCCTGGTAGTACGGGGAGTCCGGGTTCATGAAGTCGGAGTAGATGCGGCTGAGGTTGAAGCCTCCAAAGCGAGAAAGGGCCGCTCCCTCCACCGGGCGACCCAGAACCTGGGAGAGTGCCGTTCCCAGGTCGGCCCGTAGGGTGAATCTGATCCATCCTCCCTGATGGCTGCCGAAGTTGATCTTCAGACCACGACGCTTGGCAGCGTTGGGCAGTGAAGCGGCCAGTAATCTGACAGCCAGGCTCATGAGGAGCCCCCTGTAGAACCAGGCCAGCAGTGCCGCCACCGTGGCGACCACTACCGAGGCGATGACGAAGAACTCAGTCATGCTTTCTCAGGCTCGCTTGCCCCACAGCTGTCCCCTGACCGCGCATTATACCACAGGCGGTACGGTCTGAGAAAGTTGCTGGTACAATTCCAGGTGTGCTAGGATATCGGCGAAGGCGACTAGCGGAGACTGGCGGGCGTTGGTGGGCAGCGCATGAATGCGGACGGGTCACATTGAGATACAGGCTCAGGTGGTGGAGCTCCCCCGGGGGAGTGGGGGTGCTGTTGATACTGATCATCCTCTCCGCCTTTGCCCTGCGGCTGTATCGCCTGGGATACCAGAGCATCTGGTATGACGAGGGTGTCAGTCTCCACCTGGCGATGAAGGACCTGGGGGGCCTTACCCTCCACACCGCCGGCGACATCCACCCGCCCCTCTACTACTATCTGCTGCACTTCTGGATTGGTGCCGCTGGCCATAGCGAATTCTCAGCTGCTTACCTGTCACTGATCTTCGGCGTCCTACTCATCGCCCTGTCCTATCGGCTGGCAGACTATCTGTACGGTAGCCGCATCGGCCTCTTGGCTGCGTTCTTGGTAACGATTTCCCCCTTCAACCTGTGGTATTCCCAGGAGATACGAATGTACACCCTGGGAGCCTTTCTGGGCCTGATTTCGTTATACTGCCTCATGCGGTTGACCGGTATGAAGGGCCGAGAACGGGATGGCGGGAGGCGGTGGTACTGGCTTGGTTACGTTCTCTCGGCAGCTGCGGGCCTATATGCCCTATACTACTTCGCCTTCTTGCTCCTGGCAGAGAGCCTCTTTGTCTTCGGCTGGTGGCTGTTCCACCGACGAGGCAGGAAGAGCGCCCCCTTCTCCTTGGCACACTGGCTCCTGGCGTCGGGCGCCGTGGTTCTGCTGTATCTACCCTGGCTGCCCATAGCGCTACGACAGGCCTTGGATCCCCCTGTCCCACCGTGGCGTGAACTCACCGGGTTGGGGACTATGCTCATCGAGTCCTGGGCTGCCCTCTCGCTGGGGCAGTCCGTGGATCCGGAGAGCTTGTTGATCTGGCCTCTCCTCTCGTTCCTGTTTGGGACCTACCTTCTGGGCTTGCTGAGGCCACCGGCAGGCGACCAAGGTAGGGTCCGGACCATCCTTCTCTGCGTCTACACTTTCGTGCCTCTCCTGTTGATATACGCTTTCTCACTTGGAACGCCACTGTTCCATGTGCGGTACATGTTCACGTATTCGCCACCCTTCTATCTCCTGTTGGCGCTGGGCTTCGTGAGGCTGAGGGAGGTATCAAGGCCTGCCTTGGCTGTTGGCCTCCTGGTCCTGATCGTCGTCTCTGGCTATTCGATCTACAACTTCCATTTCTCGACGGATTACGCGGCCGACGACCATAGGGGAGCGGTGAGCTACTTGCAGGAGAGGATCGCGCCCGGGGACGCTGTCCTCATCAACGCGGGCTACGCCTACCCTCCTTTCCTCTACTACTACGAAGGGGAGATTGCCTGGCGAGGACGTCTGCCGGACTACGAGCCGAGCTATCGGGACGCGGATGGCGTGTTGATCTTGGAGACAGGGGTTATCGGTGGCGACGAGGGATTGGGCTGGGGGAATCCCGCCTCAGATTTCTACAGCACCACCGAGGAGGAGACGGCCCAGGCCCTGGAACGGGTTTTTGCCCAGCATCCTCGCGTATGGGTGTATCGTATCTACGATACGGTCACTGACCCCAACGGGTTCATCCGTGCCTGGTTGGAGGAGCATGGGCGGGTGGTAGGAGACGTGCAGTTCGCCGGCGAGAGCTACATGCGGGTACAGTCTTTTGTTACCAGCCCGGGCCAGGAGTACGAGACTGCGACGCGATACCATCGTCTGGACATGGCCTTCGAGGACGGAGTCACGCTACTGGGCTACGAGGGTGCGGAGGGTGTCCGCGCCGGCGAAGAGTTGCTTGTGACCCTGCACTGGCAGGCGGAGAGAACTCCAGAGCGAGACTATGATATTCTCGTCCATCTGAGGGCGAGCGATGGTCCTGATTTCGCTCAGTACCGTTGGGCTCTGTCGCCCCCGAAATGGGAATCGCCTGTGGGGCAGGAAATGTCTCAAAGCGTCACCTTGGCCATCCCATCGGGCACGCCACCTATGCCCTATGACCTGGTTGTGGAGCTATATGACGCCGCCACCGGTCAGCCTGTTCCTCCGACGCTCGGGGATGGCACCATGGGGAGAATCGTGGTGGACAGACCTCTTGTGCCCTCCCGTCCGCCGCAGGTGGACCACGAGCCCTGGGCCAACTTCGACAACCTGCTGCAGCTGGTGGGGTATGAGCTTGAGCCAGCAGAGGCCGAGGCAGGAGAAGAGATCCGCTTGGAACTCTTGTGGAAGGTCTGGCATGCTCCTCTGCCCATGCTACAGGGAACAGTCCAGCTGAGAGATGCGGAGGGCCGAGTGACTGCCAGTGAGGAGGGTGCTTTTCTGAGTTCGGCCTACCCCAGCACCTTGTGGCAGAGTGAGGAACTGGTGCGGGAGGCGCGCAGTCTCCGCATCCCCGAGCACATCGGGCCCGGGTCCTATGCTGTGACGCTGACTCTGCACGCCATGAGGACCACGGGGGACAGCGAGATCATACCTTTCTGGTCCCCGTCGGGCGCTTGGGAGCAGACCTTCACGCTGGGGACGGTGGAAGTCGCCAATCCCTGACCGTCTCTCTGCCGTTCGTATTCTCACTGAGTGCCTTCACCAGGGCGAGGGTACTTGGCTGCCCGTGTCGACCTCTGCGTCAACGGGTGGCCAAACCAAACGCGGCGCGTGCACCATCAGCCGACACCGCGAGGGGGCGAGTCCTCGCCACAAGGCTGCGTCCATGCGCAGCGGCCCTTGCAGAAATCACCAAAGACCGGTATACTGGTGTATAGGGAGTGACAACCGAGCGCCGCGGCTTCGCCCTCACAATGTGGCGGTCGGCGGGCGGATTGGGTAACGACCTCCAGGCTACCTAAGGCATGCTCACCGAGCGTCGAGAGGAGGGAATAGAAGGAGAAACATAGATGAACAGGCGCTACTTGAAGACATCGTTGATTGCTGTCGGAGTGTTGGTCGTAGTCTCACTGCTGGTGGCAGGGCCGGCCTGGGCAGCGGACATCAGGACCAAGGACGTCATCGTCATCGATCAGGATGTAGACGATGATCTCTACCTAGCAGGCGGTATGATAACCGTCAATGCTACAGTCCACGGCGATCTACTCGCTGTGGGCGGCGAGATCGTTGTCAATGGAGTGGTTGAGGGGGATTTCTGGGCTGCTGGAGGGAAGGTACATCTCAATGGCACCGTCGCTGATGACCTGCGCATAGCCGGTAGTGATCTCCGTGTGGGGACAGGCGCTCGGGTCGCGGACGATGTCTTCGCCGCTGGCTTTGGCTTCACAGCGGAGCCAGGAAGCACCATTGCCAGTGATGTTTTCGTTGTGGGTTATCAGGCACTCCTCGGCGGGGAGATCGAAGGAAACGTCCAGGCTGGCCTTGCTGCGTTGGAGATCTCTGGCCACATCACAGGTGATGTCACGGCCGAGGTGGAGAAACCGGATCCGGAGTTCGAGCAAGTGAGCTTCGTCATGACAATGTGGAACCCGTATTCACCGGCTCGAATCGTCGGTCCAGGGCTCCGGATATCGGAGGAGGCGCAGATAGATGGCGAATTGACGTACACCAGCCCCGTCACGGTCGAGATCCCAGATGAGGTGGTGGGAGGCGCCATCGTCTACCAGACACCGGTGCCGGAGGAAGTGGAGGCGCCGCCGGAGGTGGAGGTACCAGAGATTCCTGCTGGCCCACTCACGCTGGCCACTATTCTCGGCTGGATCGTGGCCTGGATCCTGGGGATTGTGCGTACCTTCATCACGTTGCTTGTCATCGGGGTGCTGCTTCTGTGGCTCATACCGAAGTGGCTGAAGGAAGTGGTTCAGCACTGGAAGGAGAAGCCGGTACACAGCCTCGGTTGGGGGGCCGCGGTCTTGGTGGCCTTCTTCGTTGCTGTGCCCCTGCTGTTCATGGTGATGATCGTGCTCAATATCATCGCCGGCTTGGCGACGCTGGGAGGCCTAGCATGGCCGATCACGGGCACTTGGCTGGTCCTTGAGACCGTCTTGATCGTGGGTTTCTCCATGATCGCTATCTACATTACGAAGATAGCCTTCAGCTACCTCATAGGGTGGTTGATCTTGAAGGACACCGCTCCAGCATGGGTGGATAAGGCCATGGGCCTGATCCCTTTGCTCATAGGACTGGTGATCTTCGTGCTCGTGAGAAGCATCCCTGTACTTGGTGCGCTATTCAGTCTCCTGGTCACCGTCTTCGGAATGGGGGCCATCTGGCTGCTGGCTTGGGTGCGCATCTACAAGCCCAGGGAGAAAGCTGGCTCCTAATCGGGCTGGCGCGCGGACCTTGCGCCAGCCGGTGAGAGAGAGTGTGAGGGTGAGGTCATGACAGTGTCCTCACCCTCCTTTCTTGCTGGCAACTTCAAGTGAACTTCTGCTATGGTCCCAAGGCGTGGTCGCGACTGCGCCTGCTAGTTGCAGAGTCGCAACACTAGGTCTGGCCTCGTCTCGCCCTCTCCAGGTAGACCAGCAAGATGGAGATGTCAGCAGGGTTGACGCCGCTGATGCGGGAGGCCTGCCCCACCGTTGCCGGACGGAATAGCTTCAGCTTCTCCTGCGCCTCTTTGCGGACACCCACGATGGTGTCGTAGTCAAAGGAGTCTGGGATGTGCCGCTCCTCCAGGCGCCGCATACGTTCCACTTGCTGGCACTGCTTGTCGATATAGCCGGCATACTTCGCTTCCGTCGCCACCTGGTATGCAGCATCGGGCGGCAGTGGTCGTGAGTTGGGGCGGAGAGTTTCCACCATCTCGTAACTCACCTCGGGGCGACGCAGGAACTGAAGCGCATTGACGCCATCGTGCAAGGACGGCAGACCCCATGTCGCGAGAAGCTCGTTGGTTTCGGACGTCGGCCGTATCCAGGTATTCCTAAGGCGGGATAATTCCTCGTCAATGGACCTGCGCTTTCTCTCCACTGCTTCGTGAACCACGCGATCCAGCAGGCCTACCTCGTACCCTATGGGCGAAAGCCGCAAATCGGCGTTGTCCTGTCTAAGGAGTAGACGGTACTCCGCGCGGGATGTCATCATGCGATAGGGTTGGCATATCTCTTTGGTGGTGAGATCGTCGATGAGCACGCCGATGTAGGCCTGGTCGCGACGCAGGACGACCGGTGGCTGCCCGTGCACCTTGCGGGCAGCGTTGATTCCAGCCATGATGCCCTGCGATGCTGCCTCCTCATACCCGGAGGTGCCGTTGATCTGACCCGCGTGGAACAGACCCTCGACCAGCTTCGTCTCCAGGGAAGAGCTGAGCTGGGAGGAGGGCACGTAATCATACTCAACGGCGTATCCGAAGTGAATGACTTCCACGTCTCGCAGGGCCGGAATAGTGCGCAGCATCGCTAGTTGCACATCCTCCGGCAGGCTAGTGTAGGCTCCCTGCACATACACCTGGTTGGTGCACCATCCCTCCGGTTCGAGGAACAGTTGGTGGGACTCCTTGTCAGGGAAGGAGGGTACCTTGATCTCTATGCTTGGGCAGTAACGGGGACCTTCGGCCTCGATCGTTCCATTGTACAGAGGTGCACGGTGGAGGTTGTCCAAGATGATCTTGTGCGTCTCCCGGTTGGTGCACACCAGGTAGCACGGCAGCTGGGGACGCCATCCGGTCTGCAACGGCAGAGGATAGATGGTGTTGGGCTCGTCACCACCCAGAAGGGGGGGCGGAGGCTGGATGCCTGCTTCCGGATAGGAGAAGCTGAAGTGTAGCGGCTCTTCGCTGCCCAACTGGACCTTGGTCTGACTGAAGTCTATGGTGCGGGCATCTACGCGGGGAGGGGTATCGGTCTTCAGTCGCTCTACGCTGAAACCCAACTCCATCAGAGACAACGAAAGGCCGACGGCGGGATCCTCCCCGACCCGTCCTCCTGGCCATGTGCTGCGGCCGCGAGTAAGGCGGCCGTTCAGAAAGGTGCCCGTGGTCAAGACAACTGCCTTCCCGAGATACTGCTGGCCTTCGCTGGTCTGCACACCTCTCACTCTGGTGCCCCTCACCAAGAGCTCGGCCACCATGCCTTCTTTGAGATCCAGTCGGGGTTCGCCTTCCAGCGTCTTTCTCATCGTCAGGGAGTAGAGGCGTCTGTCCGCCTGGGCACGCAAGGCGTGAACCGCTGGACCCTTGCTCTGGTTCAACAGTCGGATCTGAATGAAGGTGCCGTCGATGTTTCGCGCTTGCTCCCCTCCCAGCGCGCCGATCTCTCGGGTGAGCTGGCCCTTGGCTGGCCCACCGACGCTCGGATTGCAGGGCATCTCAGCAATGCGATCCAGACCAAGGGTCAAGAGCAACGCGCGACAGCCCATCCGTGCCGCTGCGAGAGCAGCTTCGCAGCCCGCGTGCCCGGCGCCCACCACGATTACGTCATATTCGTTCTCGACACTCACTTGCAGACAGCCTCTATGAGGATAGTATATGGAAGCGGCTGTGCTGATGCAAGGCACAGTTTGCAGGGGATGATCTGACTCCAGTTCACGTGCTCACGCGCGCCAGGTGTATCGTGTTCTGCATGGCATGAGGGTGTGGGGCTTGATTATGCCGCGGGTTTGTGCTCTAATTCACTCGCTAGAATGACTGGCGGGAGAGAAGAGTCATGCCCGGTAATGTGGCCATTGCCATCGTGCTGAGCACAGTGGCTGGCTTGTCCACGACCATCGGCAGCCTCTCGGCCATCTTCGTGCGGAAGCCGAGTTCGCGTTTTATGGCCTTGACTCTGGGTTTTTCCGCCGGGGTGATGCTGCTGTTGTCTTTCATGGAGTTGCTGAGCCACGGTATTGACACGGTGGGGTTCCTTCCTGCCTACTTGGCGTTCTTCGTTGGGATGTTCATCATGTTCGTGCTGGATGTGCTGATTCCCCACCAGTATCTGGCCGAACGGGCTCCGTCAGGTGGACAGCAGGCAGGTCTCCTGAGGACCGGCCTGCTCGTGGCCTTGGGTATCGCAGTCCACAACTTCCCAGAGGGAATGGCTACACTCACTGGTACATTGCAGGACGTGACGTTGGGCGCTGCCATAGCTCTGGCCATCGCCCTCCACAACATCCCGGAAGGTCTGGCGGTGTCTGTGCCAGTGTACGCCGCCACCGGCAGCCGTAGGATGGCTTTCTTGTGGTCGTTCCTGGCAGGAGTCGCCGAGCCAGTGGGCGCACTCGCGGCCGCGATCCTGCTGCTGCCCTTGTTGAACGATGATCTCCTCGGCTTGATGCTGTCGGCTGTGGCGGGCGTTATGGTCTTCATTTCCCTCGACGAACTGGTTCCCGTCGCGCGCTCCTACGGCGAGGCGCATGTTTCCATCATCGGCGTGGTGATGGGCATGGCCGCAATGGTGGTCAGTCTGTGGGTACTCGGGGGATAGTCTGTAAGGTGCTCAGAGCTTGTGATGAAAACTGAAAGCAGTGATGCTTGACCAGTGGCGA
>CAYGAW010000042.1:0-23062 GCA_964347945.1 uncultured Anaerolineales bacterium
TCGACAATGTAGGCCGCCAGAGCGTAGCCATGGTTACAGTAGCGAAAGACCTCCCCGGGGGCTTTGACTCGAGGTGGCATTTGTTCTGCCAAGTAAGAGCCAAGAGGCTGGACCTCGGCAGGGTCCGTGGTGGTCGAGTAGGGCGGGTCCTCAAACCCGCCAGTGTGGGTCAGGAGATGGGCCAGGGTTACAGGTTCCGGATAACTCTCATCCAAGTGAAAGGTAGTGAGGTACTGATTGACATCGGCGTGCAGGTCGAGTTCACCCCGTTCCACCAGTTGCATGACAGCCGTGGCCACAAATAGCTTGGATACAGAGCCAATGCGTACTACTGATTCCTCTGGATCGAACGGAATACCTTCCTCCAAATCTGCCAAACCATACCCCTTGGCGAGCAAGACTTTCCCATCTTGAACGAAAACAAACGTCAAGCCGGGGATGTGCAGTTCCTCCATCTGCTTGGCAAAGAATTCGTCCGCAAACATCTCTAGCTGGTCAGTGGCGATGGTGATAGGCCCTCGATCCTCGTCGCCAGATCTACACGCAGCAAGGACGCTGGCCAGGCAGACGACTAGCACGAGTACATGGGTTTTCCGCAGACGCAAGATCATATTGCCTGAACCTCCCGTGGCCGGCTGAGCACAACTCTATTGCTTGCTGCCGACGTATATTCCATATCCGAAATAATCGAACAAGTTCCCAGGGAGAGACAACGACTCTCTCATGAACCGCCTGAAAGCTGAACTTCGGATGTACGTGTATAGGACCCTGTGGGAGACTCTCATAGCATCTTTGATGCCCTCTCGCCCAGTGCTCAAGGTGTGCACTTGATGCATTCTCACCACCACATCTCTCAATCCAGCGCCTGCCAACAACTCCTTCCACCCATCAGAAGTCGGCAGCCGTCCCTTGACACCGAAGGTGTCAGATAGATATTCGGCCAGCTCGTCCGGAGGCGGGGTCTTGATCCATGTTGCCTCGTTGAGTCCAACATATCCTCCTGGCTTTGTGACCCTAACGTACTCGTTCACACCTCTCTGTTTGTCGTCCAAGAGCCCGGTGATGAACTCGCCCATGACCACATCGAACAGGTCGTCCTCGAAGGGAAGGTCCTGCGCGTCCGCTACCTCAAACCTCACTCTATCCTCTACACCCTCTCTTTTCGCCCTCTCGTTCGACCGATCGATCATCCTATCCAGGGCGTCTATCCCAACGACTTTGCAGCCGTAGTGTTTGGCGAGGTAGCAAGCAGTCTTGCCAGAGGCACAACCAACGTCTAGCACGTACTTGTCCTTGTCTATGTGGCATAATTCGATCAACTCCCTCGTGGCCTCGAGACCTCCAAAATGGAAGTATCGCCTGAAGCCAACGTCAGCGACCAGCTGGTAGATCACTTCTGGGGACAGTTGGTCTTTTTCCTTCATCATCGTTCCTTTCTGGATCTACGTCCGGTCTGTTATCGCAGCAGAGAAGAACTGAACAGCCTTCAATCGGCTCCGGGGGCTTTGGGTGTCCGGAACTCGAAGACTGGCGAGAACACTAGCGTATCAACGAAGACTGCCAACCTGGCCCTAGTCAATACCTGATGAAGTCCACACGATCGAAAGTCCGGCCGGATGTAGGAGCATTGAAGAGTTGTGCAATCTCCGCAGAAGAGGCGGCTCCAAATATCAGGATAGCTTTGACAGTCCAGTACCTCGATAGGGAGCATTCCTGAGGGTACAGCGAAAAGTAGAAGCCAAAAGGGACAAGTATGTCGAGCAAGTAGCCGTTGACGAATGCCAGGCATGGACCACTATAGTTGCTGCCTATGAAGAAATGGAGTAGCGCAACAGGTATGATCATACAGTAGATAGCCGACCATTTCCAGATCCTTCGCTGTGCTTCTTCGACTACTGCTGTAGAAGCATGCATGAGAGCTCCTTCCACAGCAGCTCTACTAGATCAGGCTTGACCTGTTTGCTCTACCCATCTGCGTCAGTATACAGCCGAAATCCTCCAGGCGCATCGGCCATCTGGAGGATTTGGGGATTCGCCAGGTGGGCAATTCTTTCCTCCTAGCCTGGCCAATTGGGCCCTCGCGCCAAGGTCATCTCCTCGGCACGTTGCCGTGAGAAAGGTCACCTTCCGCCGGTCCATGGCCAAACAAGATGCCCTCCGATGCTAGCCACTGATTTCTTCGTCAAATGAGTCTTCAACGAAGAAAACCCCTCCGCGGGCGACGCTGAGCCATTCACAACATCCGCTCCACACTGGTTCCTTTGAGTGCCACTGCGATGGGCAGCTTCCCGCACGCTCTCGTTGAGCGAATAGGGTTGCGGGACCGGGAGCTAGATGGGGGCTGGGGTGCCGTTTTTCCCATTGCCCATACACGGGGCGATCGGTATACTTACGTGGCTATCGCATCGACGAAGTTGGGTTCACGCCAGCCCGCTCTGGCCTTGGAGGTGAGCGTGGTGAGGGCGAATTCTCACTGGGACGAGGACTTCATGAAGAATAGGTTCACGACGAGGCGTCGGAGTTCCCGATCCAAAGTATGGCGCTTCCCCATCCGTGCCGTGTTTCTCGCTTTACTCTTGGTCACCCTCACTCCGGCCGACTCACACCTGGCTATCGAACAGCCCCACGTTGGCTTCGGGGCCTACCTTTCCGAGCGGAGCAATGCGGACCTTGTGGACGAGATGGGCTTCGACTGGGTGGTCTGGGGCCTGCAGTGGAGCCTCGCCGAGTATCCCAAGGGGACCTACCACTGGCAAGGCCTCGACGAACTCCTGGAGGCCGCTGAGACACTGGGGTTGAAAGTGGTCCTGCGTGTGGATTCCGCCCCCTCCTGGGCGAGAGGGCCAGACCCCGGGGCGCCGCCGAACAACATGACGGACTTCGGCGACTTCATGAATGCGCTGGCTTCTCACTGCGAGGGTAGGGTGGCGGGCTATGTCATCTGGAATGAGCCGAACCTGCCCATGAACTGGGGTGGCAGTCCAAGTGCTAGGGAGTACACTCAGATGCTGCAGACTGCCTATCCCAGGATCAAGGAGGCCGATGAGGACGCTGCGGTTATCACGGCGGGGATGGCGACGACCGGCGGTCCGGGGGGTGAGCGATGTGGACTGGCAACAGGTCTCGCCAGCAGTAGTATCTCAGTGTACACGCGGGAGCTTTACGCTTCTGGCGTGGTCAACGATCTCGATTTCATCTGTGGCATATATCGGAGAGGGGGCAAGGGGTACTTCGACGTCCTGGGCTCCCACCCCTACGGCTTCGCCTACGAGCCGCACCGGAACCCATCGTCAGTAGGGGGGCTGGCCTTCCGACGAGTGGAGCAGCAGAGGAAACTGATGGAGATCTGGAGCGACGCTGAGAAGCAGATCTGGGCCATAGAGTTTGGCTGGATACTGGACCCCGGTCCCGATTGTCGCGTGTGGGGCGATTGGCCTACCCGGACTTGGCAGATCGTCACTGAGCAGCAGCAAGCTGACTATCTTATGAACGCTTATCTGTATGCGCGCAGCCATTGGCCGTGGATGGGGGTGATGAGTTTCTTCAACATGGATTTCGCCACCGTCTACTGGTACGACTACTGTGAACCGGTGCGATGGTATTCAATCGCCTATCGGGAGAATCACGAGGATCCTGAGAATAGCCCTATCGTCTACCGCCAGGCCTACTACGGTCTCCGAGGTATGCTGCTAGCCCTCGAGGGAGGCCCGAAGGCGTACCTGCCACTGGCCCTGCGCACTCGTTGAGCCAAGGGGACCGCGGTACGTGCAGAGCTATTGCACGAGTAGGAGTGCAGCCTAGCTGTCACTGAACTCGGCTGTGCCTATTGGCGCACCTTTGACAAGCGCTCATACCCTCGGTTCACGCAACTCTCCACAGCTGGTTTCGCTTCTCCTGTCAATTCATCGGCAACCACCTCATCCCTACTGCAATCATGTTGAGACTGGGAGCGCTTGATTCGCGATCACACGAGGCTATTGGGTACACATGTCTCCGCAACGGGTCCACAACGGGGCCTCTCTCCGTTTGTGGAACCATGTTTGACGGATTTTCTGGTATCGAGTATAATGGAAGCAGTTTTCCTCTCTACATCATCAAACCGCAGATACATCAGCGCATCTCACGTGTTCCTAGCTTCCATGCGCTGCGTGTTAGAGCCAATTCCCGCTAGGGGACCAAGACGCTATCGTGCAGAGTGACTTGGGCAGGGTCTGGGCCCGAGGCTCAACTGCGTCGTATGCCGTTGGAGGAGGGTGTGATCCGATGGAACGAGCACGAAATGCCGACGACAGAATGGTCCTGTATGAAAGAGACCCGTTGCTGAACTTTCTGAGAATAAGACTGGAACTACCTTGGCCGGCCATTATCGGCTTGGCCATGGCCGTAGTTGCAGTATCCTATTTTGGCGTTGGCGCAATCGTTAGCTATGTGATTCACGAAGACGCCAACATCATTAGACCCCTCGATCCGGAGTTCCTGTACTTCAATCTGGTGGTTGTTTTTGTGAATATTCCCTTGGTGTGGCTCCTATACTTGTGGCAACCTGAACTGGTAGCTAAGACTCTGAAGGCGCTACAAGGAGAGGATGTGTTTGCGGACACGGAGAGTAGTGGCCTTGGAGCGTTCACAAAGACCATGAAGGCGAGCCTAGACAGCTACTGGGTGTCGATTGGGGCCGCGATATTGGCTCTGGGTCTTGTACTGATGGGCACCTTCGTCGTTTTTCCTGCAGAATCCCGCCAGTTGCAGGAACCACTCTTTTGGTTCTATGACAAGTACTATTACTTCTTACTTTTCACGCCCGTCAGATCCTTGACCTACTACGTCACTGCGATGGTCGTACTAAGAGGAGTCCTGACCCTCGTCTGGTTCAACTTGTTGTTCCAGAGACTCAAGGTCAAGGTCCATCCTCTGCACCCTGACCAAGCGGGCGGCTTTGGCGCACTGGGAAGTCTGGGAATCCAATATGGCCTGATTGCTGTAGCTCTAGGGGCGCTGCTAGCGCTAGTCACCATTGACCGGATTCTCCATGGTACGGGGTGGATGCATATTGATCTACTCATCGGGTACGCACTGTACGTAGTCCTTGCCCCGGTGTCCCTGGTCACTCCTTTGTGGTCAGCTCACCGGGCAATGTCGCGTTTTAGAGATGAAGTGCTGCGTGACATTTCGAACGAGTTTGAGAGAATTCTGATGGAACAAGAACCTCGTGATCTTGACCGTGGAGCTTTGGACGACTCAACCCAAAGGTTGGATGGGCTTAGAGCGAGGCACACGCTCGTCAGAGACACCTATCCTACATGGCCTATATCGGTAGCAGCGTTCCGGAAGTTCAGCATCACGGCTTCTCTACCCCTCATCACAGGTGCAGCATCAATCGCACTAGACGTGGCGATCAAGTGAGTTGCCGGGAAATCCTGATACCTATGGTCCGCCTCGCGTCATCAGCACAAGCGCAGCACTCAGAGACAATGCTGAAGGACTGGACTCTGTAGCTCAAGAAACAGGCGCTGAGGTAGCCACGCGTGTGGCGATCTCTCCTCCACAAACCCTAGGCCAGAGCACTGCCCATCATCCGCAGCGCATGAGATCACTCTTCGCTTTGTTGCCCAGAACCGCCAAGGCCACCTGTTCGCGGCAGGCGCCTCGGATAGTTCGGGCGGGGTGACGCGGTTCTCCTTGGCCTACGCCCTACATGGCATCTGTGCGCAAACCTGTCATGTGCGAGCACGAGATCTGCCTCAGAGCTACCGGCAGAGAAGGGGTATCTATGGCTCTTCCAAAGTATGAGGATCATTATATCCAGGTGGACGGTAAGAGTATCCGTTACTGGGCGGAGGGTGAGGGCCGGACTGTGATCCTGGTGCACGGCCTATCCTGCTCGGCCGAATTCTGGCAACGCAACATTGGTGCCCTTTCCCAGCAGCATCGCGTCTATGCCCTCGACCTGTTGGGGTTTGGTCGCTCGGACAAGGAGATCGACGAGTGGTCGCTGTCCTATGGGGCTTCCTTCATCGCCCAGTTCATGCATGCCCTTGGCGCAGAGCGAGCTACCGTGGTGGGCAACTCGTTTGGGGGGATTCTCTGCGCTCAGTTCGCCGTGCAGTTCCCCTCAAGGCTGGAGAAACTCGTCCTGGTGGACAGCGCTGGCTTCGGCAGGGAATTGAACTTCTTGCTCCGCTTGGAGTCGGTGCGCGTCCTGGGAAGGGCCATGTTCAGCCTGTATCAGAGGATCTTCCCTCTGACCACGAGATGGGCCTATTATGATCCAAGCTCAGTAGACGAGGAGTGGCTGGCTGAGACGGGGGCCATATTGAGGAGTCCAGGGGTAAGGGATAACGCTTTGAAGGTCATCAGGATGGGGGTCGATTTAGGTGGTCAGAGAGAGGAGCTCTTTGGTGATCTCCATCGCCAGTTGGCTCATGTGACTGCCCCAACCCTTATCATCTGGGGCAGCGACGATGCCCTGGTGCCTGTTTCTCACGCCTATGCTGCTCACAAGCTGATACCCAACTCGCAGGTGCGTATAGTGCAGCGCTGTGGCCATTTGCCCCAAGTGGAGCGGCCGGAGGAGTTCAATCAACTGCTGCTAGATTTCTTGAGCGGGGAATCGTAAGGTCGATCCGCTGCCTGGGGTCAGAAACGAGTAGCGAGACTCAGGCACTCCCTCGCGTGCAGGACCGACCCCGAATCTTGATCATCGGCCCCGAATTCTACCACGCTCTGTCATCTCATTCTGAGGTATCCGATTCCTGCTGCGGTTGGTTCTCCGTGGGGGACGTCTCCACGGCGGAATTGTGAGGCTGTCGCCGATCGCCTGGTCGTTCGTGCATCGAGGAAGCATACAGTCGGGACAGTAGGGTCTCGCCGCCGACCAGTAGAAAGATCAGACTACTGTAGGCCAGGTAGAAGGCATGTAAGCTGGCTGCGCCTACCGCAAACCATCCTCCACCTTGGCGCCAGAAGAAGCGATAGAGATCGGCGTTCAGTGCCCCAACTATCGCCACGCCAAACAGCGTGCCTGCCCATGCCCAGTGCCAGCGCAGACCTAGCAGCAGGGAGACAAGGGCCACCCAGACCGCGAAGGCGCTCAGTCGACTCCGGAGATCGAGGTTCAGCTCCGCAGGGAGACGGCGGTCGCGGAGAATCAGCCGAGACCAGGGGATAGCCCGGTCAAAGATGTCAGACTTGAGCAGGCTGGTGAACGTCCAGCGCTTGAGGTGCTTGACCTGCACGTCGGGACACAGCCAGATTCGGTGACCGGCACGCCGCAGGCGCGCGCCTAGCTCTATGTCCTCAATCACTCGATAGCTTTCGTTGAACCTGCCCACGGCGTCGAATATGTCACGTCGGATGGCCCCGCAGCCCGTCCAGAAGGTGGATGCCTCGCGGTCGCCGTGGTGGTGGACATAGTGGTGCAGGAGGTTCTTGTACCGGCTTACGAGGCCTTGAGCCACGGGATCGGCATCATACGATCCAAACACCGCAGCGACTTGGCCATGTGTGCTCAAACATTGCTCCATGAGCGCTAGCGCATCTTCATGTACAGCGACATCCGCATCAACGAAGACAAGCACGTCTCCTGAGGCGATTGCAGCGCCACGATTGCGCGGAAGAGCCGCACCGCGTGGTGGGCCAGGTAGTCGAAGGACGCGCGCTCCGTACGTCTGCCCCAGTCCGGCGGAGCCGTCAGTTGACGCGTCGTCCACGACTATAACCTCGTCCGGCGGACGAACAGACTCCGCTAATGCCTGGAGGCACAGGCGCAGATTCTCACCGCCGTTGTGGACTGGGATGACTACTGATAGGTTCATGCCGGCGTTCCGGGGAAGTTGGAGAACGACAGGCCCCTGGAGTCGGGCCGGGGAGCTTCCCGCCGCAGTGGAATCCCAATTGGCATTCGATCGAACCCTCGCTGCTGTCTACCGCGTGCATGTGGGCCAGATGTATCGTGTCACGACTTCGCGCCGCGCTGCAAGACAGGCGGGTTTGACGAAGTTCATTGCAGTCTTATGTTTCATGCCCCGCGTGCTGAGGATGTTTGGTCTTCTCCCAGAAGAACCCAGCCGCATTCGCTGCTTGCGATACCATCAGCAAAACGGCGAGCAGCACCGCCCGCAGGTTCGGTGAGCTTACGAAGGGATACCGCACCAGATTTGTGTAGAACGACGGCGGTTCGAGCTTGATGTGTTCATGGTTACGTAGGGCGCGTGCCTGGCGGAACTGAAAGGCACCGCGACCATAGGTGAAGTGCTGTCGCCAGAACGTATCGAAGGACAGCGCGTGCGCGTGATGGATGATGGCCTCTGGCGCGTACATCATCCGGTAGCTGTGGTAGAGCCATCGGTCACAGAACTCCCGATCTTCCGCAGCAGCACGGGTAAAGGTGGTGTCGAAGCCGCCTGCGGAGCGGAAACGATCTGTAGCCAACGCCATGTTGTTGCTGGCGAAGAAGCGCGCCCGGTCGGGGTCGGCATTGTAGTAGGCATAGAGATAGGTGAGTAGTAGCTGGCTGGCCGTCGAGAACAGATTGTCGGGCAGCACGTTTAGTGTGCGCCCACCGATGAGGTGATCGGGCACGGTCGCGAAGCGCTTGGCCAGGGCGCTCAGCCAATGTGGATCAGGGGCACAGTCGTCGTCGGTGAAGGCCAGGAACTCGCCTTTCGCTTGGGCGGCGCCGGCATTGCGCGCAGCGCCGGCGCCTGCATGCCTCTGGTGGAGCAGCCTCACGTTGAGGTCTCCGGAGAAGGGCGCAACCGCAGTATCAGGCACTTCGCCGCCATCGTTCACGACGATGGCCTCGAATCGGTCGCGAGGGTAGTCTAGGCGGGCGAGGGAGTCGAGGCAGGAGACAAGCTGCGCTTCACGGTTGTATGTGGGAATCACAATGGAGAAGAATGGTTGTCTAATCACGCTGGACCCCAGCACCTATCAAAACAGCCTCGGTCGTCGTAGTGGATTCACAGATTGCAGTTCAGCATGCGACATGGCCTGGTACACTTCCTGCTTGCTAGTCGTATCTGGGCAGCCTGCTCACTCCTCCACGCTAGACGCGGGTCATCATGCAGAATGCTGCCAATCGATGGATATCCGTAGCACAACCGCATCTCGCCAAGGGGATCGATGTGCATCCTGGAAAGCGTACCAAGGCATGGTACCCTGCTGGCGCCTATTGGATCCTCGTAGTATTGTGTGAATCTCCTGAGTTGCGACGGAGGGTTGAGGATTGGATAGCCCTTCCCTTGCAAGTCTAGCAGTTCCTGGACTTGCTCGTGCAAGGTGTGGAGGCTTCGCACCCACCTCGGGTCGCCCTCATACCACGTCGCCGCAGGTTGCCGCATAGTTGGCTCACAGCCAAAGGGGTAATGCACTTCGGTGGGAAGAAGCACCTGGAACATGATCCCACTGAGAGCACTTTCTCGGACAAAGCGAGCTAGGTCCACCAGTTCTTTGCAATTGGGCTCCATGACGATGGTCAAGAGACAGAGGTCGGTCACTCGGAGTTGCGCACGCCAGACCTCAACCAGCTCCATGATGCGCACGTAGCTACCTGCAGTCGCCCGGCTCCTGTCGTGCACCGACTCCTGGAGACTATTGAGTGAAATCATCAGACTGGCGACCCCGATGTCTTCGACGCGCTTCAGCACTTTTTCATCCACAGACCATCCGTTCGAAATCACTGCGATGTGAAGGTCCTGTTGTTTGGCGAGTCCTAGTACTTCAAAGACATCGGGATGCACGAAGGGCTCCCCCCCTCCAACAGCTATCTCGCGCAGGAGGGGTACTCCGCGGAGCTTCTCGAATACTAGCTTCCATTGATCGAGACCCAGTTCCTCATGGGAGCGTGCACCGCGCCATTTGGAGCATGTCGGGCATCGGAAATCGCATCGGTCAGTGATGTCGATGGAAATGCGAAAAGGAGGGGGCACGATGCCCAGTCGATGCATTGCGCGCTTGGCCATCTGGGTGATATCGCCCCAGGCATGATTGACAGTCCCTCTGAACCTTCCTGACATGCCATCATAGCCGATGTCCATACGAGCTCCCCGGTGCAAACGGTCAGGCATCGGTGACTCCGGACTGATGGAGAGGCATGGCTACAGTTTCTCCATTAGACTCCATGGGGTTCTTCCGGGCGTAGCGTTCGCCGTCGAAGAATTGAGCGGACCGCGGCCATTTCGCTGCTGTTGAATTCACCCAGCAGCGCAAAGGCGAAGAGGGTGACGCCGACAATCACTGGCAGCTTGATGAAGAGCAACAGGCCGGGGGTCGGCCACAACGCGGCCAAAGCGTAGGCAACGCCGCACAAGAGGGTGCTTCGCCACACGGTCGCCGGAGGTGGAAGAATCCTCCACACTCGATAGATGGCAACTACCTCCGCCAGTGCACTCAAACTGGCGAAAAGAGCGGTTACTAGTGCCGCACCGAGGGCACCAAGGCGTGGGATGAGAAGCAGGTGGCCTACCAGCGCTAGCGGCACCAGGGGCCCCACAAAGGCGAAGGTCCAGCGCGGCTTGCCAGCAGCAGTCAGAATGGAGGTAGCAACGTACATCATGGTCAGGGCGAGCGCCCCTACTACCAGCGGACCAATGAGTGGCGCGGCCGGCAGGAACTCCGCGCCGAAGGCGAGGAGGGAAATCTCCCGAGCGGCTCCAGCGATCATGGCGGCAACGGGTGTGAGCGCAATCACCACACGCATCGCATTGCGCGCTATGGCCTTGGCTTGGCTGAGAGAGCCGTCCCGCAGTGTCCGGCTGAGGGTGGAGAGCAGCAGTGGCGCGAAGGCCACGGAGAAAAGGCCCAGGGCCAGTGCCACATTCTGTGCTGCCGCATAGATGCCCGCGTCTGCGGCAGTACCGGCCAAACCCTTCAGCGCCAAGAGGTCGAGTCTGTCATAAAGACGTATGGTCAGAGCCCACAGCAACAAGGGCGCAGCGTAGCTCCACAATTGTCGTACAGGGAGAGCATCACGGTGCCGGAGCGGAGGACGAACGTAGAAGCGGGCAATGACCAGCTCCACAAGCGACGCTCCTATGCTGCCCAGGATGGCACCTGGTACGGAGAGGCCCAGCTCGACCAGAAGAACTATCAAGAGTAGCCTGCCTAGCCAACGACCGGCGGTCACGAGGGCGCGCTGCTTGTAGCGGCCGACCCCTACCAGGATCTGTCGGTGAGCTTGTGCAAGGCCGTAGATAGGAATGTCGAGGGCGAATAGCCGCAGATAGGTGGCTAGAACGTCTTCGTTTAGCAGAGTGGCAACGGGGGAGGCCAGACACCAAAACAAGATCATTGCGCCTGTGGAGGCGACGAGGTAAAGGCGCACGACCGTGGCCCCAACCGGCCGCCAGTCGACAACGGATCCCACGAACCTGATTGTTGCGCGGGCAAATGCTGAGGCTAGAGCCCATTCTACCCAGGCGACCAGCGTTGCAGCGAGGGCAAACAGCCCGTAGCCGCTTGGTCCAAGCCGGCGGGTGAGGAAGGCGGCGATGAGCAGGCCTGTTGGGACAAGGAGCGCCTCGGCTAGAAAGACTCCGATTGTCCCCTCGAGTAGTTGTTGAGCCCGACGCGTACCCTGCGAACTTGTCACTCAAACCTGCGCGTTTCTGTCACGACGCGCTTGATCCAGGAGGAAGCCCAGAACGGCGATCCAGATGACCGCATGCCCGCCTGTGTAGAGCAGAGACCATGGACTCGGAAAGTGCTGCAACCGAGCTGGTGCTAGCATCGCTACTAGCGTGGTCGCGAGTAGCAGACCCGCCAGGACACCGCTCTCCTCGGTGGAGAAGCGTCGCTTGGCAATGCGAAAGAGGGCCACCATGGGGAACAGAATCAGCACGTCATCGTACACGCGGTGATATGTCCAGAGACGCGCAGCGATGGCCGTAACGCCCAGTAGAAGCCAGAAGTCCGAGTTGCGATGGCGATATGTCCATAGGCCCAAGGCTGCCAGCACCAGTAAGGACGCCGGAAGGACCCACTTCTCCAGACCGATTGTGGCAAGCCACATGTGCAAGTTGGCATATCCTCCCTTCACTACCACTGTCGTCCCTAGCGCCAACCAATCACGAAGCAGCAGCGCGAGCCCCGACTCCTGAAACGAGGCCGCGCAGACAGTGAGTGCAACGTAGCCGAAAGATACGAGGGAGATTATGTGCAGGCCCCCGGCCGCGAACAGCACCATCCACAAGAAGGGCAGGGATATGCTCGGCTTGACGAGGGCGACGACTATCATCCCTGAAGCCAGCAGATTCCGCTGCCATCCGCACCCAAGGTGCTGAAGCAGGAGCAGTCCACCAAGAAGGACCGGGAGCAGGTGGACACCAAGCTGCCCGTTCCCGATGGTCACTCCAGTGGCGTTCATGGAGAGCGCCGTCAGTGCGACGAAGGCATGCTCCAAACGCGAGTCTGAGCCACTTCTCTGCACAATCAGGTAGACCAACCACCCCAGCGCCACGACAGAAGTGACGGCCCAGAGCCAGCGCGTGGGGGCAAGAGGAAGCCAGCCAAGTAGTGGCCAAAGCAGGGCGTAGCTTGCGGGTGGGTAGACAGCGGTAGGTCGCTCTTGGTACACTGGCTTTCCGGCAAACCAGTCGTGGACCTCGGCGTGTCTCAGCTTGAGATCGACTGCACCGTTGTGGCCTGGCTCCCAGACCAGCCGGCGGAACTCGTCTCCCAGCTTCAATGCCGCAAGAAGCGCCATGACTGCGCATGCCAGGCGAAGAACGGTGAGTCCATGGCTCGTCCACCAGGTGCTGATGATGGAGGTGGTCGTCCCACTCCATCCTGCCACCAAGACCCTAAGTTCTAGATTATCCATGATTAGTCGAAAGGCGGGGAGACGTCGAACAGCTTAGCAATCCTCAACCGCGCTCTCCCCTGCGCGGAGTGGTGCTGTCTCGTCTTCGCCAGGAACGATCACGGTCTGGCTTCAGGGTCGGCTCTGGGACCCGGAGGCTCACTGGTCTGGGTCAGGTGTCGAACACGGTGAAACTCGAGATCGTACTGTCTTTCCACTGAGTCTCCAGCATCCCAGCTGTACCCTATCGTTTCTCCTACTGCACTCAGCCCCAAGCCTAAGAGTAACGCAGGTAGGACAGCTGGAAAGAGATGAAGCGGCCGGCCAGGCCGGTGCAGCTCGTCAAGAATGCGTCGCAGGCGCACCACGGGAATCAGAGGCCCAGCCCCGGCATAGAGCAAGCGTCTGAGCAAAGGCCAGTGTTCTGAACGAGCAGCGGCAAACGCTCGACCACTGTGGTACTGAGCCCGTATCCAAACTGGCAGGCTTTCGAAGTTCAGGTGGGAGATCTTCGCCGCCGGTTCCAGATATAGTCGGTGTCCCTTCTCCCGCAGATCCGAGTGCAGGGTACTTTCCGATTCCAGCATGCTGTCAAGCTCAGGGCCGTACTGCAGAAGGGTCGGGAGCTTGTAGCTGCTGTTGTGCCCTGGCAAGAAGTCGCGTACACCCCCCTGCGAAGGATCCATCCACTGCCCATACCCGATGAGGAAATCGGCCCAGCTGATTGTGGAGCGCTTATTGGCGTTGCGTACGACAGGTCCTACTGCTGCCCAGGGCTGACGATGCGCCTCGATCAGCGCCTCAGCCCAGTCCGGCTCCGGATAGGAGTGCTCTTCCACAAAGGCCACCACTGGCGCGCGCGCCCGGCGCGCGCCGGCAGCGTTGGCTGCACCCACGGAGCCGACCTCGCCAACCTCCACGACCTGAAAGCTATGAAAGGGCCCCAGGGCCAAATCATCAGCCTCAAGCTTATCTGCTAGCGGGGCAACAATCACGACCTCTAGTCGATCCCTGACCGATTGTGCTCGGAGATGCGCAACTGCCTGCCGAATCGTCTCATATCGATCCGGAGTGATCACGATCACGGACATCTCTGGGGAGCTGCGATGCGTCATACCTGATGTCTGCTCCATGAACGGCCTGACTTTCGAATGTTGCAGACGCTGGGTCGGAGAATCGCCTCAGCCGACTTGCGGCGAGCCAGTCTCACATCAGTCGGAGATTCTCGCTGACTTAGTGCGGAAGAAGTACACCTCCCGATCCCTTTCCTCACCCATGGATCCACCCTCAAACGCGTATGTGCAGTCACAACAGAGGGCCAATTGCTGGTAGTCGTTGCGAAACTGTCGACGTAGCGCGCGGTAGTCAGCGCCCCACCAGACGTTTGCGAAAGTGCTCTCTCCCAGATCGCCGAGGACGTGCCGGCCATGCGGATCGAAGGTACAAGGGCAGACCTTCCCATCATAGTGGATGGCGGGGTTGTTCCAAAGGACCTTGCATGGGTTCACCTCGCGCCGGATGCGGGACTGGCTTTGCGGATCAAGCTTGAACGGCTGGTAGTTCGGATTCTGGGGCACAAAGGCGCGGCCATCAGGCTCCGTCACACAGTACTCGCCGTCATCATAGGTGCACAACGTCCTGAGAGTAAGAGCATCCACCTCCAATGATCTGGCGAATGCTTTCAACTGTGGGATTTCGTGCTCGTTGTGCTTCATCACCAAGAAGCGCAGATCGATCAAAGGCGTCTTGGACTGCAGCGCATGTCTTGCCTCCACAATCCTCTTGATGCCTGCTGTGACCGTCTCCAAATCACCTCCTTGGCGGTAACGTTCGTATGTTGCCTGGGTCACCCCGTCGACAGCGAAGACGATGTAGTCAATCCCTGAGTGAACCAATTGCTCCGCATGATCCCCCCTGGCGAACACGTGCCCGTTGGTGCTTGAGATGACTCCAATGTCCCGGGTTCTCGCATAGGAGATCATGTCGTAGATCGATGGATTGAGAAAGGGCTCGCCCCAATCCCAAAGAATGATGATGAACAGATGTTGGCCGAGTTCGTCTATGATCTTCTGGAAGGTGCGCAATTCCATGTGCCCCTGCGGGCGCTCCAGCCCCTCCGTTACCGGACAAAGGACACACTTCAGGTTGCAGGCGCTGGTAGGCTCGACTTGGGCATGGGTGGGCCACCCCCACGGCCTCTCCGGCTTAACAAGGATTGATGCCTCGACGAGAATCCAGTTCAGGATCTTTCGCAGAGGCACATGTTGAAACTCGAACGGCATGCGGTCACACTCTATGGGCACTTTGCGCGTGACTAGCGCCTTGAGAGCCTTGTGGGCCCTTTCAAACAGCCTCGTCGTCATGTGGGTCGCCTCAGGAGGGGGGCAATCCATCGGTAATAACGATGAACGCGAGCATTGAGCCGGGCGAAACAACAGAAGCCGCAGTCACAGCGATCATCCACCAACGCCGATCCTTTCATCGCCAGATTCCTGGCCCGGAAGGCTCGGTACGCAGGGCCATTCCAAATCTCCTCGAAGCTGCTCTCGTTCAGGCTGCCCAAGGGAATAGGGCATGCCCCGCAGGGCATCACGGTGCCGTCGACGCGCACGTGAGTATGAAACCAGCCAGCATAACAGGGAAGGTCGAGGGAGACTCCCTCGCCAACGCGAAACCGGAGAAGAGCTTCGTCCAGATTGTGGCTCAAGGAGAGGGATTTCAGCAATCCCCTTGACTGGAGCAGATCCTGACAAACCGTATCGATCTCGGCAGCGGACAGAGCAGCCGACGAGAACTCACCGCCCCAGTGCTTATAGGGAGTGAAAGTGACACCATCGGCGCCCACTTCGTGTGCGAGTCTGATCTTCTTGGTGATACCTCTCCTGTTGTGTCGATTCAGGGGTCCGGTCAGGATGAGCGTCGGAAGTGCTGTCTGGCGCTGGGCCTTGAGGGTGCTGAGAAGCTTGACCCCGTCCAGCGTCCTTTGGAAGTTCTCAGAGTCAACGCCAGGATAGCATTTTGCGTATTCCCGTGGAGACGCCGCCCAGAGAGACACTCTCAGGATGTCAAGCCCGGAGTCTACGACCCGTCCGACGTTGGATTCGTCGAGAAGAGTGCCGTTGGTGAAGAGATGAACGTAAAAACCCGCCCCCTTGAACAGTGAGATGATATCGAACAGCTGCGGATGCAAGAACGGTTCTCCCTCTCCGGTGATGATGATCTCGCGGGTGCCGAGCCGGCGGACTTCGTCGCGCAATGTCCTGATCTGCTCCACAGGCATGTGCTCGGCACCATCAACAGAGTGCAAGCGACCCCTCGTTGCGGATGAATGGAATTGGCAGCCGAGACACCCCTGATTGCAGAGGGTCGTAGTACTCAGCTCTACATAGAACGGTCCACCGTACGCCGTGTCTCCATCGATCAGGCCCCTTAGAAGCTGGATCAGCCACTTGATGGTGCTGATTGACCCTCTCCAGCCCTGCGGAGGCGCATCGGTGCCTTCGCAGGGGGGGCAGAGCTGCGAGTTCTGGTTTCCCATCTTGAACCTCTCTCGAAGTCGCTCTCCGCGCAGGAATCGGGGTTGTACCTCGGCAGACCTCTCGCTGTCACCGTCCCCGTTAGCGTCGCATAATGCGCGCTGCACCAGCGACGTGGACTGCCACGTGCGTTGACTTGAGTTCAATGGCGCCGGTCCGGTATGAGTCCCACGGCAACCGGCTGAACGAATCCACATGTCTTGGCGCCACCCAACTGGACATAACTACGCGTCTGTGACGAAGCGCAGTCGTGCCCCGCCGAGCCCACCATACGCGGATCATCGTTGAGGCCCTCTTCCGAGCCCCTGTCCGCGGGAAGGCGCCCTCATGCTGATTCCCAATCGTCCGCAAGAGAACACAGTAGCGACCAGCACCCCGTCCGCGGGGCTACTCCAGTTGCTGTTGTTCCGCCCCCTCGATGGGGTGTCGAACCCGACGACACTCAAGCTTGCGAATCCTATGCGCCGCATCTCCGGCGCCCAAGACATAACCTATGGTTTCCCCTGCCGCACTCAGCGCCAAACCCAACATCAACACGGGTAGGATTGCTGGGATTAGATGGTGAGGTCGTCCAGGCCGCCTCAACTCGCGCACAATGCGCCGGATGCGCACCAAGGGGATGAGCGGCCCAGCCCCGGCGTAGAGAAATCGCCGCCGGAAGGACCAACGTCGGGAGCGAGCCGCTGCGAACACTCGCCCACTATGGTACTGTTCCCGCATCCAGACGGAAAACACCTCGAAGTTCACGTGGGAGGTCTTGGCAGCTGGCTCCAAGTAGAGTTGGTGTCCCTTTGCCGCCAGATCCCAGTGCAGCACGGTTTCAGCCTCCAGCATGACTTCGAGTGCAGGACCATAATCCAAGAGAACGGCGCGCTTGTAGCTACTGTTGTGTCCGGGTAATTGGTTCGCTACTCCACTTGGAGCAGGGTCCAGCCAGGGCGCGTACGAGATAAGGAAATTGGCCCAACTAACCATACTATCGGGATTAGCATTGCGTACTACGGGGCCTACTGCTGCCCAGGGTTTCTTGTGGGCCTCGATCAGAGCGCCAGCCCAGCCGTCGTCAGGAAATGAGTGATCCTCAGCAAGGACTACCACTGGCGCGCTTGCCTGCCGAATGCCAGCGCCGTAGGCTTGAGCGATGGAACTGATCTCGCCCACTTCAACCACGCGATACCGGCGAAAAGCGCGCAACTCCGAGTCATCATCACCCAGCGCGTCCTCCGACGGCGCAACGATCACCACCTCAAGCATGTCACTGACGGTCTGCGACCGAAGGTGCTTGATCGTCCCGCGAATCGTCTCATGGCGATCCGGGGCGGCAAGTATGACCGACAGCGCGAGCAGACTAGAATCTGCCATACTCCCCCGGATGCCGGTTCTGCTAGCTCTCAACTCCCATGGCCTCTCCAGCCGGAGTGATCTCTCGTGGCGCCTGCTCGACTATCACAGGCTGACCCGTCGAATGGCTGCACACGGGCAATAGCCATGGCTCAGCCAGCCTCCGGCCCCAGGTAGGCACTCTGCTTCTTGTCATGTCCTGCGTAACCGACCACCTCTCCCGCAGACCAAGACAGGACCCCCACCACGATTAGAGGCAACGCTATTACAAACCGAGGCAGATAGACCCTGTTCCTGATGTTGCCCAACAGCACTTTGAGAAGAATCCTCAACGGGATGAGAGGTGAGAGAACCACATAAGCCAGGCTTCTCGGTCTCGGAAAGCCCTGACCTGGAATTCGCACTCGTGCGAATGATCGACCATGATCGAACTCATGTTGCACAAACTCAAGGAGGCTATTGATGCTGTAGTGCGATACGACCATGCGAGGCACAAAGCGCAGGCGGTGGGCATCTTGTCCAAGGCGCCAATGGAAATCGGTGTCAGAGCAATATGTACCTTCAAGAAAGGGTCCGTATCTACGAAAAGCCTCCTTCTTGTAAGACATGTTTGCCCCTGCAATGTCATCCAACCATCGGGGTTCTGTTCCGGGCATCCATTGACTGAATTCGCAGAAGTATGCCGCCCAGCCGACAACCCCGCTGGGCTCTGCGTTGGCAATAGCGCCACCGATAGCCAACTGAGAGGACTCATGAGCCTTGAGGATCTCGTCGACCCACTTGCTGTCGGCGGTGCAGTCAGCATCAGTGAAGGCAATGATGTCACCTCTGGCTACTGCCACGCCGATGTTGCGTGCATCGCCGCAATACTTCCTTTCTGAGAACCGACATAGTCTGACCTGAGGGAACTTCTCCTCAACAAGTTTGGCAGTGCCATCTGTGGAACTGTCAACAACAACAACCTCGAAATCTCCGTCTGTCACCTGGCTCTCCAAGGAGGTGAGGCACCTTTCTATCGTCCGTTTCGAGTTGTAGGAGGCAACAATGACCGACAGACGAGGCTTTCGATGCATGCAGAGAGCCATGTCAATCAATAGTGCGTAGGGCCCACATCTTCACAAGCCCGCAGGTTGAAAGAAGTGAGCCTCAGCGATGATTTCATCAATACAACTTCCTCCTTCGTAGGCATAGCTGCACGCGTTGCAGAGAGGGATGCTCTGCCACTCCGAGCGGAATTGATGACGAATGCGCCGATAAGCGTCCCCATACCAGATGTCCCTGAAAGAATCAGTCTCCAGTTCACCAAACCCGCATTTCTCGTCGTAGTCACAAGTGCACAGAGCGACTGTGCCATTCCAGTGAATTGCCGGCATGTTCCATAGCTGCTTGCAGGGGTTGTGACGCCTGCGTATCGGCGCCTGGGCTTCACCGGTGTACGTGAAGCGCCTGTAGCGCTCGTTCTGCGGTATCAACTCAGTGTGATCTCCATAGGGGTTCAGTGTCTTGAGGGTCAGCACATCCACTCCCAGAGACGCTGCCAAGTCCTTCAGTTGTGGGACCTCGTGCTCATTGTGTTTCATGAGCAGGAAACGGAGATTGATCAGAGGTCGTGCAGAGTTGAGCTGACGTTTTCTCGCCACGACCTTTCGAATGCCCTCAAGCACGGATTCAAGATCTCCTCCTTGGCGGTAGAGTTCATAGGTCTGCTGGCTTATCCCATCCACGGCGACGATAAGGGTGTCGAGGCCTGAGCGGATTACCTCCTCTGCGTGCTCATGCTTCGCCAGAAGCTGACCGTTAGTACTGCATACGACCTTGATTCCTCTCCCTCTGGCGTAGGAGATCATGTCGTAGATGGAAGGATTCAGGAAGGGCTCCCCCCAGTCCCACAGGAGGATTAGAAAGACATAATCGCCGATTTGGTCGATCAGCTTTCTGAAGATCCTGAACTCCATACTGCCCGTGTGACGGTCCATCCCTGTCGTGACAGGGCAGATGACGCATCTCAGGTTGCAGCGGGCATCTGGTTCTATCTGGAGATGGGTAGGCCAGCCCCACGGCCTCTCTGGTCTCGCGTACATCGACGCCTCGACAAGGATCCAATTCAGGATCTTCTTGAGAGGCACGTTGCGGAATCGGTAGGGGATGCGATCACATTCGATCAGTACGCTTCGGGTGACCAGCGCCTCCACGGCTTTCCAGGGTTTGACCATCAGATCGCGGACCATGGCATGCTCTCCGTGTATGCACTATCTGGCTGCCACACCAAAGGTGCGACCCACCGGAACAACCGATGTACGCGCATGTTGTCGCGGGCGTAGCAACAGAAGTCGCAATCGCAGCGCTCGGCGATGGATGCCAGCCCTCCGGTTCTCGCCGCCTCCCGACGGAAGGCGCGAATCGCCGGACCGTTCCAGATGTCGTGGAATGTGTTCTCATGCAGATTTCCGAAGTGGAGATCGCGATTGCACCGCCCGCACGGTTGAACGGTTCCGTCAACCCTGATCCGGGCGTGAAACCAGGCGATGTAACAGGGCAGCTTCTTCCACAGAGTGCGTCCTGCGGCGTACCGCGCAAGCGCCTCATCGATGTTGTGCTTGATAGGGAGGGAATGCAACCTCCTCCTGGCGTGCAACAAGGAGACCCGCACTGACTGTTCTTCGACGGGGGAGAGCGCAAAGGAACTCAATTCACCGCGAACGGTGCAAAACGCGGCGAAAGAGAGTTCATCACATCCCGTCGCAAGCGCCAGATCCACGAAAGCGTCTATTGTCTGATAGTTCTGCCGGTTGATGGGGTGATGCAGGCAGACGGTGGGAAGCACGCTATTCCGCTCGGCTTTGAGCCGCGACACGAGCTTCAATGCGTCCACGACCTGTCTGAATGTGTCTGCACTGGTGCCAGGATAGCTCTGTTCGTACTGTTCAGGCGAGCTCGCCCATAGGCTTACTTTGAGCGAGTGGAGTCCTGCATCCATGAGCTCCTGGATAGTCTGCCGGTCAAGCAGCGTGCCGTTGGAGATCAAGACGGTAGATAAGCCGGCAGTTCTCGCTGCCGAAATCATGTTTGTAGCATCGGGATGCAGCAATGGTTCCCCCGATCCCTGGAGAATCAGGGTGTGCGTGTCCATCGACTTCAGTTCCTTGCACAGTCGCTCGAACAAATCCACAGGGATGTCGGCTTCCGCCGGGTTCCTCAGTGAGGTCTCGTCCACATAAGGGGAATGATAAGGACAGCCGAAACACCGCAGGTTGCAGCGGCCTGTGAGGTCGACATCGACATAGAGCGGTCCAGCGTGTGCAACCTCATTATGGATCAGGCCCCTAAGCAGCTGGAAGTTCTTTCTCAAAGTTGCCATCGATAATCTCTCAGCGTGCTGCTACGTCGGAGCGTCTCCGCGGTTGCGAACAGCCCAGAACTAGGTTTATCCCTATCCCCGCGTTCCAGGGTCTTGCCGTGTACCCACGTGATACGCTTCCCCAGCAAGATTTCTGGCTGCCGTCAACCCTGCCAGCATTGAGTGATCCATGTTGTTGTACCGGTGCGTCCCGCCTCTGCCGATCGTTTGCAGGTTGTCCACCGTATCCAGGAAGCGTCGGACCGTGTCCACGTTCTTGCGATAGCCACGGTTGTACACCGGGTAGGCCTTGGGTTGGCGGAAGACGACGCCGTCGACCACAAGGTCGCCATCAGTGAGCCCAAGATGCGCCAATTCGGCCGAGGCTAGCTCAATCAGTTCGGCGTCGGGCATGTTCCAAACCTCATCTGCCTCGTCGCAGAAATACTCCAGCCCCAGGCTTGTCTTGCTCTGGTCAGCCACCATCGCCGCGCTCCAATTCTTGAAGTTCTGTACTCGCCCCACTTTGAGATCCGGATTGTGGACATAGATCCAATTGTCGGGAAACAGGTTTGCGCGGTCGATGATCAGTCCGACTATGACGAAAGCTCTATACCTCAGCCCAAGGGCCGCCTGTACCACGTCTTCTGGCGGCGGAGGGTCGAGTTGTAGGATGAGGTCCTTCACAGGCATACTGGAAATGTAGTGCTCTGCAAGGACTTCGACAATCTCTTCGTCCCGTTGCGCAATCACGCTCCTGACTTGACGACCTTCAAGTCTGAAGCTCGACACACTGGTGTTGAGCTGAACCTCAGCACCGTGGCTCTCGACAACCTCCTTGAAGCGCTCCCACATCATACCTGGCCCCAGGACAGGGTACTGGAATTCGCTGATCAACGTGTCAGCATCGCCAGTCCCGAAGAGAGCGTTGGAGAGGGCTGCTCTCAGCGACAGGCCCGCTATCCGCTGAGCTGCCCAATCCGCCTCGATCTCGTGGCATGGAACACCCCACACTTTTTCCGTGTAGGGACGGAAGAAGCCTTCGAAGAGACGCCGCCCCAGACGATTTGTCACCCAGTGCTCGAAGGTTCTCTCATCGCGATAAGGCCACAGTCGAGCGTTCAGATAGCTGAGCACGATCATCGTGCTTTCGACGACGCCCAGGTTGGACAGCGCGTTAACGAACTCGAGGGGGTAGTTGAGGAAGCGACCATCGTAGCAGATGCGCGATAGGCGGGAAACCCGTAACAGGTCCTCCCCAAGCATTTTCTGCCAGAGCTGTCGCACCTCTTCGTTCCGGGTGAAGAAGCGATGGCCACCTATGTCGAAGCGATAGCCTTGATAGACCTCGGTGCGCGCTATTCCCCCGACTTTGTCAGCTTGCTCCAGGATGAGAGGCTGGGCACCTTGCCTCGCAAGTTCCCACGCGGCGGTCAGACCAGCTGGGCCAGCGCCGACAATGACCACAGAATGATTCATGAGCTAAATCGCCGGTGTCCCTTCTGCGCCCGCTTCAACCGACTCACGGCCGCTTCGAAAACCCGGTACCTGGTCCAGGTGATCTAGTGACTGGAGAGCAGCTTGCAGCTACGCTGAATGCCACAGTGCTCTACAACCTGTGCCCGCTGCGAGTTGTGGGGGAGGTCCGGGCCGTGGTGACCAGTCGGATCACAGGTCGGATACCTGTTTCGGAACGGGTCCTTGCGGCTGCCTGCCAGTTACGAGGATTCTAGCATGGGTGCAATGGCATGTCAAAGCTCAGCGAGATACCGATGTCGACCAGCTGGGCATGGTCGTGGGTAATCCGGGCGGCTGCGAGAAAGTGCCTCCGCTACCCAGCCAACTTCTTCGCAAAGAACCTGCCGCTCCACAAAGTAGGCCGTCTGATTGATGCCGATGATGGCCGCACAGCAGCACCAAACTGAGTCGGAATACACTGTCAGAGGTCTTGGGTTGGTGGGGACGCCCCATCGTCATTTCTGGCTTCCTACCCAGACCATGCGCACCGCTGGAATGGTGCCAGAAGCATCCACACTCATTGGAAGCAAA
>CAYGAW010000043.1:0-25369 GCA_964347945.1 uncultured Anaerolineales bacterium
CAGGGTCGTCGAGCCATGGTCATTCGCCACTCGGCTTTGAACTGAGGATCCTCGGCGGCGAGGCGAAGAAGCAGGTTCTGGAGTTCGGACTCCACCTCCTCGGGAGTCTCCGTGGGGATCATACGTCGCTCAAGGCGCAGGCGGCAGCGGTCGGGATAGCTGCTCCACTCGCGCCCGCCTTCGATGAGTGAGGCGTGGAGGGAGGGATGCATGGTGTCACCGCCCAGCGGAGGATGGAAGGCTTTGTGGCGGTGAATCCGCTTGCCCAGCTTCTCTAGTTCCACCAGCACTGTTCCCATCTTGGATATGGCGTCCACCCCCTCGTCGGGTAGGCTACCATGGGCGGTTACCCCCCTGGTCTCCACTTCAGCCCAGGCAAAACCTCCGTGGGCGACCCACACCGCGAGATTCGATGGCTCCAGGACGATGCAGCCATCTGCTTGCACCTCTTGTAGCAGGGCCTGGGTACCGAGGCTGGCGTACTCCTCATCTACTGCGCCTACCAGGATCAGATCTCCAGCCAAAGGAACCGGGGCCTCGTGAATGGCCAATAGCGCCTCCAGGCCCGCCGCCAGTCCGCCCTTGGTGTCCCACGCGCCTCGCCCAAAGAGCTTTCCATCTCTGATGTGGCCGGAGAAGGGATCTACCATACCCTCCACCGTGACGGTGTCTAGATGGCCGTTGAAGATGAGGGTCTTGCCGCCACCGCTGCCGGGCAGCCGGCCGATGACGTTGGGTCTGTCTGGAGCTACCTCTTCTACCTTGGCCTCGACACCCGCTTCCTTCAGTAGGGTGGCGACGAAATGGGCAATCTCCCCTTCTGCCTTGGCCCCTGGCGCCAAGGACGGGTTCACTGACTCGATTTGAACTAGCTGCTGCAAGAGATCAGTAGTGAGCTCCTTGTCGATGTGCAGTTCCACGCCACTTCCTCCCGCCCACGGGCTATACTCATCGCTGGTTGGCCACCTTCAGCAGATCACTCACTCTGTGGATCTCGATCAGGTTGCTCTCGTGTCGGGTCTCGGTCCTGACCCCCGCAGTGAATAGCACATAGTCATCAGGTTCCAGAAGTTGCCCCTCCACCAAAATCTCGCAGGCATTGAGGATGATGTCGTCGGCCTCGTGGTACCTCGCATATACGGGTATGACTCCGTAGACCAGTTCCAGCTGTCTCTTGACTATCTCGTCACTGGCCACCGCGATGATGGGTTGCTGGGGCCTGAACCTGGCGATCATCCTGGCAGTGTATCCGGACCGGGTTAGGGTCACGATCTTGTCCAGGGGCATGGAGCGTGCTATCACATCTATGGACCTGCTCACCGTCTCGGAGATGTTGTAGAACCCGTTGACCTCGACTTGCCCCTTCAGAACGCGTTCAGCTTCCAGGGCGATCTTGGTCATCATCTCCACAGACTTGACCGGATACTTTCCAATGGCGGTTTCTTCCGAGAGCATGACGGCGTCGCTGCCGTCGAGTATGGCGTTGGCCACATCGCTGGTCTCAGCTCTGGTGGGCGTGGGTCTGTCGACCATAGACTCCAGCATCTGCGTGGCTATGATCACCACCTTCCCGCGCCGATTGCATCGCCGGATCAGATCCTTCTGGACCAGCGGTACCTTCTGGTATTCGATCTCCACGCCCAGGCCGCCTCTGGCGACCATAAGGGCGTCTGCCTGTTCCAGAATCTCAGCAACGTTGTTTACACCCTCTTCGTTTTCGATTTTGGCGATGATGGCCTGCCTGTCTTCGCCCATCTTCTTCCTGAGGTTGGCGACATCGTCTGCGTTTCTCGTGAAGGATAGAGCCAAATACTCCACCTCCTTCTTCCTCGCATACTCTATTGCCCTGAGGTCCTTCCGAGAAAGCTGCGCGATATTGAGTCTCCTACCGGGGATATTGACGCCTTTGTCCCGCTGAATCACTCCCTCATCGAGGACACGCAAATGCAGCTTGCCGTCCGTCTTCTTCTCAACGGTGGTGTTGATCGTCCCATCGTCGATGGCAATCCTGTCCCCCACGTTCACTTCGTCATAGAAGTCGTAGGAGAAGTTGAGTCGCTCATCGCCGAAACCCGCCACGATCACGTCGTCATCGTCCACTTCTAGGGGATGCTTGGTCCTGATTCTCACTTCAGGTCCTTTGAGATCCAAAATGATCGGTATCTCGCCGATGGCCCTGGTCATCTGGATGATCTGATCGTACTGGTCGAAGTCCCCATGGGCAGTGTTGATGCGAACGGCGTCCATCCCTGCGGCGTACATCTTCTGCATACAGTCTGGATTCATGCTGCCCGGGCCGATGGTGCAGACTATCTTGGTCTTCTTGTCTCGTCTGTTGCTCATATCATCTCCTGTGCGCCCGCTCGCCGCTACTTGGCTTCCACGCAGTACGCCAGCCCAGAGGCCAGTTCTCTGCGCGGGGGGCTCCGTCTCAGACCTGTGGCGCTGTTGGCGGCAGGTTCGATACTATTGTATCACGAGCCTACGAAGCCGTCGAGGTGAGTTGCGTGGTGGCTTGGGGTGCACGATGTGGCAGGGCAAGCTGTCAATCGCTGATCAGGGTCTAGGGGGGTCTTCTCTGGTTGTTGGAATGCTGTCTTCAGCCAGACCGATTGCGTCTTAGTGCAGAGGTCCGACGGGGCCCACCGGGGTGAGGGTGGAGGTCGGCGTAGGGGTCCACGTAGGTGTGGGAACAGCGGTGGGGACGGGCGGTGGTGGAGTAGGGGTTTCAGCGATGGGGACGAAAGTGAAACTGCGCAATACAGTATCGAAGGCGGCCTGTGCCGCGCTGTGCTCTGGGATGTCGAAAACCCCCACGGGTTGGAATGGCACGTTCCACCAGACGATGAGCGCGTACTCGCCTCCATTGTGGATCACCGACAGTTGGCGATCCCTCAAGCGATCTTCTGGCGACGGGGGAAAGATCAGCTCCATGGCCGGCTCGCCATCCACGGTCAGGCAGCAGCGGGTCTTGATCTGCTCACGGGACACAGGCGCCAGAGTGCGAAGATCGTACTGCACCGTATCGGTGATGGTGTCCCCCTGAGCTGGCCAGTACCGGAAGACACTGAGGCCGTAATGGTTGCCAAACTCGTCGGTAGCTTGAAAGTTGACCGCGTCGCATAGTCGGTTCGGATCATCAGTGCACGGGCCATCAACCAGAACACTGACCTCCCAGCCGCAAGGGTGTTGCACGGCAAATCCAAGGGCGGGGCTGCTATACTGCTTCACGCACGAAAAGGGCTCCAAACCAACTATGGGAATCAGTACAGAAGTAGGCGTGGGTGTATGAGCGGGCATGTAGGTCGATGCGCGACACCCACCAATGAACAGGAGCAGCGCAGCGCCAGACAAGATCACGTGTGTCTTGTCATGCCTAGCTGGCTTTGAAAACTTGTCTGGGACCACGTGGGCAGGCCACCGGTTCCTACTTGCTTTTCCAGCCACACGCCTGTCGATGTCCGGTCTGCGCCTGCATGAGAACAGTCTGTTCCGACTATCTTGCACGCCTCAGGTGCAGCACGTCGCAACAGCCAAACGAGTATCCGTCGGCATCACTCACGGCATGTAAACTGGCAAGTCTTGAGCGAGAAACCCATGGTCGACTTTCTTCACTCCAACGGTGAATTGGCTTTGCGGCGGCATGTCCTCTTCGGTCTCACCGCAGCAGGGACCCAACACGAACAGGCTTCCGTCGTCATTGACAAACTCGACTACGAATCTGAACTCAGTCGGCGATACCTGTTCTTGATCCACGATTTTCCCCATCTCGAGACACACCAGCCCGTTGGCCGTACATCCCCGCTCAAACAGCGTGATGTAGTCGTCCCCATCCACGTCAGGATTCCACACTCTGAGGGTTTCGTAGCTGCCGCCATAGTACTCGATGGCCTCGCTATACCGGCCTGCATGCAACAATGAAAAGTAGGTACTCAGAGCTTCGCGCGCCCTTTCCAGGTCAGTCGGCGTTAACTCGGTCGGGGTGGAGAGCGGGGCACTGAAGGGAGTCGGAGTAGCCGTCGGACTCGTGCCGCAAGCCGCTCCCAGCAGGACTAGCATACTGAGGATAAGAAGACTGATGCCTTTCGTGAGCTTTGTTTTGGTTACCATGCTGTGCCTCCCCGTAACTGACATTCATATGCTCCCAGGTGGCCGTACTCACCTCCACATTCAAACAGGCCACAGACTGTCGCATGGCAGAACTCTGCGGGCGGCGTCGTCTGGGTCTCAAAGCAATCGCTTCTGGATCTGATGTCCGGGCGTTCGATCCACATTGCGGGCGCGGTGAGATAGACTGCGCCCCCCACCTGATAGGTCGATGCGCCCAAAGCACTGGCCTCAAAACCGGAGACGTAAATGCCCTCGGTGCAGATCCGTCTTCCTTGATACCGTTCCGGGTTGGAGAGCAGATCGTCAATATCTACCTTCATGCTTTGGATGCAACCACTGATCAGAAGAGCCAACAGAAGTGCCATGACGATTGGCGCTCCTGTTCTGATATGTGGTGCTGCGATCACGCGGAACTCCTCCCGCCTCGCGGCGAGTCAGTGGTCTGCTGCCATGGTGCACATTTTCCTGAAAAGCAGATCAGTAGGCGCAGATGGGGCCCTGGTCGTAGCCAGCGATGTGCTCAAGCTCGCGGTCCCGTGACAAACCTGGCCAAGGACGGCCGGCAGCAGTCCCTACGGCGCGCGTCTGTAGACCAGCACCCCGCCCCCGTCGGCCAATATCTCAAGTTGGCCATCAGTGACGGTATAACGAGTTGCTGACCTCAGGGTCTGGAGGTACTCCGTTTCCTGCTCCATGATGCCCTCGGGTTCGAGGCATGCCATTTCCGTGTTGGCAAGACCATGGAAGGTCAGGCCACCTGCTCCGTCCACGGTGTATGGGCCAAAGTAGGTGTTACAACCCGCTGAGCCGCTGGCTTCTCCGTCATCAAAGGCCAGAGTGATCTCGGTTCCCTGGAGGGGGCTATCGCCATTGAGCGATGTAAGCACCCACTCGGTGCCGTCGAGGCTTGCCGACGGCTCGGGCTCTCCACATCCGGACAGCAAGACGGGCAGGGCGAGGATCACGAACAGTCCGATCAGCAGTTTCTTGTGCATAGTCACGCCTCCTTCTACTACTTCTCCAATTTAATCATGGATACCTAGGTGGATTCAAGATCGTGTTCGCTGCCAGTCGGATCTTCCATACTGTGGCGTTGTTCTTGGTCTCGGACTGACGAGATCTCGAGAGCGCATCAGCGCACAATAGTGGGCAAGCGTGTTCGCACGTTGGGGCACGAGGTCTCGCCGTTGGGAGCCGGCCGGCTGATGGTTGGCTGCTCTTGTCGGACCGGCGAGCGGGGGGCGATGAGCTAGTGAACCGCCGGCCACAGGGTTGACAGGTCACTGGCCTTGTGGGTATACTGGCTTAACACCTTCTTCGCATCTTAGGTCCCGTCGCGGTTGTGCCAACACGAGAGGAGGTTGTCATGGGTGGCTTGTTTTGGCCATTGTCGGACGAGGTCTTGCGAGAACTCGCTCTTGCCGGGATCATTGTCGTCTCGGTAGCGGTGGCGGCCAGATTGCTGGTGCTCTTCATTGACCGCATCGTGATGCGGGTTGCTGGCAGGACCAGGACGGCCCTGGACGACTTGATGCTCAATGCGGTCCGCACTCCACTCTTCCTCTTCGTTGTCCTGGTGGGCGTGTGGGTGGGTGTCAGCCAGCTCACCGTTCTCGATGAGACCTGGAGTCAAGCCATTAATGGCATCATCTTCGTGAGTCTGGTCTTGGTAGGCTATGTCCTCCTCTCTCGCTTGATCGGCGAAATCCTCGAGTGGTACACCAAAGACCTCGCCCTTGCGGGGGCCATCGACGCACAACTGGTGGGCTTCTTGCGACGGCTCATACAGTTGACCCTGCTGGCCATCGCTGGGATCATGGTTCTGGATCACTTTGGCCTCAACATCAGCGCTCTGGTGGCTACCCTGGGTGTTAGCTCCTTGGCTTTCGCGTTGGCGGCCCAGGCTTTTCTAGCGGACACAATCGCTGGCTTCCTCATCATGATCGACCGCCCTTTCAGTGTGGGCGACCGCCTCCAGTTGCCCCAGGAAGTCATGGGCGAATATGGGGACTGGGGGGATGTGGTGGACATTGGAGTGCGCAGCACCCGCATCCGCTCCACCGATGGGGTGGTGCTGACTGTACCCAACTCCAAGCTCACCAACGAGGTGGTGGTGAATTTCAGCCACAGCGAGAGCCCCAATCTCAGGGTACGCGTGCGGATAGGCCTGGAACCGAATCTGGAGAACGTGCGGAGAGCCTTGGCCGAAATCGAGAGGATTGCGGCCGAGGATCCAGACATCTGTCACGAGCCAAGGGCGCCGGAAGTCGTGATCCGTGAGATCCAGGAGTACGATGTTCTGGTGGAGCTTCGCTTCTACGTCGACGACGCACGCAAGATGAGGCCCACCAAGTCGCGGGTGGTGGAGGAGATCTTGCGGACCTTCGAGGAGAAGGGTATTCGACTTGCCACTCCCATGCAGGTGGTACATCTAGTGCAAGAGGACGGCGACCCGCGGGTGGAGGTGCGGGACTATCAGTGAAGCCCGCGCACCTGAAATGTCACTTGCGCTCCAGCATCAACGTCGCAACCCGGTGGGAACCTCTTCGCAGGGCTCTTGCCCAGCCATCTCGAAAGGATCTCATGGTGCCAGCACGTATGTGCAGAATAGCAGTCAGCTCCACCTGAGGAAGTGAAGGCCCCTTCCGATGCCCATCTCTCTCCGCAGATTACTGTTCGGGGACGCACTTCCCACCGCCCACGAGGTGTATCACCGTCTGACAAAGGTCCAGGCGCTGGCCGTCTTCTCCTCGGACGCGCTGTCGTCGGTAGCGTATGCCACGGAGGAGATCCTGTTGGTGCTGGTGCTGGCCGGATCGTCGGCGCTTGGGCTGTCGGTGCCCATAGCGCTGGTGATCGCAGTCCTGCTGGTGATCGTAGGTACCTCATATTACCAGACCATTCACGGTTATCCGTCTGGTGGCGGGGCCTACATTGTCGCCCATGACAATCTTGGTGTATGGCCAGGACTCATCGCCGCCGGAGCCCTACTCATAGACTACGTATTAACCGTGGCCGTGTCCGTCACGGCGGGTGTGGCTGCCGTCACTTCGGCCTTCCCCGTTCTGCTACCCTTTCGCGTGCTGCTGTGCTTGTTGGCCATCGCGTTGATCGCCTGGGCCAATCTGAGGGGCGTGCGTGAGTCTGGCAGACTTTTCTCTATTCCGACCTATGGCTTCGTCTGCATTTTGCTCACCCTCATCGTCGTCGGCCTGGCGCGCGCGATAACTGGGGGTCTCGCTCCGGTTCCATCGCAGATACCAAAGTCCACAGTCGGGGGTGGGGAGGTTCTCATGGCCTTTCTTGTCCTTCGCGCTTTTGCGTCTGGGTGCACCGCCTTGACCGGCATCGAGGCCATCAGCAACGGAATCCCTGCCTTCCAGAAGCCCGAGGCGGATAATGCAGGCAAGACGCTTCTGGCGATGGTTGCTCTGTTGACCACGATGTTCTTGGGCATCACGGTCCTGGCACACATCTCGAGAGTGAGCCCTACCGAGGCGGAGACTGTTGTCTCCCAGGTGGGCAGGCTCGTCTTCGGGAGCGGGCCCCTCTATCTGGCCTTGCAGGCAGGCACAGCTCTGATATTGATCCTTGCAGCCAATACCTCCTTCGCAGACTTCCCTCGCTTGTCGTCCATCTTGGCGCGGGATAGATATGTCCCCCGTCAGCTGGCGAACCTGGGGGACCGCCTGGTCTTCAACAATGGCATCATCGCCTTAGCACTCCTGGCCTCAACGTTGGTGGTGGTCTTTGGTGGTCAGACCCATAGGCTGATCCCTCTCTACGCGGTGGGGGTCTTTCTCGCCTTCACACTGTCGCAGGCAGGGATGGTGCTCCACTGGCGCAAAGAGGGCGGAGCTCGGTGGCGGTTGAAGGCAGCGGTCAATGGGCTCGGTGCGGTGGCGACCGGCGTAGTACTGACGGTGATCGTGGGCAGCAAACTCATCTACGGAGCCTGGATCGTCGCCCTCCTTATCCCCGTTTCGGGCTGGTTTTTCCACACCGTCAGACGCCACTACGAAAGCGTCGCCGAGCAGTTGTCGCTGGACGGTCTTGTGCCTGAGAGATGGACGGGCTTGGCGTCACGAAGACGCCACAAGGTTGTAGTACCTGTGTCCGGCATGCATCGAGGAACTCTGGCTGCCTTGCGTTTTGCCCGTTCGCTGTCCAAGGATGTCACCGCCGTCGTCGTTGATGTAGAGCCAGGTGTCACTTCTCGCGTGCGGAAGAAATGGCCTTCGTGGGGGCATGACGTGCCGCTGATCGTTCTGAAGTCCCCCTATCGGTCCACGCTTGGCCCTCTGTTGGAATATCTGGAGGAGGTAGACCAGCGGGAACCAAAGCGTGGGCTGGGTGTTGTGGTTCTACCCGAGTTCGTTACAGCCACGTGGTGGCAGAACTTCCTACACAATCAAACAGCTCAGCTGATCAAGAAGGCCCTGGTCTACAGGCGAGGACAGGCTGCCAAAGATCGCGTGATAATAGATGTGCCGTACCACTTGTGGCATTAGCGTTCTCTCGTGGCAAGCAGTGGTAACGCACTCAAGCGACACTGCAGCCAGCCACAGTGTGGGGTTTTGCTGCCACCTATCAAGGAGTGAGTTGACGGCAGAAGCTGATACACTGCTCCTGAAAGGGGAACCGAGATGCCGAGGGTTGTGAAGACACGATCCCAGAAGGTCGGGCTCCCCCCGGGGACCCCGATGCACGTGGGCAAGAAGAGGGCGGAAGGCGCCAAGATCACAGTACTTAATTATGACGACGCCCAGTTCCGCGAAGCGGAGGTGCAGACCGTTGATGAATGCCTTCCATTCAGAGACAGCCCAACTGTGACGTGGATCAACGTAGATGGCGTCCATGAGGTCGAGATTCTAGAACGACTCGGTGAGTGCTTCGGCTTGCATCCCCTGGTGGTGGAGGACATCGTCAATACGGATCAACGTCCCAAGGTGGAGGACTACGGTGACTACCTCTACATAGTCTTGAAGATGCTTCATTACGATACGACTGGCAAGGAGATAATCACGGAGCAGACCAGTCTGATCCTCGGAGAACGGTATGTCATCTCCTTCCAGGAGAGAGAAGGGGATGTCCTTGATCCGATCAGAGAACGGATCACAAGCAACAAGGGGCGCATACGGAAGATGGGGGCCGACTACCTGGCCTATACGCTCATAGACGCCATCGTGGACAACTACTTCTTCGTCGTCGAAAGCCTTGGAGAGGAGGTCGACCTACTCGAAGAAGAGTTGGTCACCAACCCGACCCCGGAGACCTTGCAGACAATCCACGAACTGAAGAGGGAAATGGTTTTCTTACGAAAGTCGGTTTGGCCATTGAGGGAGGTGATCGGTACCTTGGAACGCGGGGAGTCGTCGCTGATGCGGGAGTCCACGGGCGTATACCTAAGAGATGTCTACGACCACACAATCCAGGTCATCGACGCCGTCGAGACGCTCCGGGATATAGTCTCGGGAATGCTCGACATTTACCTATCAAGCATCAGCAACCGAATGAACGAAGTCATGAAGGTTCTGACGATTATTGCCACGATATTCATCCCGCTAACCCTAATCGTAGGGATCTACGGAATGAACTTTCGGTACATGCCGGAGCTTGGGTGGCGTTGGGGCTACCTCATGGTCTGGCTGGTCATGCTGGGGGTTGGGAGTTCCATGGTGGTCTACTTCAAGAGACGTACATGGCTGTGAATCTGTCTAGGGCGGCTTGGGGCGTGCAAGGGGTGCCAGCATTCCCGGGGGCGATCTGTATCGTGAATCAGTCGCGTTGATTCACTACGGCCAGCAAGCCTCGGGGCTTCTTGGAAGGCAGCATGGATTTGGTCTGCGTCGGGGAGCTACTGGTAGATAGGATCGCAGTTGGTTCAACTGTGCGCACCTTCTTCGGTGGAGCACCGGCCAACGTGGCCGTCAACTATGCTCAGTTGGGTGGTCAGGCAGCCGTCATTGCCAAAGTGGGGGCGGATGCCCTCGGCCGCTTCTTGCTCGATGGATTGAAGGGTCACGGAGTCAGTACCGACGGGGTAGTCACAGACGGTCGACATCAAACCAGCGAGGTGTACGTTGGCCCCTCCGACACCGCGTGCCGCCCAATGCGCGATGCGGACGCCCATCTACGGCCAGACGAGCTCGATGTTGGGTTGGTGAGCGGGTGTCGAATCCTGCACACTTCCATGTTCTCCCTTGCTCAGGAGCCTTCTCGTTCGGCAATCCTGGAGGCGGTCAGGCTGGCAAAGGCAGACAGGAGGCTGGTGTCTCTGGAGCCCAACTACCGACCTCAGGTTTGGCCCGATCGTGAGGAGGCAATCGAAACCCTCGAGCGGCTGCTTCCTTCGGTCGATCTGGTGAAGTCCTCCATGGAGGATTCTCGCTCACTGTACGGTGAGATGGCCCCAGAGGAGTACCTCCGGTTGTTTGCAGCATTCGGCCCGCGAGTCGTGGTGCTCACCAGAGGCCAAGAGGGATGCCTGGTCCTCGATGGGGACCGGATCACTGGCGTGCCTGGCTACAAAATCGACGTCGTGGATACACTGGGTGCAGGAGACGCCTTCTGGTCAGGTTTCCTCTGGAAGTGGTTGGAGGGAGAGTCATCTGTCGAGGCGGCCAGGTTCGGGAACGCTGTGGCCGCCCTGAAGGTAGGGTCCGTTGGCGCCGTTGCCCCTCTGCCCCGTGCGGACAGAGTGTACGACGAGTTGCAGAGTCGCTTGAAAGGCAGCAAGGAGGGTGCGCTACATGACTTCGATGCGAAAGAGTGAGCCTGAGGCGGTCGACAACAGCGGGCCGCTGAGCCGCTGGTTCGAATGGGTCTCCCATGGTTGCGAGGGACCGCAACCCCTTCCCCCTCTGCCCGAGGCGGTGAGGCTGCACACTCGCAGGCGCAGGAAGGAGGTCCTGGCTGCCCTCGAGACACCGAGCGAAGCCCAAGTCTGCGACACTTTGAGACGGCAGTTCCCGTCTGGCCTGACCTGTGCGCTGGTCAGCTATCACACCAATCCGCTTTACGCCATCAGGGAGAGGGTTCGGGACGAAGAAGGCGTTGACATCGATCCCTTTGACCAGGGAGGCCAGGGTACCTATCAGGAGAGGCTGTCGTTCGAGCTGGCTGAGGGATTCGATGTGCGGGTGTTGACTTTCACCATGGCTCGGTCTTTCCTGACCAGACAGCAGTATCTCAATATCCATCCGAGCGCTCCTGTGGTTCCCGTGCCGCATTCCGGCCAGTTCGTGGAGGATGCAAGTGGCCTCGTGAAGAAGGAGAACATCTACTTCATCATCGATGAGTTGGTGGACAACACGGTTGAATACCTGGTTGACCACGCGCTTGAGGTGGATTTCTTCTCTGGGCACTACGCCACGGGCATGGCAGCAGTTCGCAGGCTCTCCAGGAAGTATGGCGACGCGATGGAGAGGACGGTGCCCTATTCGGCCACTACTCACTCTCTTGGTTGGGATCGCTTCCTGGCCACCTACGATGTCTACACACAGCAGGAGTTGGCCAGATTCAACTTCGATCGTCGGCTCGAAGAGGAGATGGTCAGCATGCAGGGGGCCGACGCGGTGATAACCGTTGCTCCCGGCGAAGTGGAGACGGTCACACATCCTGGGCTCTACAATGTCCCCAGAGACAGGGTAGTGACCATCCCTGGTGGCGTAGACACTCAAGTCTTTCGGCCATACCGGGCGGGCGAGGATTGGGATGCCGTCACCGCGCTGCGCAGCCGGCACAAGCTCACAGAGGGTGATCGTCTGATTCTGGTCATCGGGCGCTTGTGGGACTATCGCAGAAAGGGCGTGGATATCACACTGGAAGCCTTCGCCGGAGCTCGGAGGGTGATGGGCGCACGGGCCAAGTCCCTTCGCCTAGCCCTCGTGGGCGTGCCGCCCAGTGAGGACGCCACGGGGAAGTGGGGCAGGCTGCGAGTGGAGGTAGAGGAACTGGTCGCGAAGAGTGGGGTACAAGACAGCACTTTGCTGGTCGAGATGATACCTCATGAGGTTGTTCCCGCGTGGCTTCACTTCACGGCGTTGTCAGGCGGGGTCGTGCTGGCTCTGCCCAGAGTCGAACCCTGGGGACTTATGAACCTCGAGGCCATGGCCACCGGCAATGTCGTGGTGACCATAGACAAAGGTGGGCCACCCAATTACATTGAGAGCGGCCACAACGGCCTGCTGGTGAACCGGGATGATCCTGCGGGCACCATCCAGGCGCTGGCGCAAGTGCTGAGCGATGACGAACTCGCTGACAGAATGAGGAAAAACGCTCACATCACTGCCTCGACTCAGCACTCGTGGGCAGACGTGGCACGAAGGTTCCTTTGGGCCCATTTGCGGGTCATGGACGCAGGAAGTCCGTAGCGACCGAGCGGATCAAGTGGGTGCAGGGAGGGATGCACACCTTGGGCGTCCTTCGCAGCCGTTTGACAGTCAGACACTGAGGGAGTGCCACGTTGAAGATCACTCTGGTGTCTTTGCAGTTCGAGGGCACCACCACCGGCGGCGGTGGCGTCCATGTAGAGAAGGTGGCCGAACAACTTGTCGACGGAGGACACGAGGTCACCGTCCTATCCATCCACACGAAGGCCACATCGGAGGGTGTTCCTCTGACAGACTGGCGTGTTCCGTACAGTAGGGAGGTCAGAGATGGCCTTTCGGTAGTTAGATTCCTCATCGAGCCAGGGCTTTCCCAACCTTACGACGGTGACAGAGAAACGGAGCTGGCGCGCATCAAGACCTTCTGCGACACCGTCGCCTCGTGGCTCGAAAAGCGACTCGGATCTTTCGATGTCGTGCATCTGCATGGACATCACCTCATCCCGGGCTACCTCGCCCACGAGCTGAAGGGGAAGGGGTTCAGAGTGGTGTCCACCATCCACTTTCTCGAATCTACCTTGCTGACGGCTGACCCGGAGGCGATGGAGCACTTCCGCGTGGCAGAGCAGACTCTGGCTAAGATAAAGCAGTGGGAAGCCATGGTTCGATTTGCCGATGTCATTGTACCCGTGAGTCCACAGGGCAAGGAGGACCTATTCGGCGTGATGAGGGAGCCTAACTTTGACGTGACGAATATCGAGACCAAGACGCATGTCATCTCCAGTGGCGTGGACCGCGAAGTGGTGATGACCCGCTCTCAGGTGGAGACGAAGGTGGTGCAGAGTCCTGATGTAGTGGAGTTGGTCATCTTCAGCCGGCTGGACCCCAGCAAAGGGGTGCATCTGGGGATCCGCGGGGCAGCGGAAGCTGCTCTGAGAAACGACCGACCACTGAAACTGACGGTGGCTGGCATTCCGGCTTCGTTGTCCTACTTGGATCTCCTTCAAAAGGAGGTCCAGCAGGTAGCCGACGTTCTCACCGTAGAGCTTCAGACCTTCGACAGGGTTTTCACTTCGCAGGAGAGGAACGACTTTCTCGACAGATTCCACGTCTACCTTCTGCCCACTCTTAATGAACCCTTCGGTATGACCCTCATCGAGGCCGGGGCGAGGGGCCTTCGTCTGATTGCCACTGATACCGCTGGACCTCTCTACATCCTTGAGGACGACGGGATGGAGGACAAGGGGTGGGGATACGTCACTCCTTGCGGGATCTGTGCCAAGAGGACGGCGGAACCAGGGCTCAAGCTGGCTTCGAACCTGGCAAAGGCGATTGTCTGGACTCTCGAGCACTGGGGCGAGACTGGGGATCAGGTGACCCGATTCCTGGCCAAGATAGGTGATCGGTTCACCTGGGATGTAGTAGCAGAGGCCTATCTCAAGGTGTACCGAGGGTGATGAGCCGTGCTGGCTCAGTGCCCCCAGGCCAACCCGATCAGCCGCGTGGCCAATGAAGGGCTGAAGCAAGGACGGGGCCGATCGCACGAAGTCCAACAGCCCAGCCTGGGTCATGGATAACGACAGTTTGGCGATCAGGGACGGCAGGAGACGCGCGACGAAGGACGCGTAGGTATCGTGCACCCCGTGAGCGAGGCTGAGGGTCACCACGCGGCTACCTTGGAAGGGTTCCACAGCGAGCGGCTCACTTACTCCCAGGGTGTCGTCTCACGGCGGGTTGGTGAGGCCGTCACTTGTGGTTACCTTCGTTGTCCCGCCACCTCATTGAAATGCTCGTCGGGGGCAGGTTCTCAGAGCCGCTCTGTCCCAGAGGACGTTGTTCATCCTCTCGGTAACAGGAGCACCAGGGGCAGACCCAGCAAGAGGACCACTGCACTGGCGGCGTAGGCCAAGGGCAGACCGACAAGGTCCCCCAGAACTCCCAAGGCGAGGGCGCCAGCGGATTCAGAGATGAAGGCCATAGACAGGTAGACACCGCTAGCCAGAGCGCGATTGGCGGGGCAGTTCTCCTGCATTACGGCCATGAGGATGACCTGGTTAGGGGCCATGGATATGCCCAAGGCCACCAGGACGGGGAGCAGGGCCCACCCACTGAGCGTCAGCAAGGCGAACATGAGCAGGGGAGTCGCCAGCGTGAAGGCGGAAAGGACCGCGCGTCGACCCCAACGGTCGCTCATGGAGCCTCCCAGGAGCGCACCGGCCGCACCCGCTGCAGCGGCAACGGAAACCGAGAGGCCGGCGAGCCACAGACTGGCGCCCCGCTCGGTGAGGTAGGTGGGCAGGAAGATGAAAGTCGCCGCCACCATCAAGGCCCGCATCACGGTGAGTCCCCCTACCGGCGCGAGCAAGGGTCTCAAGGCTTGTATCCCTGCTCGGAGGGAGCCGCTGTCCTCGACGGACAGGGTCGGCACAGATACGTGTCTCAGGCGCACAAACAGCAGGGCCGATGCCAGCCAGCCGCCCACCATCAACCAACGCGTACCTTCAAGGGTGAGCAGAGTGACGGTGGTGACGACGATAATCGGCCCCACGGTGAATCCCAACGTGCCGCCCACCATCCAATAGGCCATGGCGCGTCCCAGGCTGCGTCCGGAAAAGCGGCCGGCGATGGCTGGTGCCACAGCGTGCAGGCTGGCTGAGCTGAGACCCGCGACCATGACCATCAGGGCCAGCACCGCGTAGCGAGGCGCGACACCCAGCGAACTCATAATCGTTGCCCCCACAGCGGGAGCGAAGATCACGAGGTAGCGAAGGTCGGCTCGGTCGGATAGGTGGCCGATGACGGGCTGGAGCAACGATGGGGAGGACTGCAAGAAAGCCAGCAGGCCGGCCTGGGTCTTGGACAGGGCAAGGTTGTCGATAAGGGCCGGCAGGAGAGGAGCCAGAAAGGAGGTGTAGGTGTCGTTCGTCGCGTGGGCGAAACTAACCCCGAGCACAGGCCCCATCTGGAAATCGCCAGGGTCAGAGGCCTGGGTTACCTCTGTGGCTTCGCTATCTATCTGACTTGCTGAATGAATGCTGTTGGCTGGCATGACTACTTCACTATTCCGTCGCGCTGTTTATCCCACAGAAGCCATTTGAAGCGATTCCCGGAGCATGCTCATCATGGTCGCGGCTATCCCCGGAGCCAAGATGACGGCATGGCGTAGATTAGCTCCATCCGCCGTGTGACCGTCACCTCATAGAACTGCTTTCGGCTTGTGCCAGTTGCCCACCCGGTAGCATGAGCAACAGGGGCAACCCCAGCAGGGCGATGACGGCGCTGATGGTGAAGGCGAGCTGCAATCCAAAGAGATCCCCCAGGGCGCCGAGGACCACCACAGCTCCTGATCGGATGACGAAGGCCAGGCCCATGTAGACGCCATTGGCCAAAGCTCGATTCTCGGGGAAGCTTTCCTGGACCAGGGCCATAATCACCGGAGCGATGGAGAGAGAGGTGAAGCCCAGGACCAACAGGAGCGGAAAACGGATCCAACCGCTGGCTGCCAGGAAGATAAGCGTGAACAGAGGGGTGGCCAGCATGGCTACGAAAAGGATCAAGCGTCGGCCAACTCGGTCACTCAGCGAACCCCCTGCCAGAGCGCCCACCACACCTGCTGCCTCCAGCACCGTGAGGGAGACGCCCGCGAGCCAGAGATTGGCTCCCTCTTCGGTGAGGAAGATGGGCAGGTAGGTCGTGAGCGCCGCTAGCATGAGGACACGTGCAGTTATGATACCTACCAAAGGGACGAGTATCGGCCTTATCACCCGCAGCCCTTGGCGGAAGGAGATTGCCGGGCGAGCTTCGGGCGGACGTCCAGGCACGTCTCTCAGGAGGAGGTAGACCGTGAATGAGGCCAGCAGACCGGCGGTCATCAGCCAAGGGGTGCCCTCGAGGGAGACGAAGGTCACAGCAGTGACGATGATGAGGGGTCCCAGGGTACGTCCCAATTCTCCACCCACCATCCAGAAGCCCATGCCCCGACCCAGGCTCCCTCCGGATAGGCGCCCCGCCATCACCGGCGCCACGGCGTGGAAGGCGGCGGAGCTGAGGCCTACCACCATCAGCAGGAGAGCGAGCACGGCGTAGCGGGGTGCGATACCGAGGAGGCTCATCATGGTGGCCGTGACGGCCGGACCCAAGATCACAAAGTAGCGCAGAGTGAGCCGGTCAGCCAGATAGCCAATGTAGGGCTGAAGGACTGACGGCCCCTGCATGAAGACTGTCAGCGCACCTGCCTCCGTCTTGGTGAGGGTTAGCTTGGCGATGAAGGCTGGCAAGAGGGGTGCCAGGAAGGCCGTGTAGGTGTCGTGCACCGTGTGGGCCGCGGTGATGGTGATCACCCGGCCCGTCTGGAATGGTTCAGCGTCAGCGAGCGTGGGCGCGGGCGACGCGTCCGTCCTGGAGCCGTTGTTGATCGACCGGCTGATGGTAGGAATGATAACCTCAACTACGTTGGAACCTCACAAGGCTGGCTGGCGTGCTAGCCCAAGACGGCAGCCTGTGAGGCGGCATGAAGAGCAGTATATCATATGCGCTCGAGATGGGCAACGCGTGACAAGTGGGGTCCATCACCCACGTCATCTTGTCCGGGCCTACCTCCAGGGCATCCTCAAGCGTGGCGTCGGCGCTCGTCCCCTATCAGTGGCCGCGCAACGTCAAGAGTGAAGCTCACTATGCAGGGGATACAGTCGGGCCAGAAGCGCATGATACGACCTCGGGTCAAGTTCAGGCGATCGTACTCTGATTGCCGTGGGCTGTCAACTCCGGAAAGGTCGTCACGGGCGTTGTGCCCGACGAGTGGGCGGCGGGGAGAGCAAGGAATGAACAGGGGGCGGACCTAGGCCCGCCCCCTGTTTGTCACGGCAGTCGCCAGACTCACTGCATGCTCAAATGCCCTAAGGCGTGGTGTCCGAAGGCGGATAATCCTTCAGTGCCAGCGGGAAGAAGCTGCGTATCGGACACCAGCCGGCAGGTGGGGCTGGTCACAGAGAAGTGCCGACGGCTGGCCAGGCCCGTCTGGACAACTTGGCTCTCTACTTCTTCCGTGTGACTCAGTCGAAGAAGACGCCGAGCAGGTACTGGCGCGGCCGCCCAGAGTCGCTTCAATCATGCCAGTGGACTTGCCGGGGTCCGGTCGTGGCGCGATGTGGGGATGCTCCTGGCTCAGACTAGTAGCCAGGTCCCATCGGGATGGGAGCGAACTTCATGATGCGATGGTTGTTGGAGTCGGAGACGTAGACATTACCCTCCCCGTCGACCTCGATGCCTGTCGGCAGATCGAAGGAGGTTTCGTCGGTGCCATACTTGCCGAAGATAGCCAAGAGCTTGCCTTCGCTGTCGAACACCAGAGCGCGGTGACCCTCAGGATCGGTGGTGTAGACGCGTCCTTCGCCATCCACTGCCAGGTAGGGCTTGTTGACGACAGAGTCGCCCCACCAGGCGTCGACCCTCCACTGACGGCGAAACCGAGAGTCTGGATCGAAGATCTGGATGCGCTGGTTCCAGGTGTCGGCCACGTAGATATTGGCGTCCTGATCGCTGGCGATTCCCACTGGCTCTTGGAACTGTCCGGGTAGGGAGCCGCCGCCACCCCACTGACCGAGGGGGTTGCCGTCCGAGTCGAACTTCTGGACGCGCTTGTTTCCGGTGTCGGTGACGTAGAGGTTTCCTTCGGCATCGATGGCGATGTCTCTCGGTCCCCAAAACAGCCCCTGCGGCTCCGAGAGCTGACCCTCTGTGTTCTGGTGGGCACCCCAGTAGGTCACGAAGTCCCCTTCCGTCGTGAACTTCTGGATACGATGGTTCCAGGTGTCCGCCACGTAGACGTTCCCATCGTCGTCCACCGCGATGCCCCAGGGCTCGCTGAACTGCCCCGGCTCCGTACCGAACGAGCCCCAAGCGGTGATGAACTCTCCGCCGCTGTCGAACTTCTGGATGCGATGGTTCTGGCTGTCTGCCACATATACTTTGCCCTCGGAGTCGATCGCCAATCCCTTGGGAAAACTGAACTGTCCTTCCAGTGCTCCGGACTGGCCCCAAGCCGCGACACTGCTCACCTCACGGTAGGCCTCGGCATATTCCGCAGAGGCTTCAATCTCGAGAGCGATGGGTACAGCGCTGGATTCCCAGATCTCGGCAGCCACGTCCTTGCGCATGTAGAAGGCGAAGTCGGACGAGCCAAGGGGATTCTCCAGTTCTCGATAGAGGAGGAAGTCGATAAAGCTTTGCCGGGTGTCCGGATTCCGCAGGTTGCCCAAGATGAACTCAGGCGTGAGGTTCTTATAGTCCTCCGGGAACCACCAGCGCAGTCTGTACTGCCGCCGGATGTAGTCCGTCAGATAGGGTCTCACGGCATCTTCGTTGTCCAGCCCGACCAGGACCACGGGGGCGTCGAGAGATCCCATCGGCTCCTTGCCAAAGAAGGCCTTGTTGGGATAATCGCGCAGGTACCACCACATAGGCCAGCTGGTGAAGTCGTCGAAGGCGACCTTCATGTCCTTCCCGCCTTCTAGCCTCTCCGAGAGATTCTCTATCTCCTCCACAATCATGGTCACGTCAGGCGTAGTTTGTGTATAGACGAGCATATCCTTGGCGATGTCGCCGTGAATGTAAGTGGCTATCCACGCGTAGCGGACAGTGAACACCATCATCACCAGGATCGTGGCGAAGAGGAGCACTCTGGCAATGGAACCGGGGCGCAATCGCCTCGCGAGGAGAATAATGACGTAGATCAAGACGCTGGAAAGCAGCAAGGTAATCAGCCAGCGCATAAGGGTATTCAACTCTCCCAGACTGAAGCCCGGTGCGGGCAGACCACGGGAGAGGATTCCAGCCAGGCCGAGTGACGCACTCAGAAAGCCAAGCAATACCAGCTCCGTGGTCGGTACGAGGATGAGAAGATAGTAGGCGCGTCCTTCACGGAGTTCCTGCCAGTCGGCTCGCTCCAGGACGTCGCCGATGAACCGCCCCGCTAGAAGGATGAGGGGTAGCGTCAAGTGTACAATCAACCAGGGCATCTTCTCGGTGGACCAACCATAAATGACGAGGGTCACCAGGAACCAGTAGGAGAGGAAGATCCAGAAGATGTTCTTCAAAGGCGATACCGCTTCCCTCGCCGCTTCCTCTCTTCTCTCCGTGGCGGTCCTGAAGGACAGATAGCCCATGCCCATCAGGCCCAGAAGGAGAGGCAGGAACTCATACAGGGGGATGATGATCAGATAATAATACCAGGGCTGCCCTCCTCGCTTGACCCCCTGCTGCACCAGCCAGTAGCCCAGGGCGCCGATAGGCCCGCTAAGAAGTCCGAGCATGTTGGTGAGCAGCGTGGTGTGCAGGAGTATGTAGATGACCCAGAAGATGCCAGCGGACGTTACCCAGCGGCGCCAACTCCACCACACACCCAGTAGGGCGAAGACTCCGGTGATCAGTAGCATGACTAGGAGATCATGCTGGCCGTAGTTCATGTAGTCCAGTGGGTCCCACAGTCCCGAGACCTTGATGATGAGGGTGGAGAAGTACAAGGGCGCGCATAAACTGCCGATGAGTATCAGGAGGTCGAAGGAGGCGAAGTCGGGCGGGAACTTTCGATCCCGCAGCCATTCCCAGACGAGGAGGATTACCAGGAAGGTGCCGAAAATGAAAATCGTGATGTAGGCGATCTCTTTCGTGGAGAATGCGAACGCTAGCGCGGCGGCCAGAAGGTAGACGTAGAGATCTTTTCGTTGATCAAGGTACTTGATGATGGCGATGAACATCAGAAGCTCAAAGGCGGCCACGAAGATGTCCATCCTGATGAAACGCGAGAAATAGAGAAAGCCGGGTGAGATGGCGAGCATGGCGGCGGTGGCCAGGGCACCGTACCTTCCCAACCACTTTCGCAGGAAATAGGGGGCGACGACGATGCCCACGCCGAAGAGTGCCGGGGCGACTCGCGACGTATAGTCACTGGCGCCGAAGAGGAAATAGATGACAGCGGTGGCGTGGTACAGAAACGGGCCGTGGAGAAGGGGGTTGTGGATGAACCCGCGACCTCGGTACAACTCCCAGGAGTAGAACGAGTGCATACTCTCGTCGTGGTGTTGTGCGCGACTGCCGAGATCCCAGAAGCGGAGAGCGATAGCCACCAAGATGATAGCTACCCAGCAGATGAGTTCCCAGTTGAGGGTGATTCTGGCCAGCAAGGGCTTATCCAGAACGGAGAACCTCTTTTCCATGTCGCCATTACCTCGTCATTCTTCCGGCCCTACTGCTGCCCAGATCACGACATCACTATAGGTTGGACGGGAGAGGGTCTCTCGGAAGAGGTACCAATTCATTAGCTCGTGTCCTGGCAGATCCTCTGGGTGCCAAGCACTCTGTATGCGGAACCGGGCACCCCTGTATCCTGGCAGGGTCAACGGTTCTGCCAAGGGAGTGATCACCACCGGAGTGGGGGACGATTCTGATCCCGATGTGAAGACCAGGTCTCCGAAGTCCCGCAAGTACCAGGCCAGGATGTCATCCTGCCCTCCGTGAACGGTGATATCCACGCTGTGCCGGTCTCCCTCCTGCTGATTGGAGAAATCCTCTATCGTGCCTACCAAGTTGCGCACGTCCGAAGAGGTCGGCCGCTCCACCAGCAATTCGAGCGGGTTGCCACGGCCGTGGTGGTTGAGCCTCCACGTGGTCTGCACCATCAGGCTACCCAGTATGAGCAGGATTAGGAGTCCACCCGTGCGGATGATCCCTCTCCAGTCTTGGGCCAGGGTGCCAGTGATGAGGACTACCGAGACGAGTAAGAAAAGGGACAGCAAGACCACAATCAGGCGGGTGGGCTCTCCTGGGTTCTGGGGGTTGGCGAAGGCTGACATTTGCAGGATCATATGGAAGATGACGGGGATGGAAACCAGTAGTGCCAGCCTGTCCCAGACCCATTGTTCCCCTTCACCCACCTTCGTCAGCAGATCACCTATGATCCTGCCAGCGAGCAAGGTGAGCGGCAGGATCATCTGCAAGATTCCCGAGGGGGGCTTCGTCCCCATCAGGGAGTAAAGCACGAAGGTCACGCCGAACCAGCAAACCAGCAGAGCTGAGAAGAGGTCTTTCCGGGGCAGGTACACAGCACCGGCCAAGCCGAAGATGAATACCAGTGGTGCGTAGCCGACGAGTAGCGATAGGTAGTAGTGCCAGGGCTGCCTGCCAATCAACGGCGAGAACTGGCCTAGCCAGGTAGCTGGCAAGTCCAGTGTGGCCTGCAAGCCGTGAAGGTTGACGAAGAGCCCTGTAGCGGCGGCCAGCAGAACGGCTCCGAATACGCCCCCGGTTATCATCCACGCGCGCGGCGCGGTTGGGGGTGGGTTCCACGCTTCGGGGAGAGGCGCATCCCCATCCCTGTACCGCGAGTAGAGTGTGACGCCCAGGAAGAAGCCACCCAGTGCCAGTAGGGTGGCATACGCGGCGCCTCCTGCGACGAAGGCCACGGCCAGCGCGCCGGCCGACAGGTACAGGTGTGATACCTTCTTCAGTCTGAGGTAGCCGAAAAGGCCTGCCACCAAGGCCAGGAGCGACGTTGCCACGACAATGTCTCCACTGAGTTGGCGGGAGAAGAAGACGAAGGACGGAGAGATAGCCAGGATTGCTGCTGTAACCAAGGCGCCTCTCTTGCCCAGGTGACCGCGCACCAAATGTGGCAGCCCGACCATCAATGTACCTACTAGGGCCGGCAGCACCCGAGCCACGAAGTCGCTGGCGCCGAAGAGGAGATAGAGAAGCGCGTTGCTGTTAAACAGCAGAGGGCTGTGGCCCCTGATGCTGGCCGCGCCGCCGGTGTAGAATCGCCAGACATCCAACGCCAGCCTAGCTTCGCGCTCATCTAGTGGTTGCTTCCCCAGACCGTAGAATCGCAGAAGCGCAGCTACCAGGATCAACAGCACGTAGAGGCCGGTCTCTACCGTCAGCCAGGGAGGGCCGATTTGGTGGCTCTCCGGTGATGATGCGTGCCTATTCTTGTCCCCTTCTATCATTGCTGGTGCTTGGCAGGCGCGTGGCTGTGCCTGGATCGACTGCTACTGTTGAGCCTGACCAAGGCAGGCAGGCACAGAGCAGGCCCAATTATAACACGCCGTGGTACAAAGGCAAGGTTGCTGCGGACGGACGGTAGGGAGAACTATTGCGCGGTATCACGCCGAGCTGAGAATTCGGGCGCACACAAGCCAAGGAGTCCCGCAAGGACTTGTCGCATCTAGCGCGGGACTGAATTCCCGCGCTTTCCCACATGGGGTGGCGGGTGCCACAGCCGCGCACAGAGTTCCGAAACCTAGGAGAGGGTTGGACAGCCTGTGACATGACAGCGCCAGAGAAAGGTTGCCGCACGGCATGTTGCGCGGCAACGAAGGGCAGTCTTGCATCTTGCAGGCTGCTGCCGTATACTGGAAGTGAGGCAGGTTACAAAACGGCCGGTGCATTTCCATGGATGACCCCCCGACCACGCTGGAAGGCTTACTCGAACGGGCGGGAGATTCTATCCCTGCGCAGGAAATCCCCGTCATCAAGCGCGCTTATCAAGTCGCCGCCGACGCCCACGACGGTCAACTCCGGGCCTCGGGGGAGCCGTTCATTCAGCATTCCCTGGCCACCGCTGCCGCCCTCGTAGACATGCGTCTCGATCCCGCCACGATTGCTGCAGGCCTCCTCCATGACGTTCCCGAGGACACCTCCGTCACAGTGGAACAGATCCGGGAGACTTTCGGCGGCGAGATAGCCAAGTTGGTCGACGGCGTGACCAAGCTGCGGAAGATAACGTGGACCAGCCTGGAGGAAGAAGAGGCGGAGAGCCTGCGCAAGATCTTCCTGGCCATGGTGGACGACATCCGGGTGATTCTGATCAGGCTGGCCGACCGTTTGCACAACATGCACACCTTGGGCCCCCTTCCAGAGGACAGAAGGACGGAGATCGCCAGGGAGACGCTGGACATCTTCGCACCGCTCGCCCACAGGTTGGGCATGTGGCAGGTAAAGGAGGAATTGGAGGACCTCGCTCTGCGCTACCTGGAGCCCGAGAGGTACCAGGAAGTTGTGGAGTTGATTAGCGAACGCCGCACCGTCCGCGAGCGATACGTGGATAATGTGGTCGAGGCTCTGAGAAGCAGCCTGGTGGAGGCAGGGATAGACGCCGAGGTGGCGGGACGCCGCAAGCACATCTACAGCATCTATGAGAAGATGCAGAAGAAGGGCAGGGACTTCGATCGCATCTACGATGTGCATGGAGCGCGTATCATCGTGGAGGACATCAAGGACTGCTACGCAGCCCTGGGAATTGTTCATTCCCTGTGGCGGCCCATCGCCGGGGAGTTCGACGACTACATCGCCATGCCCAAGGACAACCTGTATCAGTCGCTGCATACTGCCGTTGTAGGCCCACAGGGTCGTCCCTTGGAGATACAGATCCGGACCTGGGACATGCACTGGACCGCGGAGTATGGCGTCGCCGCTCATTGGCGCTACAAGGAGCAGGTGGAGCGGGACGCAGTTCTGGAAGGGAAGATGGCATGGCTGCGCCAGTTGATGGAGTGGCGTCGGGAGTTGGTTGACGCGCAGGAGTTCGTCGACTCGCTGAAGACCGACTTGTTCCCTGAGGAGGTGTACGTCTTCACACCCAAGGGAGATGTCATCGAACTGCCCAGGGGCGCCACTCCGGTAGATTTTGCCTATCACGTTCACACCGAGATTGGCCATCGATGCCAGGGCGCCAAGGTGAACGGCAAAATCGTGCCCTTGAACTACCAACTGGAGGACGGAGATCAGGTCCTGATCCTGACGGCCAAGAGAGGAGGGCCGAGTCGAGATTGGCTGAACCCCCACCTCGGATATGTGAGCACGACTCGCGCCAGACAGAAGATCCGGCAGTGGTTCCGTCGGCAGGAGCGTGCCGAGAACATCGCACGGGGTAGGGCGCTCCTGGAAAAGGAGTTGAAGCGTCTAGGAATCGAGCGCGAGAGCTACGAGGACATCGCCAAGCTGTTCCGCTTCAAGAAGGTGGAGGGCTTCCTGGCCGCCATCGGATATGGAGACATCAACGTTCATCAGGTATCCACCAGGGTTCTGGAAATTGAAAGGGAGAGCGAAGAGGGGCTAGAGGAGTTGCCACCCGTGGTGGCGCCGCCGACTGAGGCCCCCGGGATCAAGGTCACCGGCGTGGGAGACCTACTGACCCACCTTGGAGGTTGCTGCAACCCGTTGCCCGGCGACGAGATCATCGGCTACATCACCCGGGGCCGCGGTGTGACCATCCACCGGCAGGACTGCTCCAACGTTCTTCGTGTGCTGAGGGACGGCGATAGGGAGCGTCTGATCGAGGTTGATTGGGGCGAGGATGTGGACACAGGGTATCCGGTTGTGGTGGAGGTCACAGCCTACGACCGCAAAGGACTGCTGAAGGACATCGCGGCCGTTCTGGACGCCGAGGACGTTAACATGAGGGCAGCGACGATTGCGACCAGAAGAAAGGACCAGACTGCCACCATCATCGCTACCCTTGAGATCACCGGCATGGATCAGTTGAGTCGGGTGCTGACCAAGATCGAGAGCCTCACCAACGTCTTGGAGGCCCGCAGGCAGACGGCCTAGTCATCGGCAGCCAAATCCTAATACTCCATGCGGCGCGGCCGTGCGGCTGCGTTCTCTGTGTAGTCAAGCAAGAAGGGGCCACCGTCCACACGACGATGGCCCCGATCTTCTACTCAGTTACCAACTACTGGAGACCTCTCCTATCGCCTCCGCCTTCGTAGGCCAGCATATCCAGCCAACCCCATCAATCCGCTGGCGAGGAGCATCACACTACCCGGCTCCGGCACGAATTCTGGCTCCTCCTCCAGTCTGACACAGATCGGCACAGCGAAAAGGGCCACAGCGTCGATACGCTATGGCCCCCTGGCTTGGTGTGATTCGATCCT